>NZ_SLAP01000238.1 GCF_007126775.1 Cecembia sp. | reverse complement strand
GGTACATCGTTCCTTTATTATCAATTTGGAACATATTGATTCTGTATCTAGAAATGTGGTAAAAATCGGAGCCCACCAAATTACAGTCAGTGACAATTACAAAGAAGGTTTTCAGAACTTTCTGAATCAATGGACAGGATAAAAGGAATTCGTAAAATCAATATAAAAAGATATTTTTAGACAATAAAAAGCGAATATAATTTTTAATTTTAGGTTTTTGGAAACCGAAAAAAGAACTATATTCTTAACAAATTTCCTTAAAACCCGTAAACTCTAGTGTGTTCAACTTATTTTGAAGTACCTTTGTTATATTAGATATGAGTGAA
This sequence comes from Cecembia sp., assembly GCF_007126775.1. GTDB lineage: Bacteria > Bacteroidota > Bacteroidia > Cytophagales > Cyclobacteriaceae > Cecembia. The sequence continues at coordinate 9,151 of NZ_SLAP01000238.1, read as the reverse complement.
GAGCAAAAGGTCTTTATGAGAATGGCCATTGAACTTTCAAAGTCCGGTATGGAGTCTGGTAAGGGCGGACCATTTGGCTGTGTAATCGTAAAAAACGGCAAAGTAATCGGGTTAGGGTCCAATTCCGTTTTAGAAACCAATGATCCTACTGCGCATGCTGAAATTGTAGCCATCCGGGATGCCTGTAAAAACCTAGGTCATTTTCAACTTGAGGGCTGCGAGGTTTATACATCCTGTGAACCCTGCCCTATGTGCCTTGGCGCCATTTATTGGGCAAGACCCTCAAAAGTCTTTTTTGCCAATGATAAAAAAGATGCAGCTAATGCGGGATTCGATGATGATTTTATTTACAAAGAATTGGATCTTCCTTATGCCAAAAGAAAAATTCAATTTGTACAGGGTATGCAGGAATCTGCCAACAAGGTATTTCAGGAATGGATTTTAAAAGAAAACAAAACATTGTATTAATAAAAAAAGAGCAACCATGAAAAAATTAGCGTTAGTCTTAGTAAGCATGATTTTTTTGGGGGCATGTACCCAGGAAAAAAGTGTAGAAGAAAGATATGTCTATGAAGTAGACAAAGTGATTGATGTAGAAACAGGTGATGAATATTTGATGGAGGATGAAGGTGAAATCACTATCGTCCATACGGATGGAACTACCGAAAAGATCGCGGTGGAAGAGGCGCCTTTTTACGAAAGTGCTTTATCTGAGGATTTTCTAAAATCCATGGAGGCCAAATTACAGCAAAGAAAGCTGGACCTCCTTGAGGATAAAAAAAATAAAATAAAAGAGGTAAGAAGGTCAAGGTATGCCCATATTTCCGATGATGATTTACTGGATCAATTTCAGCAGGCCCATAAAGACAGACTGGATATGAGCCGTCAAATGGATATGGTTGCAGAATTGGTAGAACGGGGTGTTGTATCTTCAGACGATGCGCCAGGTTTATTGGAAATATCTCCTGAAATGATAGACTTTAATATTGAGTTGGAAAAGCCTAATGAAAACTGATTGTTTAATATAAAAATGTTGAAAATCCCGGGAATCCCCCGGGATTTTTTTGTGTGATGTAAATCACCGTTTTTACTGATTTTAACTTCTATTTTTAAAATTGAATACATTAAACAATTATACCCATGAGCCACTTTGAAGTATTGATCATTGGAGGGGGGACAGGAGGAATTACTGTAGCTGCCCAACTCAGAAGAAAAAACAAATCCCTTAGCATTGGTTTGGTTGAACCCTCTGAAAACCACTTTTACCAGCCTGCTTGGACCTTAGTGGGGGCGGGTACTTTTGATTACGAAAAAACCAAAAGAAAAGAAGCGGATTTTATTCCCAAAGGTGTAGAATGGATCAAAGACTATGCAACAGGTTTTGATCCTGAAAAAAATCAGGTGCTTACCAAGTCATCTGGAAATTTGACCTATGATTATCTAGTCGTTTCTCCCGGTTTGGTAATGGATTACAGCTTGCTTCCTGGATTGGAGGAAGCCATGAAGACCGATGCTGTGGGGAGTGTTTATACTGACCCCAAGAAGTTCTGGAAGATGTTGAGTACTTTTAAAGGGGGGAATGCCGTATTTACACAGGCCAATACTCCCATTAAATGTGGTGGTGCACCTCAAAAGATCATGTATCTATCAGAGCATTTTTTAAGAAAAAAAGGCCTAAGAAATGAAAGTAATGTGATTTTTGCGACTCCTGGAACTGTCATTTTTGGGGTTAAGGAAATTGCCAAAACCTTAAATAAAATCATCATTGATCGGGATATCATATTTAAAACTTATTATGCCCCAATCAAGATTGATGCAGAAAAAAAAGAAATTACCTTCCGTTTTATGAACAGTCATTTACAAAACTGTGCCATGGTAGTGGACAATAAAATCGGGGAGGATATAGTTGGAGAGTCCGACATCAAAATGAAATATGACATGTTACATCTGGCACCTCCCCAGAGAGCTCCGGATTTTATCAGGGATTCTCCTCTCGCTTTACAGGAAGGCCCAAACAAGGGCTGGGTGGGAGTAGATATCAATACTTTACAGCACAATAAATATCCAAATGTATTTGGATTGGGGGATGTGGTCGCCTTGCCAACAGCAAAGACCGGAGCTGCAATAAGAAAGCAGGCACCGGTAGTCGTAGGAAACATTTTGCACCTTATAAAGGAAAATAAATTGGATAATCCTATCTATGAAGGTTATTCCTCTTGCCCTTTGGTGACAGGATATGGCAAAATGGTTCTCGCAGAGTTTAAGTATAATAATGTAAGAGATAGTGATCCACTAATTTCCAAATTTGTGGATACTACTAAAGAGCAGTTTTCCATGTGGCTCCTAAAAAAATATGGTCTGCCTTTCATGTATTGGAACCTGATGCTAAGAGGGAAAGCTTAGCCACTAATACTATTATCATAGCACCCAGCGCTATTTTAGTTCATCCCATGTCCATTTGGTCATGGGATGTCTATTTTCAGGGCTTTTTCCCGACAGTATAAAAGGCAATTTACGCTTCGGATTTTTTTACTTAATTGCGTTTGCTTCAGTTAAATTTCCATGAGAGGGCTCATTTTCCTAATATTCTTTACACATCAACAGATAGCTTTTTCCCAAAAGCTGACCATCTTGGACGTGGAAAGTAAAGCGCCTTTAGCCTTTGTCACTGTATTTGATCAGACTTCCGGTCATACCGAAATTTCAGACATAAATGGAGCAGTGTCTCTTGCCGCTTTTGGAGATTTTGATGCACTTGAATTTAGGCTCTATGGGTACAAATCCAAAATCAAAAAAAGGGAGGAGATCATGCATTCAGATTTTACTGTATTGCTTTCCCCCAGTATGGTTTTTTTGGAGCAAACTGTTGTCTCAGCCACCCGATGGAGTCAAAGCAGACAAGAAGTGCCATCTAAAATCACTAGCATTTCCAAAGAAGACAGGGAGCTGCTCAATCCCCAAACAGCAGCAGACCTTTTGGGGATTTCCGGAGATGTCTTCATTCAAAAAAGCCAACAAGGGGGAGGAAGTCCTATGATCAGGGGTTTTTCTACCAACAGGCTGCTTTACACCATTGATGGCGTAAGGATGAACACGGCTATATTTAGAAGTGGCAATCTCCACAATGTGATCTCACTAGATCCTTTTGCTACGGAAAGTACCGAGGTGTTTTTTGGTCCGGGATCAATTATCTATGGCTCAGACGCTATCGGTGCAGTGATGAGTTTTCAGACACTACAGGCAGAATTGGTCGAACAAGGAAAGGAAAACATCACAGGCAGTGTGACCTTAAGAGGCAACTCCGCCAATAATGAAACAACCGGTCATGCCCATTTAAAATACGGAGGAGAAAAATGGGCAGGAGTAAGTAGTTTTTCCCGCTATAACTTTGGAGATTTAAGAATGGGTAGAAGAGGTCCGGATGAATTTCTTAGCCCCACTTACGTGGTAAGAAATAATGACAGAGATGAGCTCATTCTCAACCCGAATCCCCGTATTCAGGTACCGACCGGATATGAGCAATTCAATCTCATGCAAAAATTGCGTTATACGCCAAATGAAAACTGGGATTTCCAATATGCTTTTCATTATTCTGAGACTTCTGACTTCCCAAGATTTGACCGCTTGATCCGGTTCCGTCCCAATGGCTTGCCCCGTTCGGCAGAATGGTTGTATGGCCCGCAGAAGTGGATGATGAACCACATCAAGATTAATCACCAAGGCAATTCTGAGATCTACGACCAAATGACCTTAAGTTTGGCAAAGCAAAGGTTTGAGGAAAGTAGGATCGATAGGAATTTCAATGATCCCTTGAGAAGGACACGCGAAGAAAAAGTTGATGCTTATTCTATTAATCTCGATTTTTTCAAAGCTTGGAATGAAAAAGACGTCAAGTTATTTTATGGTGCAGAAGCTGTTATCAACGAGGTACGCTCTACAGGATTTGACCAAAACATATTGGATGGCAGTATAAGCAGGGCAGCTTCCCGCTACCCCAATGCAAGCTGGAATTCGCAGGCTTTATATGCCACTTATCAACAACGAATTTCTCCAAAGTCACTTTTCCAAGCTGGACTTCGGTACAGCCGCTTTACCCTTGATGCAGACTTCCGTCAAAATTTGGAATTTTACCCACTCCCATTTGAAGAAAGTACAAATAATGAAGGTGCCCTCAATACAAGCTTAGGCTGGGTATTCACCCCTTCTGAAAGCTGGATTATTCACGCCAATGCTTCCACAGGGTTTAGGGCTCCGAATGTAGATGATATAGGGAAAGTATTTGATTCCGAACCCGGAGCGGTCATGGTTCCCAATCCGGAATTGAATGCGGAATATGCTTACAACTTGGAACTAAATGCTGGTAAAATCATCTCTGAATCCGTATTGATTGATGTTACCGTATACTATACCAGGCTGAACAATGCGCTTGTCCGTAGGGAATCCACATTGAATGGGCAGGATAGTATTTTGTATGACGGGGAATTAAGCAGGGTGCTTTCTCTTCAAAATGCCGCTTTTGTAGAAATTGTGGGGATGCAAGCAGCTTTGGAGATCAAATTCAACAGGTACTGGACTTTCTCTTCAAAATTAAATATACAGAAAGGAAAAGAAGAAACCGATGATGGACAAAGGAGTCCCTCAAGACATGCCCCTCCAACTTTCGGTGTCAGTAGATTGGAATACAAAAACCGGAATCTAAGGGTGCAATTATTCAGTGAATACGCTGGTAGCTTTAGTTTTGAGCAGCTTCCTTTAGAGGAACGTGGGAAGCCTGAATTGTATGCCATAGATGAAAACGGAAATCCCTTCAGCCCCTCCTGGGCAACAATTAACCTCAAAGCAAATTACAAAATCAATCAATTCTTTAGCTTCTCTACCGGCTTGGAAAACATTACCGATGTCAGGTTCCGTACATACAGTTCGGGTGTAGCAGCTCCTGGAAGAAACTTTATTATGGCATTGACAGCAAATTTCTAAATCTTGATGTCCTATCCAATTTTGATCCAAACTTCTGAAGGCTGAATCCAGATGAACTAAAGAAATGTTATCCTTTTGAATCATTACTGGGGATACCAAACTAAACAAGGGGAAAATTTAAAAGGTAATTTTTTTGATGAGTGATTCTAGTCACTCAATGAGATTGGTTTACCCCATATATTTCAAATAAAAGAATGGTTTGAATTTACCTTTCAATTTGGATTGGCATGAATTGAAGTATAAAAAATCAAAATAAGAGCCTTCTTTTGTCTTAATACCACAATGAATGCTATATGTTGTTTTTCTTAAATCGCTGGCAAATGGAAGCATTAACTATAACTTAATAATAACATGATGATATATAAAATATTTCTATTCTTTATTTCATTTTTTATAAGCTACCAACTTCAGGCTCAGGTAGTTTCAACTAAAAACCATAAAATTATTTTTCAATTGACCACTGCCGACAGCCTTACTCATAGGAAGTTTATCCGTCAGCTTGAAAACATCCTTAAGGCCGCACCCAACGCGCAAATTGAAGTAATTACCCATGGGATGGGTGTTGACCTATTGAAGGAAAATTCCAACCCATTTTTCAGTGAACTGCTTGCCTTACAAGATGATGGTATAAGGTTTACCGTTTGTGAAAATACTTTAAAGCAGAGAAAGCTGAAAAAAGAAGCATTTTATGAATGGTCAGGATTTGTACAATCAGGAATCTTAGAATTGGTAATCAAACAAGAACAAGGCTGGATTTACATCAAAGCAGGAGAATAGTCTTAAATTCAGTTTTTTTCGAATATCATGTGAAGTGCACGTAAATTATCAGATATTTACATTTGTCACTTCCTATTTATGATAGATTATTTACAAGATTTAGCGGTAACCTTGGGCCCAGTCAAATCGGCATTGATAGCTACCCTTTTTACTTGGTTGATGACTGCTTTGGGTGCATCTGTAGTCTTTTTTTTCAAAAGGATCAACAGGGCAGTTTTTGATACCATGTTGGGATTTACAGGTGGTATAATGATGGCTGCTTCCTTTTGGTCTTTGTTGGCACCCAGCCTAGACTACGCCAAAGATTTGTACGAGGACTTTTTTTGGATGCCCATTGCAGCAGGATTTTTATTAGGAGGCTTATTTATTTTTGTAATTGACCGGTTTTTGCCGCATTTACATATCAATTTTGGGAAATCAGAAACAGAGGGTATTCAAACGGGTTGGAAGAAATCCACATTATTGCTTTTGGCAATCACTTTGCATAATATTCCGGAAGGATTGGCCATTGGGATATTGTTTGGAAAGGCGGCAATGGAATTGGATGGCACCAGTTTAGCTGCTGCTATTGCATTGACTATTGGGATTGGTATTCAAAATTTCCCGGAAGGCATGGCTGTATCCATTCCAATTAGAAGAAGTGGAGCTTCCCGGTTCAAAAGTTTTTGGTTTGGACAGCTGTCTGCCACTGTGGAGCCCATAGCTGGCGTTATTGGAGCCCTTGCTGTTGTATATATGACCAATATTCTTCCTTATGCACTTTCCTTTGCTGCAGGTGCTATGATTTATGTTGTAGTAGAGGAAGTAATTCCGGAAACACAGCGGGACAAATATACAGACCTGGCGGTATTGGGATTCATGCTGGGGTTTGCTTTGATGATGGTATTGGATACCGCTTTGGGATAAACCCTTCTAAAAATGGAAAAAGAAATCGTATTCGGTATTTTATTGCTTGCCATCGGTCTTTTTGCCTGGGGCAAACTCCGCTATGACCTGGTTGCGATAATTTGTTTGCTTTTATTGGTAATCTCTGGCCTGGTTCCTGCAAATGAGGCTTTCTTAGGATTCTCCCATCCTGCTGTCATTACTGTGGCCATGATTTTGGTGGTAAGTCATGGGCTTTCCAAGTCCGGACTGATAGAATGGATTGCCAAATGGATGATGGAAAAAGAATTGAGTTTCAGCCTTCAGCTCGCACTTCTCTGCCTAATGGTAAGCTTGGCTTCTGCTTTTATGAACAATGTAGGTGCTTTGGCCATGACCATTCCATTGGTCATACACATTGCCAACAAAAGTGGACATTCCCCTTCTTCTTACCTGATGCCCATAGCATTTGCTTCCCTTTTGGGTGGAATGACTACATTAATTGGGACACCTCCCAATATCATCATTTCTACATTCCGTTCCAGCCATTCAGGAGGTGAATTTTCTATGTTTGACTTTTCCCCAGTAGGTTTAGGCCTTACCTTCATAGGTTTATTGTTCATTATTCTTGGGGGTTGGAGACTTGTTCCAAAACGTCTACCGGAAGGAGAGGGAAATGGCAAATTCAACATTGAGGATTATATCACAGAAGTAGTCGTCACGAAAGACTCAAAGTTAAAAGAAGAGCCAAGAAGCGCCATCATGGAGTTTACCAAGGGAAATATTCAAGTTCTCAACACAATCAGGGCATCTCAGATGACTTTTGCTCCTGGTAGGAAATTTATTTTTAAAGAAAATGATATCATCACAATACAGGGAGATCCAACAGATATTCAGGAATTCATTGATGCCTCTAACACCAAGCTTGCAGGAAAGGAGAAGGACGCTCCTAAGATTAAGAATTCAGAAGACATTATTCTCACTGAGGCCGTAGTAATGGGCAATTCCAAAATTGTTGGCAGAACGGCCTCCTCAATGAACCTGAGTTACCGTTATGGGATGAATTTATTGGCTATTTCACGGAGAAATCAGAAAATAAGGAAAAGAATAGATCAGGTCAGTTTCCAGGAAGGAGATGTGCTTTTAGTACAGGGGGAAAATGATAAAATCGATGAGGCATTGGACAATTTGGGCTGTCTGCCATTGGCCGATAGGGGGATCAATTTGGGCCAACCAAAAAAAATCCTACTCACATTAAGCATTTTTGGGCTTTCATTATTCCTTATCGTTTCCGGATTTTTGCCAGTAGAACTTGCTTTTACACTGGCAGCTATCCTGACTGTACTTTTTAAAATTATTCCCTTAAGGGAGTTGTATACTTCGATAGATTGGCCCGTGATCATTCTTTTGGGTGCATTTTTGCCCTTGGGTACTGCACTAGAGACCTCTGGAGGAGCCAGTTGGATTGCTGAAAAAATCTTACAACTTCAGGAAAATTTCCCTCCCTGGTTTTTATTGGGGCTAGTATTGGTTGTGACCATGTTTTTATCTGACATCATCAACAATGCAGCCACTGTAGTTTTGATGGCCCCTATAGCCATGAGTGTTGCTTCCGGATTAGGAGTAAATGCAGATCCCTTTTTGATGGCAGTGGCGGTGGGTGGATCATGCGCATTCCTCACCCCTATTGGTCACCAAAGCAATGCATTGGTCATGGGACCTGGAGGCTATGCATTTACAGATTACCTAAGGCTAGGTGCACCTTTGGAAGTGCTGATCGTTCTTATCGGTACTCCTTTGATTCTTTTCTTTTGGCCACTTTAGGTTAATTGTCTTTCCTGTTTAGTTGAAGGAATATGGACAATTAGCGATTTAAAAAAATCGGCGAACAAAAATATCAAAGTTATTGTCTGGGAATAAAGGAGAGGTGTCATAGCTTGCACCTAAGGAAAATCCTTCAAAAACTCTTGACTCTAAGGTCAAAACACTTCTCAACTCAGTAATTCTAATCAGATAGGAGGCGTTGATTTTATTATCAAAACTTAAAAATAATCCAGCATCAAGGTCTGTTTTTAATTCTTGAAACAATAGAAAATAAGGGGCAATAGTTATCCTTTCTGCAATTAAAAATTCATATGAAGTATTCAAAACAACAACTCTTTGGGTTCGAATTACTGACTTTTCTTTGTGTTTTTGAGAAAGCCCTATCAAATTTTTAAGGGATGCTCCTAATTTAAATCCTTTCCATTGAAACTGAGTTCCAAAGTCTATATCGGGAGAAAGTCTCAATGATCCTCCTGTCTCATTGTGAGGCAACATGAAATCAGACCAGGAAATCAAATCTGTATGTAAGGTGAAATTCCCGCCAAAAGTCACGGAACTATTTTCACCTAAATTTACTCTTTTCCCGTAACCGGCATAAAAGGAATTTCTGTTAAAAAACGAATATTTATCATGGATATACCCTATATGATAATACGAATTATTGGCCAATGAAATTACGCCCTACGCCACACTTTACCACTGGGACTTG
>NZ_SLAP01000056.1 GCF_007126775.1 Cecembia sp. | reverse complement strand
CGTGTGCGCTAAAACAGAAAAAAACACAATCAGAATATATGATCGTTTCATACCTTTTTATTTTAATTAGAAAGCATTTTCTAAAACAAACGTATCAAATATTCTAGATGAATTAATTTATTGTGGAAATTAGAATTTAGGAAATATTTCCTAAATATTCAACCCTATTATTCTAAATGATAGCATTTTATTGAATTTTAATTTTATAGATTTGAAAAACGACCATATTTTATTGATTGTAGATTTAAAAGTATTATGATAGCACTGAATAATAAATTTGCTTCCTTAGGTTCAGATCACATCGATGAGGTTCATGCCTTCTGGATAGCAGGAGGAAGTTGCGATGGCTGTTCTATTGCAGCAGTGGGAGCTAGTTCACCTTCTGTAGAAGATCTACTCAGGGGAGTGTTGCCCGGAATGCCAAAAGTAGTATTACATCATCCTGTTCTTTCTGTTAGTGCTGGGGAAGAATTTATGCGTCCATTTAGGTTAGCTGCTAAAGGTGAGCTAGGAGCCCCCTTTGTGGTGATCTGTGAAGGATCGATAATGGATGAACGAATTGCCGCTTCAACAGGAGGCTACTGGTCAGGTCTGGGAGTGGATGAAGATGAAAATGGAGATCCTCAACCAATACCCTCATCCAGCTGGGTATCAAGAATGAGCCAATATGCTGCAGCTGTAATAGCTGTGGGTACATGTGCTACTTGGGGAGGAGTACCAGCGGCAGCTGGTAACCCTACAGATGCAGCAGGGGTAATGGATTTTTTGGGCAAGGATTATCGCAGTGCCCTGGGCTTGCCTGTCGTAAATTTACCAGGTTGTGCCCCCCAAGGAGACAATATTACAGAGACAATTGCTGCGGTACTGCTATTCCTGCATGGTATAGGCCCTTTACCGGAATTTGATGAGTTAGGGCGTCCTTCCTGGTTATTTGGAGAGACAGTACATCGAGGATGTACAAGAGCTGGATTTTATGAGGAGGGAAAATTTGCTGAAGAATATGGTGACAAAGAATGCTTGGTAGAAGTAGGTTGCTGGGGTCCGGTTGTTCAGTGCAATATCAATAAAAGAGGAGCCATGAACGGTCAGGGAGGATGCATGAATATTGGAGCACCATGCATTGGTTGCACCATGCCAGGCTTCCCAGATAGTTTTGCACCTTTTTATGCGACACCTCCGGGTACTTTTGTATCATCTTCGATGTCAAAAATTCATGGTTCCATTATAAGCAACCTCAGAGAGATGACACAGGAATTTCAAAATCGAACGGCAAAATGGGATAAAGAAGGACATGTTCCTTCGGGTTGGGGACATGTACCTGAACCAGGAATCATAAAGAAAATAGCACACTTTGCCTACCAAAAAATGCAATTCAGAAATAGCCCTAAACCAGGGTCTAAATAAAAGAACTATGGATGAATCAACACTTTACAGCAACTACTTTATAGGATTAGGCATAGCCGTGGTAATCATTTTGGCAGCCGCAGTTCTACTGATACTTGTATGGTTAGCCGCAAGAAGGATTCTTCTACTCGCCTCAGTAGCCTTGGATTTGGTCGTGAAAATTAAAGAAAACACGAATAGCATATGGGCACTACAGAAAACCAATGAGGTGGCTGTAAATATCTTGGAAGAAGCCGAAGCAATTGACTCTCACGCGGGTTTGGTTGCGGAATCATTACCTCAGACAAATAAATAAAAGCCGATGGAAGCATATCAGATTTTATGGATTATCTCTTTAATTATTGGTGTAGTGGTGATTGGGGTGGTGGCCTTCCTTTTACATAAGATAAAAACTACCGCCGGAAAAATAGATGTAGTTGCGGGTAAAATATGGACTCAAGGTAAGCTTACGGCAAACAACACCATTCAGATCCCTCTTTTTCTGTCCGTCACCAATAAAGTAGTAGGCAAAATTTATGATTCTGCAGTTAAAATCATAGGTGGATCAGCTACCATCAAGGATCATGCTGATGGATGTCCGGGATGCCCGGCTTGTGTTTTAAATCATCATAAATAAGTATATTATGGATATCATTTTAATGATTTGTACTATAGTCGCCGTGGTTCTGTTTGTCGCAGTTCTTGTCATATACCTCATTGGCATAATCAAACTGCTCAATCATATTGGAGGAGTTGGCGATAGTTATCTGGCAAAACTCAGATTAGGCTTAAGGGCCATAGAAACTGAAACAGGGCACCTACCCACTGAAGTATCCAAACTGAACAAAGCCTTGAGTAAAACTTCCATCGGATTGGTAGAAGTTAATAAAAATTTAGAAGGAACCATTAAGGCTGTAGTTGAACAAAAAATATAGTAATATGACTAATATTATTCTCATACTATGGGCCATATTATTGGCCGTTACCGTTTTACTGCTTCCTTTTATCGTGCGACTATTGCACAGCACCTGGGAAGCCAGCAGAAACATAGAAAGGTATTTCAAAGAAATGAAGGAAGCGGGCATTGGCATATCCGAAAATACAGGTTATGTGAGTGAATTAGATAATACAATTAGTGTAGCCTCGGGTATTTTAAAAGTGGCAGGCGAAATTGATAATAATGCCAAAACCATTAAAGAAGCAGTATCTGAAAGAGCATTAAAACAAAATTAAATATGACGGCATATACATTATATATAGCAACAATGATCATAGTAGGTTTGGTGGTATTGGTACTGGTCATCTATCTGTTACTCATTATAGCTGCCTTGAGAAGGGCAGGAACGCACTTGAAACAACTGGCCGGTGGTCTTCAAAAAATTGTGGATAACACGGGTCCTTTACCTAATAAATTAGATGTAATAAATGGCGCTTTATTGCAGCTCCATGGAGGATTGTCTTCTGTAGATAAACACTTAGTGGGCATAGCCAAGGTTTTCAAGTTAGTTTGAAACCTATCTTAAATTAAGAAAATAACCATAGATAAAAATAACAGCATATGTGTTTTAAAAATTTACCAATCGCATTTGATGATCAAGGAAACGCCTACTTGAAAGAGGACATTGCTAATCCTTATGAATATAAGGTTGTCGATCTTGGGCAAGAGCAGGACAAACTCCATAGTCTTATGGAGAAAAACGGCTTTATCAAAAATGTGGATTATGACCCAGTCACAAGGGTAGCAGGTGCACTGGCCTTTCATAGTGTGGTCGATTTAAAAGAAAAAAAAGTGCTTTCAACGAACTCTATGGCTACACTCTTCAGAGGCTATGAAATTATCCTGAAGGGTAGAGATCCACGCGATGCAGCCTATATCAGCAGTCGAGCGTGCGGAGTATGTGGTGGTGTTCATGCTACTACTTCAGCATTGGCGATAGAAATGGCTCTTGGCATAAAGCCACCGCCATTGGGAGTTGTGATGCGTAATATTCTTTTGGCGATAGAATATTTATATGATCACCCATTGCATCTGTTCTTGTTGGCCGGCCCTGATTATTCAGAAGAGTTGGTTGCAGCTACCAACCCTGAATTGATCTCCAAAGCAGCATCATCAAAATGTAAAAACAAAGATGTTCATGGCTATGATACCATATTGGATATCATGAAAGATTTAAATCCTCTCAAAGGAAAATTATATCTTGAAGCACTATCCATGACGAGGGTTGCCAGGGAAGCTTACGTACAGATCGGCGGAAAATATCCTCACCCCCAATCGGTGGTGCCAGGTGGAATTTCTGTGACTGTTACGATGACCACTCTCAATGAAGTGTATACGAGATTGATCAAGTTTTTTGACTATGGCAAGAAAACCACTGGTATATGGGATGATGTCTTTGACTTCTTTTATGAGCAAGATGAAAGGTACCAACAGTGTGGTGTAAGACCGGCCACTATGGCTGATACAGGCGTATGGGATCGACCCGATTTTTATGATGCATCATTTGAAAATTGTGACAAATGGGGCGAAGCAAGATGGTCTACGCCGGGCATATTGGTAGATGGGGAAGTGGTAACCACAAAGCTAAGTGAACTTAACGCCGGCTTGGAAGAATTTGTGGAGCATTCCTACTATGAAAAATGGCAAGAGCATAAATTTAAAACCGATGACAAAGGGCTACCTCTAAGCCCTAATCATCCATGGAATAAAGATACTATTCCCAAGCCCGGGAAACAGAGTTGGAGAGACAGATACAGCTGGGATACCTGCCCAACCTGGGATCGGTTGCCAATGGAAGCTGGCGCATATTCAAGAATGTATCTTACCGCCAAAGCTCAAAAAGCCCCTGAAAGTAAATATCTTGAAAATACAGGACATAGTATGAAAATCCATGTTCCAAAATATAACCTTCCAGCTGCTGATTTAGAGTGGAAAATACCAACACATTGGAATGCTTTTGAGCGTAATAGGGCAAGAGCATATTGCATACCCTATTCTGCTATGGTTGCATTGGAGAATTGGGAAATTGCACAGCAGCTTATCAGGAATGGAGAAACTGCGGTAAGTACACCTTTCGAAATACCAAAGAAAGGATTGTACAAAGGATTTGGCGCTTGGGGCGCCGGCCGTGGATTTCTGACCCATCATTTGATTGTGGAAAACGGCTTGATCCAAAACTATCAGATTTTAACACCGTCCACATTGAATGCAGCACCAAGAACACCATGGGGCGCACCAGGACCCTATGAAGAAGCAGTAATGAACACCCCCATTCTTGAAAAATTCGATACACCTGAAGACTACAAGGGTATTGATATTCTTAGAGCTATAAGAAGTTTTGATCCTTGTATGCCATGTACAACTCATATCATGGCTAAGGATACAAATCATGTAGTGACCCGTGAAGTAACAACATGTGCATGTGGAATTGAATAAAAAAACATTAATTGGAACTGTAGGATACCACATCCTTGGCAACCATTCAATGCCTCCGATGATGTATCATCATCTTACCAAGATGTCATGGCCAGACCATGTAAAGGTGGATGAATTAAATTGGGGGCCAGTTGCAGTTGTCCAGATGATGGAGGCCGAATCTCCACCTTTTGAAAAAGTGATCATACTGTGCGCTATTGAGCGAAAAGGTAGAAAAATAGGTCAAATTGATGTGTTTCGCTGGCTCGGTAAGCTGCCAGATGAAGAACAGATTCAAGCTTGTGTAGGAGATGCTGCCACAGGGGTTATATCCGTTGAAAATCTTTTGGTAATTGGAGAATACTTTAAAATCTGGAAAGACGAAGTATATCTCGTGGATGTGGAACCAGGACCAGAAGTGGCAGGTGAAAAATGGACTGAAAGTATGGAATCTTGCATACCGGATGTTATTTCAACTATAAAAAAACTTGTAGTGACAGGCATGGATGATGGCATAGATATAAAGTATCTCCAAGGGGACACTTTATTTACCAATAAAATTGTCACAGACTAAAAATTTGTATCAATGGAAGAAATAGAAAAATCTTCACTGAGGTCATTATTTTGGAAGGATGAAATATTACAAGTCCTATACTGGATGGATGGTGAGGGACTTGGAAATAAAGTTAAAATAGCACAGGTATTAGCACTACTCAATACCAATGAAGCAAACCTGCTTTATCAGATTTCAAAATTGGTAGATGAAGATGTGCTCCTTGCCTCCTCACCTGAAATCAATAAAAATACCGAAATCCAGCTTTCAACTGAAACAAAGAAGGAAGCCGGTCGTAGATTCGCAGATGCCTTTCAGGGCTATCAAAAGGCGGGGCATGGTGAATGCGGACCTGATTGTGAGTTTTGCTATGGGCCTGATGGTCACAAACTTGATAACTGTGTACATAATTGTGCTACGGCGCATTAAATCCATGAAAAAAGTACTATTCGATAACGAAGAATACAATGAGGCACTAGACATGCTCAATAAGCTCATGATGGATGCTGAGCAAATGACTGATGTCGATCAAAAAGTTCTACTTTACAATATCTTGCAGTATTTTGATTATATTCACAGGGAGCCATTGAATAGAATAATAAAGCTTCTTAATAAAAATGAGGTATTGAAGAATGAGTTGCTTCGGGACGAAACTGTACAAAAGCTGTGTGCTCTTTATGATATATCAGTTGATGAATCCCCTTTAGATAAAAATGAAGTAATAGCCTTTATTCCTGAAGATCAAATCAAAGTTCTAACTCCTATTAAGCATAAAACATGGTTAGAAATGGGTCATTTTAGCGAATATGAGGATCGAAAGTTGTATGCTAAAAATTTCGAAAAAGTTAATTTTTTAATTTCAAGACTAGGTTCAGATGTATATGCTTTTTCAAATCAATGTGATGGGTCTATTCTGCCTATGGATAAAGGCACCTTGGAAGGGCACTACCTGATCTGTCCCTGGCATGGATGCAAATACGATCTAAAAACAGGTGAATCTTTAAATGGGGCTGACAAGAAATTGGATGTTTTTCAAACGGAGATAGATGAAAATGGATTGTTGAAAATTGAAATCGAATACTGCTAACATGATCAGGTTCCTATACATAGCTTTTGTGATGATCGGAATATTGAGTTGTCAACCCAATAAGCAAGAAGCGATAGATCGCTTAAAAAGTTTACCGGATAATGAAGGTGGCCAAATTATTCGAAAGGCCATTGAAAGGGCCGGTGGATGGGAAAACTGGGTAAGTAAGGATAATCTAAGTTATTATAAGCAAATCACCCATCTGGATAGCTCAGGTGCAGTGGAAAGCACTGAAAAGCAGTTTCATATATATGAGTTGAAAAACGGATTTAAAGGTCAAATAGCATGGAATATTGGAAACGATAGTTTGCAAATAATCAATGATGGTATGCATGCTAAAAAGTATAAAAATGGCATAGAACTGACTGATGATAAGTCAAAAGATGATGCCTGGGACACTTCCTTTGGATCACATTATGTCATCAGTATGCCATTTAAGCTTACTGATGCAGGAGTGAGTTTGACCTATGAAGGCATAGATACATTAATTCTTGATCGCCCTGTACACTCCGTAAAAGTAGAATATGACAAAGGGGCAGGCAGCACGGGAGGTATGCATCTGTGGTGGTATCTTTTTGATGTGGATACTTATGACTTAGTAGGTAATTATCTGGATCACGGTAAAGGATATACTATTAACATTTATGAAGGATTTCAAGAGGTCGATGGATTGAGAATTCACAAAAAGAGAAATAGGTATATATCGAACGAAAAAAAGGAACTTGTGATGCTGAGAACGATATATGAGTATGAAGAGATGAAATTTGATGTAGCAGTAAATGAAAGTATATTTAAACTACGGTGAATAGCTCTGAAAAAATATTGATCGCAGGGGTGGGCAATGAATTGCGGGAAGATGATGCCTTTGGAATTGAGTTTGTAAGGGCTTGGGTGAAAAGCATGCCCAAATGCGATCAAATCAATACCATGGAAGTTGGTATAGCCGGTATTCATTTGGTACAGGAGCTATATACTGGTTACAGTATGCTCATCTTAGTTGATGCTGTGGACTATAAAAGAAAACCGGGGACAATTTCTATAGAAGAGGTTGAAAAACTCAGTGATATAGAGCAAATGCCTTTAGATCAAAAACGTGAATTCCTGGCAGATATGCATTATACTAATCCAACAAGAGCAATGATGCTGGCAAAAGCACTTAATGTACTCCCTGAAAAGGTGTATATACTTGGATGTCAATCTGCCAAACATGATGGCTTTGACATTGGGATGAGTAAAGAAGTGACTTCTGCTATACCAGTGGCTATAAAGGAATTGAATAAATGGTTAGCATTTAACCCAAATATTACAGAAACAGCTTCTTAAATTATTCACACTATGAAAGAGATAAAAGGTAAAAATGAGCAGATTGGCCAGTATCAAAAGGATGAGAAAATAAAAATCCCATACTTATTTGATCTTGAATTAAAAGATTTGACTGATCCTATTACTATTAGAAGGATTCGAGTATTCCAATTAGTATTGGTTCTCTCAGCCGTTACTTTTACTGGATACATTGTATGGCAAAATGTTTTTCGCTCCCCTACCGGAGTTGAATTAATCAATGAAATGGTTGATGCCGCCGGTGGCATGGTTGCATGGAACAATATCCAATCTGGCCAATTCACCAGAACCCAAAAAGTATATGATATGGCCGGTAAGCAGCTTTCAGAACAAAAAGAGACTTTTTATTTCAGAAAAACCGATGATGGCATAAAACTGATGGTAAAAGCCATTGATAATGAAGGAACAGAAGTGATTATCAGTGAGGATGATGAGGGGTTTTGGGCCACAAAGGAATCATCACCGACTGACCCGGAAAGTATATCAAGGGATCTAGGTATGATGTGTGATTCTCAATTTTGCGAGCCCAATTGTAATATGCAAATGGCTTTTTTCAGATTTTCCATGCCATTTAAGTTAACCGATTATGGGGTAAAACCATCAGTAAACAACGTTTCAACTCTTGGTCTACTAGATTGGAATCCACTTGAAAATATTGATTTGGACAGTGATCCCATATTGCTTGATATATCTTATATTCCGACTGTGGGTAAGGACAAGTGGCGATTTCTGGTAAATCCGGAAACTAAACTTATCCATAAAGTTGAGTACTATAACAAATCAGATCGTGGCACATATAGACCCGAAGAGATTTATTGGACAGATCACAGAACCGTAGATGGGATCACCTTTAGCCACAAATGGGTGAAATTCTATAGCAATGGAAAAGTAATGAATGAATATGTTTATTCCGATGTCTCATTTAATAATCAGGTGGATGAAGATTTCTTTAAAAGACCTGAAGGTATGGAATGGTCACTGGTAAATAATTAAATTATGAAAATAGCAATAGCAGGAAAAGGAGGCGTTGGCAAAACCACCATCAGTGGTACGATTTGCAGAGTACTGGCACAGAGTGGAGAAAGAGTGCTTGCTATCGATGGTGACCCCAACCCTAACCTATCCGTGGTACTTGGTATTGACAAAAACAAACCTCCACACAGATCTCTCAGCACTGATATCATCGAACGTGTAGAAGATGGAAAAAGCTGGACCTTCAGGGTGAAGATGCCTTTTGAAGAGATCCTATCAACCTTTGGGCAGGAAGCGCCTGATAATGTTACCCTTCTGATTGTCGGTAAGCCAGAGCAAGCAGGGACGGGGTGCATGTGCGGGCCCCATACTGTTGTAAGGGAATTAATTCACTCGGCTCTGACGTCAGAAAATGAGGCTACTATGGTTGTGGACACAGAAGCTTCATTGGAGCATATGAAAAGAGGTACTTCCAGATATGTGGATAGAATGTACATGGTTGTAGAGCCTTATTATCGATCCTTGGAAGCTGCGGGTAGATTTGCAGAAATGGCACGACAACTAGGTATAAAAGAAGTATACGCCATTGCCAACAAGGTGCGGAATGAAGAAGAGGCTGATGCAATCAAGGAGTATTGTGCCAAGATAAATCTGCCCATTGCGGTATTCGTTCCTTATGACGAAAACATCACGGCTGCAGACCTCAAAGGTATTTCCATTATGGATTTTGACAAAAACTCCAAGGCTGTGCAGGCTATCCAACAATTCGTAAAGTCACTAAACTAATCAAGACATGTGTTTAGCCATACCCGGAAAAATATTAGAAATCAAAAAGAATGATGAAACTGTTTTTCTCATTGGTAAAGTTACCTTCAGTGGGGTGACTAAAAACATCAACCTCAGTCTCGTACCCGAAGCTAAAATTGGTGATCATGTTTTGGTTCACGTAGGGGTTGCTGTAAGCATAATAGATGAAGAAGAGGCTGAAAAGACATTGAATTTTTTGCAAGGCACCGGCGATCTGGATGAACTATTCGACGATTTGATTTCTGACAAAAAGCCCTAATCAAGGCACTCCATTCTAAAAACCCACTACTATCTCTATATCCCGAAGTTGCGGCAATATCATTGCTTCATACTCCATTAGGCCTAATTCTGTAAAACTTGGTAATAATTGATTCCAAACTAATATTTTAAATTCTTCTTCATCTTGATCTTTCTTAAAAAGTACCCTCTTCTGAGTCAGCCAGAACGAAATTATCATCCATATAGCATGTGCCGTATGGGCATATTGGTCTAAGTGAATTTCAGCTTTAAAAATACCTTTTTTTTCATTTTCAGTAATCCATTGGTAAATCTGATTGATCATGACATTGATATACCTCACTCTTTGTTGGTGTATGGTAGGATAGTTTCTTTCCAGCTCCAGGACATCTAAAAAGAAAAAAGCATACCGATTAATCAATGTATGATATTTTGAAAGTTGATTATCAAAATCAATTAGCATTGGAAAATGATTTTCTGTATTGACGATGGAGGATATTTCGGCGTTGACATTACCTGCAATGTTGGCCATGAGATCTTCTTTATATTGAAAATGATAGGCCAGATTACCAACACTGATATTACAATCATCTGCTATTCTCTGTAATTTAACATTTGGAAGTCCTTCCTGGTTAAAAAGTGATAAAGCTGAATGCAATATTTTCTCTTTTGTCTTTTTCTTTTTATCCTTCATCAGTGGATTTATTTTCAGGGTTAAAGGAGTCCAAAAGCCTTTCAATTAACAAATCAAACTCTAATCTCCCTACAATTGTAAAATGTGGTAATATCTGTGTCCATATCATTTCCTTAAAAACCCTTTCGCTATCTTCCGGACTTCCATGATCTATTGGTTTGGTAAGGTAAAAAGTGATAATCATCCAAATGGTATGAGTGATCATTCTGTAATGGTCTCTTCTGGGCTCTTCTATTATAATTTCATTTTTTTCATTCTGCTTAAGCCAGTGATGGATTTGCCCTAAAATTTGATCAGTGATTCGCTTCCTTTTTTG
Organism: Cecembia sp.; assembly: GCF_007126775.1. GTDB lineage: Bacteria > Bacteroidota > Bacteroidia > Cytophagales > Cyclobacteriaceae > Cecembia. The sequence continues at coordinate 16,734 of NZ_SLAP01000056.1, read as the reverse complement.
ATATAACTTCGGATAGTTACGCTTTATCTCCAGTAGATCTACGAAAAAAAATGAATATCTCATTAGAATATGATAATAGCGAGCCAATTGTGTGTCAAAATCCATCAGACCCGGAAATTCTTTATCCTTATCGGTTAAAGGGTTCAGAATATTTGTGAGTTGGTCCACAATTCCTATCATGATGGCTTCTTTGCTATAGAAGTGGTAGGTAAGATTTCCTAAGCTAATTCCTACATGATCTGCAATCTGCTGTAGTCGTACATTCACCATACCATTCGTATTGAATAGCTTGATACTGCTTAAGATGATCTTTTCCTTGGTGTCCATGGGTTACTAACAAATTCTTGGAAGCTGCTCCCCTACCAGCATATTGACCACACGTTTGCCACCAATACCACTTCTCATGATAACCTGACGCGGATGATCAGCTACAATTTGGCCTATAATCGCTGCATGTGCACATTCCTCGTTCTTTTTTAGCTGATTTACTATATCCTCAGCAGATTTAGCGTCTACTATTGCTATAAAAACACCTTCATTTGCGACATATAAAGGATCCAGCCCCAAAATTTCACAAGCTCCTTTGACTTGAGAATCAATGGGAATTTGTTTTTCATTAAGATGGATACCCAGATTAACATCCCGAACAATTTCATTCAGAACAGAAGCTATTCCACCTCTGGTAGGGTCTTTTAATAGGTGAATATGATCGCCAAACTCATCAATCATATCCTTCACGACATGGTTTAATGGACAGGTATCACTCAAAATATCACTTTCAAACTCTAGTCCCTCTCTTACGGACATAATGGCTATACCATGAGATGCAACTACATTAGAAACAATTAACACATCCCCTACCTTTACCCTGTCCATCCTAATTTGGGCTTTTGGTTCTATAATTCCGACTCCAGAGGTATTGATGAATATTTGATCACCTTTACCATGTTCTACTACCTTAGTGTCACCTGTTACAATTTTTACTCCGGCCCTTTGACATGCATCTTTTATTGAACACAGTATACGCCAAAAGTCTTCTACTAAAAAGCCCTCTTCAATAATAAAACTCAAAGACAGATATTGAGGCTTTGCCCCGCACATCGCTAAGTCATTGACAGTTCCATTCACGGCCAGTTCTCCAATATCACCTCCGGGAAAAAAAATTGGAGAAACAACAAAACTATCGGTTGAAAAGGCCATCATTCCATTCATTTGGAATACAGCACCATCATGGTGTGTGTCGAGAATTTCATTACCCAAAATATCGAATACGCCTTGTTCCAATAACTTGTTGGTCAATGTTCCCCCTCCACCATGTCCAAGGGTGATGCGGTCATAATCCATTTTAGGCATAGGGCAAGAAAGCTGCATTTTTATAGGATTCATATACACCAAAATTAAGCTGAAATGTTCTCTGTTGCTCTATTGAAATGGTAGTAAGCTGCACATGCCCCTTCTGAGCTTACCATTGGTGCTCCCAGTGGGAATTCAGGCTTACATTTTTTACCAAACTCAGGGCATTCAAATGGCTTCTTGATGCCTTTTAATACCTGTCCTGCTATGCAGGACTTGTTTTCCTCGGCCTCTACTATCTGCACATTAAACTTTATATTGGCATTATAGGCTTCATATTCATCCTTTACCTCATAGCCACTTTCAGGTATAGATCCTATACCCCTCCATACTCTGTCTTGCACATTGAATACTTCATTTATCATTTCAATGGCTTTAATGTTCCCTTTGGCCTGTACCACTCTGCTATATTGGTTTTCAAGTACATGTTTTCCCGACTCCAGTTGCTTCACCGTCATATAAATTCCCTGCAACAAATCTACTGGCTCGAACCCGGTAACCACAATAGGGATTTTATATTTTTCAGCCAATGGCCCATATTCTGAGACACCCATGATGGTACATACATGACCTGCTGCCAAAAAACCATGAATAAGGCTGTCTTTATCATTCATGACCGCCTCAATAGCAGGGGGAACGAGTACATGTGAGGTAAGAATAGAGTAGTTTTTAACTCCCATCTGCTTAGCCTGAACCACCGACATGGCATTGGCAGGAGCTGTAGTTTCAAATCCAACAGCAAAGAATACGACCTCTTTTTCAGGGTTTTGCTGCGCAAGTGTAACCGCTTCCAAAGGAGAATACAAAATACGAACATCTGCTCCTTGTGCTTTAGCATCCAATAAACTTCTGGATGAACCCGGTACTCTTAACATGTCGCCATAAGAGCATAGCGTAACTCCTTTTTCTTCGGCCAGATATATGGCTTTGTCTATTAGGTGAATGGGAGTTACACAGACCGGACAACCGGGGCCGTGAATCATGTTTACCTCATTCGGAAGTAGGTCAAGGATACCATTTTTGACAAGACTATGGGTCTGCCCTCCACAGACTTCCATAATATTCCAATGCCTTGTGACAATGTCCTTGATTTTTTTGATATAATTCTGCGCAAGCTCCTCATCCCGGTATTCATTGACATATTTCATCTGTTTATATTTGATTTTTTAAGGTCAGATCCAATACCCACTTAATCATCTCCGTGTGTGAAACTTTTTCTCGTGGGTATATCAGGTAGTTTATTATTTTATAACAAGTTACAAATTTTTAGCCTTTTGGCCTCAATTTCAGCATACATCAGTTGTCCAAAGGAGATGTTTTCATCATTAGGGGATAAATCCTGATTAAATAGCAATTCATATCTTTCATCCAGGTGAAATATAACTAAATCAATTAAGAGGGTATTCTGAAATACACCACCACTAAAGCCAATTTTTGCTACCTTTTGCACAGTAGCGATATAATCTATCCAATGAACTAAAGTAAGATGAAATTTAGCAGCTATGCATGAAACATCAATTTCATTACGTAAGTCAGAATTTATCAGTCTCAAAAGTTCTGGCCCGGAGAACTTACTTCCCCTTTCTTTTATGCAATATGAAATGTTATAATCAATACCATACGCTTTGAAATGTTCTTCCGCTTTTACTTGCAAAAGACCAGCAGCCTGTCCCTCATAAGTCTGAATGTCCGATAAACCCAAAACAGATGCAACAGCATCGAACAGTCGCCCAATGCTTGAAGTCTTTACCAATTTTTTGTTCTTCAACTTTTGAGTGTAAATCTTCCATTCCAAAGCTGTAAATTTGGACTGAATTAATTCTAGTGCTTCCTCTATTTCTGCGCCAAGCGCAAGGGCTGAAAGTCTCGGTTCTTTAGCCATTTTATCATTGGCTATATGATGGAAATAGGGTAAATGACTACACCTGTCAAATTGATAGTCATGGTAGATGAAAAACTCTCCGCCCCATATGTTTCCATCATTTCCCATGCCTGTGCCGTCCCATATTACTCCGAGTACTTTCTCTTCAGTATGAATGAGATTATGTTCTCCTATCAACGCAGCAAAGTGAGCCATGTGGTGTTGGACTTCTAATAGTGGAATATCTAGTCTTGAAGCCAATGTTTTTCCTTCTTGTGTGCTGAGAAAATCCGAATGCATATCTACAACGATTTTTTCCGGACTGAGCCTCAGCAGGCCCATGAGGTGGTTCAGGGTATGTATATAATTTTGTTGCGTATCAAAATCATCTAAATCTCCAAGATATTGGCTAATATAGATGTTCCCATTATGACATGCCGTGAAGGTGCTTTTCATAAAAGCTCCCATGGCAAGGGTATTATTTGAAGTCAATTTTAAATTATCATTGAAATAGGTAGGAGCCAAACCTCGCGAACGTCTAAAAACAACTCTCTTTTTGAAATATGAAGTATATGCAACAACGCTATCATCCTGCGGAACAACAATTTCGCGATTGTGTACTAAAACCAAATCGGCTATTTCAAACAATTCATTAAGTGCTTTTTCATCCTGAAAAACAATGGGAGCATTATATATATTACCACTGGTGGCAATAATGGGTTTTTTGTATTCTCCCAACAATAGTTCGAATAATGGTGCATAAGGCAGCATAACACCTACCCTCGAAAGGCTATCGCAAATACCCTCCGAGATCTGGTTTTTTTCTGGTTTCGAAACCAGAACAATCGGTGAGACTTGGTCAGAAATGGCTTTAACTTCTTCTTCACACAAACCGTATTCATCTAATAAATCAATATTTTGGTACATCAAGGCGAATGGCTTATGCGGTCTTCTTTTCCGCACTCTTAATGTTGCTATGGCTGTCGCATTGGATGCACAACAAGTCAAAAGATATCCCCCAATCCCTTTAATTGCAACTATCTCCCCTTGACTCCATTTTTTCGAAATTATTTGTTTTAAAGTTGTGATGTCATTACTTAATTCCTCTTTTTTGGAATTATATAAGGCAAGACCAATACTACAGGATGGACACGAATTAGTCTGCGCAAAATACCGTCTGTCTGCCGGATCGCTATATTCACTTTTGCAGACTTGACACATGGTAAAGACATCCATACTTGTATTCTCCCGATCATAAGGAAGACGATGCATGATCGAATACCTTGGGCCACATTCACTGCAAGTAATAAATGGATATTGATATCTTCTGTTTTTCGAAGTGAATAATTCGGATCTACAATTATCACAGGTGGCAAAATCTGGAGTCAAATGGACCTTAGCATGTTCAGACATTGTATCATGAATGATCTCAAATCGACGATAATCCTTGGCTGCTACTTGAATGATATTCGATACCGTTATTTTTGCTCTTTGAGGTGGATTTTTTATAATCCTTTCATAAAAAATGTCTGCCTTTTCTCTTGATGTATTGACCTCAATATGAACACCATCATTATCATTTTTAACCCATCCCTTTAAGCCATATTCTAATGCTTCTTTGTAAACCAATGGCCTAAAGCCAACTCCTTGCACTAAACCATTGATATAAATATGCCAAGTACCAAAAATAGATTTCATCTTTCTATAAAAATCACTTTTATAAATTGATTACCTCTAAAGTATATCATAATCAGATTTATTTTTCTTAATTCTCAATGTAATATGTAATATAAAAAAAAATACTCATTTCCGAATAACGGCTACTTATTCTATATCGGAGGGATGCGAATATGCTCCGCTTTTTTAAAAATGAAAAAATATGTAGTGGGAGATGTGGATTGTGAAGATCAGCCTGTTGGGTCTTTTTGAGGCGTACTCACGTAAATTTCTGTCTTGTTTAAATTATCATGGCTTTTGCCAGAGTTAAACCTATACCAAGTTGAAACGCCCTACTACGCTATAGAGAAAAAAGGAAGAAATAAACTTGTCTTGAACTCATAACTTTGGTTTCAATTTGAATTTCATTAATATGGGTTCTTCAAGTGAGGTATTCTCTAGTATTTCAACTAATGCAGCATCTTTAACCTTTCCTGAATTTAAATCATCAAGAATTTCCTCATAATAAATAGAAACTGCATCTATGTAAGAAATTACATAATACGCATCATATTTTTTTGAGTATGATGGAATATTGTAAGGGCCAATAAAAAACATTTTTACATATACATCACCTTTTCCCATAGCTCCATGCTTCATGTTCAGATGACCAAATGTTTCTCCTCCCTTAAGCCTAACCCCAAGTGTGGAGCCATTATTAGTAGCCGTTTTAAAATCATAATAACAGATAAATTCGTCATGGCTTCCTATCTCATAAGAATTCAAAATGTTAGATTTTTGTTCTTCTCTTTCAAAGTTGAGGAAATTCTTATAATTGAAAATCTCTCCCTCGTCAATCCTATTAGGGAAAAACACTTCATAAACCAAGGAGTCATAATTTTCTCCCTCATTGATTTGAAATATTTTTGATGATCTTGGATAGGTATAATAACCTTTTTGGATGAAACCCGAAAAGTCCATCGGTATGTAATTATCATTTCTGGGGAATTTCATTCTTTTTTCCAATAGCTTTCCCGAAATGTCGTAAATACTGATATTATATTCGTCATCTCCTTCAACAAGAAAGGAATACAGTGCAAAATTACCAGATTCAAGCACATCAAATTGAATTGCCCAATCCGAAATCTTAATCTTTCTTGAAAATTCAAACTTTTCATCGAATTCAAATATGGCAAAATCCGGCCTAGAAAAAATGTACAGCTTGGAGTTTTGAGTATTCACTGCAAAATCTGTAACCTCATTGAACTCCTTGGGTCCCTCACCTTTTTGCCCCACCAATTGAAGAAATTTTCCTTGGGAGTCAAAAACGAATATTATATTCTTCTTTTTATCCAATACGAGAACCCTATCATTAAACTCAATGATCTTTTGGGCAATGGTTAATTTGATGGAGTCAGGAGTTGATAAGACACGGAATTCAACTTCTTCCATTAAATCACGGGGCGATATCAATGTGTCAAGACGTTTGACATTTTCAAAGTCAATTTTTGTAGGATCCCTCATACTTTCTTCTGTCACTTTAGCGACACATGAAAGACAAATTAAAATAGATGAAATAAAAAGAAACCTCATTTAAATACACTTATAAAATTTGAAGTATTTTTAAATCAATTAAACGAACCTATACCCAAAGTTAATGATTTAGCGATTCCGTGAGGGAATCGCAAAAATTTTGCCTTACTCAATTCCTTCTCCTCCACCGCATTGCTCACAAGTATGATCAAAACATACATTATTTACTGACTTACAATCATTGCAGTACCATGTTCCACTAGGTGCTACACACCTTGTCAATACCCATTGCTGATTTATTGGATTTGTGCCACTTTGAATTGAATTAACTCAAAAAGAGAGTGATGTCATCAAACAAATTCCACTGATTCAAAGCAGAATTGGTTTTAAGAGTTGTTTTTTCAACTACCGCATTCTTCCCAAAGAAACCCTAAAATCATCCGGTCTTCCCTGCATATTAATGTTCAGAAAACGAACCCTGCGGTTATTATCCCTAAACACAATGGCATCTTCCTGTTCAGGGTCAATTTCATTTCTCGACCTGTTACCGAATAACCTCCTGAAACCTACCTGACTGACCAAGCTTAATGGAACACGAATCTCATAATTCATGTCCAAGTCTAAACTTTGACGTCCGGCAATTTCTAAAAATCCAAGGCTAGAATTGATGTTCATTCTTGGGATATGCAATACGCCTTCCTTCAATTCAAAAGTATTGGTCAGGGTATCAAACCTTACCCTGTTTAAATTTCTATCTGAAAAGAAATCCGAAAGTGCTAAAAACGGAGCAAAATTCACTAAGCTACCATCATAGACCGTTAATGCGATCTTTGCGTCAGATTGATCGATGATGGGGGTCAAATCAGGATACACCAGAAACCTTCCTTCGATGGTACCAGATATCTCCCCTTTAAGATTTTCATTGATCATGATATCCTTTCCTGCATTTTCAATCTTGAACAAAAGCTTGTCAATATTCAGCTTTTCAGCCCGCATTTGGGCATGTAAATAAATTTCCTCTGGATTGGATCCGTTGAGATAGCCCTTCATACCCAAGCTGCCCTGAACAACCCTAAGCCCTAAGGTGTCCAAATGTAGGAAGTGATTACTGGTCGTTCGGGCTTTGCCTTTTACATCCTCCAACCAATTGTAATGGTAATTCAACTTCTTAATATCTGCTGTAAATTCCATATCCCTGAAAGGGATTTTGAACATATTGAAGGCCTCTGCATGGTTGGTATCTACTTCAAATCCCTTAAAACCCAAGAGGGCATCCAAATCCAGGGCAGCCGCTCTAAGATGAAAGTAATCTTTCTTAGTTTGAAGACTATCGTTTAGGTTGAGCCCCAGATCAAAGGCAAACTCCGACTGTCCCATTTTACCTCCAAAATCCTTGATGGACAAGTAATCCCTTTCCCAATTGACTTTACCTTTAAATTGCTCCAATTTCAATGGGTGCAACTGTGTCCTTCCTGTTAATTGATCGAGTATTAAATCTATGCCATGCAAGCCCTCATCAAAATAAAGATGCAGCTTACCACGTAAATCCAAAGCTGAAAAGACTTCCTCTACCCAAGATTCCGGTAAGTAATTGACACCATTGTAAGTCAAGAGGTCATTGACTTTCAACTTGGAGGACTGTAAAGACCAATCTATGCTGGAATTTCCTGCCAATTCTTCCTGAAACCACTTGGGGTAATTGTAAACGGTAGCATCCATCCTGAAATCAGATTGGTCGATTTGGCCTGAAAAATTCTTCACAGCAAGCTCCTTTTCTCCTATGGTTAGTTCCCCTTTAAAATTTTCGAATTTATGAGGGTAATTTTCCAACCTGGCCTGAAATTTCTCCAAGACCAAGTTCCCTTTAGGCAAGTACTGAAAATCAAACAACTCAGCTGCTTTTGTATTCAGCACGAAACGGGTATTGAACTCATGTATTTTTTCCTTTTTGTCCTCCTTATTGAACAGTTGGGCAAGGTCCATTTTCTTAGAATTGGCCTCCATACTTACTTTAACTTGCTTATCGAAGCGATGGAAAATAGCCGGCAGGTCACTGACCTGCCCCTTAAAATCGAAATCTGAATTACTGATCCTAAAATTCAAATTCCGTAAATTGAAGGCTCCTTCTTGCATAATGGCATCTGCATTGACATTTGAAATGGGGTAAGGGAAATCTGCCACTGTAAAATTGAGGTTTCTCAATACCAGCTCTGACTGTATACTTTGCTTCAATTGGGCAAGGTCTGTAGCAGAGGCATCTAAGTCCACCAATTCATCAAAATCCATACTGAGCAAAACCTGCCCACTGATTCCTTCAAATTTTTCCAATTGAAAAAAATCCCCTACAAATTCCATATCCAAGTCAGCTTTCAATTTCACTTTGACATAAGGATCTTCAAAATTACGGATGGTCAGATCCCCCTGAAAAATTCCTTGTTCAGGTCTGGCATTAAAATTCTGAACCTGCAATTCAGAAGTCCTGAGGTTTCTTTCCGAACCATTGGTAAAAAAACCAAAAAACCTCAGTTCATCTACTTTTAGGTTATTGTCTGCCCTTTGGAAAAAGGCATTTTCACATCCAAACTCAACTGCTATGGCCGGTGTACTGCCCTCTGCCAAAAGACCTCTTACGGTTCCTTTGAAAAAAACTTCTCCTTCATTTTGATATTCATTGAGTGCATCAGCTACACCTTTGGGCAAAAATGCCCCAAACATATTGAAATCTGGCTTCTGACCTTCTAACCTCAGGTCCATTTCCACCCCTTTTTCCAGAATGTCCACTTTTCCATTGGCAGCAAATAAAGCCTCTTCCAACCCGATCTTTGAAGGCATCAATTGTAATACTTGTTGTTGGACATCAAAATTGAGATCAAGGTCCATATGGATATTTTTCTCTGAAAAAAAAGTGGGCTTCCCGTGACGCAAGAGGTCAAAAATCAAATTTCCTTTTAAATCAAAGGCAAAATTACCCTCTCTTTTTCGGATACTACTTTTCCATTCATCAACCTCAACCTTATAAGACATGGTATCCGACTTGTCTTCAAAGGAGATGATAAAATTAGAAATTTTCACTTTTGCCAGTTCAAAACCAACCATTTCTCCTTCCTCTTCCCTTGTCCCACTTTCTATACCCTTTGCCAAGAGGATATTGATATCACCATTGGGATATTTGACCAAATCTGCATGGCCGTCACTGATGCTGATGCTTTTGACTTTATAATTCCCTTCAATAATATCCCAAATATTGAACCCTAAGTATAAATGCCCTGCCTCATAAAACGGTCTGGTATCCTTGGCCTTGTTTTCAAAAAAGGCAACTCCTCTCAAATCAATGGAAATATAAGGGAAGTCACTTAGGACAGATACCCGGCTATTTTCAACGGTCAATTTGCCAACAAACTGGCTATTGGCTGCCGAGATGGCTTTCTGAGTAATCGCTTCTTGCTTGAAAACAAGTATAGCAACTGTCGCACCGATCAAGACAATCGGCAGAAAAAAGATGATGATGAGGGAATTTTTGATCCAGGGTTTCATGGGGTTTGGGATTTCTAATCTCAAACGTGAAGCCTCATAGGAATGGTTACATCGTTAAATAAAAAACCTTCGAGTGCGCCGCGGCACAACCAAAGGCTTTTTTCTAACACAAAACCTCCGATTAACCCGCGGCTCACTTAAAGGTCTTTTAAGCTTTATAAGGCAAACGGTAAATTCGCTCTCCTGTCAATTTATATATGGCATTACATAAAGCAGGAATATAAGGGGGTACTGGAGGCTCCCCTACTCCTGTGGGCTTTTCCATGCTTTCCACTAAATGTACATGTATTTTTTTGGGTGACTGGGGCATACGGATAACCTGATAACCATCAAAATTATTCTGCTGGACTTTCCCGTTTTTTAATGTGATGGCAGAGTTAAGTACCAAGCTGGTTGCAAATTGAGCGCCGCCTTCAAATTGAGAACGGATGCGGTCTGTATTGACACCAATACCACAGTCGACGGCATAATGCACTTCTGGAATCAAAAGTTGGTCATTGTCCCCATTGGCTACTTCCACTACGCAGGCAACATAAGTTAGGAAGCTTTTGTGAACAGCAAAACCCACTTTTTTTCCACTCGACACTGCCGCTTTCCAGTTTGACTCTTGGGCTACTTTTTGAATTACCCCTCTTAATCTTCGGGTATTCCATGGAAAAGCTTCCAAAGGCTCTCCATAATTTCCAAAATCTCCTTTTAATTCTCCATCAAAAGTAAGGTCTTTATCTTCTGAAAGCATTCCCAAAAGGAAATCAACTGGATCCTGTCCTTTGGCTTCTGCCACTTCATCCAACATGCAATTGATTGCAAAAGAATGGTGGATATTACTCACCGAACGTAACCATCCTATCCTTGTATGAGCCTTAGATTCATGTGTTTCAATCCTGATATGGGGCACTTCATATGGGAAATCTATACAGCCCAATCCCAATTCTCCATCGGAGGGGTGGAGTTCATCTGCATTTGCTGTGGCACCGATCGCAGGAAAAACCGTATGATGGTTCCAGCCATTCAAATTTCCGTTTTTATCCAAAACTGCTCTAATACGTTGCGCACTTTGGGCATGATAGAAGTCGTGGTGCAGGTCATCATCACGTGTCCACTGTACCCTAACCGGTAATTTTGCGGCTCTTGACAGCAATGCTGCTTCCACAACAAAATCAGGCTTGGATTTTCTTCCAAATCCTCCTCCCAGCAGCGTAACATTCATTTTTACGTCTTGGTAATCTATCCCTAATGCTTGGGCAACCGCTTGTCTTGCCCACTGGGGATGCTGCGTGGGTGCCCAGATTTCACAGGTACCATCCCCGTGAACATGGGCAATGGCTGCGGGTGGCTCCATGGTAGCATGCGCATAAAAAGGCACCAAATAAGTTCTTTCAATGACCTGTCCCCCTTGCTGTCGGGCAGCATTGAAATTGCCTCTTTCTCTTCTTACTTGGCCATTAACACTTGTACTGGCCAACATCTCCTTTAACTGTTGTTCCGAGTCATAGGCCTCATTAGGACCCAGATCCCATTCAATCTCCAAGGCATCTCTGCCTTTGATCGCTGCCCAGGTATTGTCCGCGATCACAGCAACACCTTCAAGGGCTTTGTCCAAACCTGGAGGGATACCGGCTCCTTCAATTTTAACAACACGGTTTACACCTGGCACAGCCAGTGCTTTTTGCTCATTGTATTTCAATACTTTAGCGCCAATTACAGGGCTTCTTTTCACGACCGCCACCAGCATATCAGGCAAGTCCACATCTGCACCAAATACTGCCTTACCCGTCGCAAAGTCCAAATTATCGTAAATTGGCACATCCCTACCGATTAATTTATAGGCGGCAAATTCCTTCAAAGCCACCGATTCCGCATCAGGCATATCCAAATCCTTGGCGGCTTCCACCAAATCCCCAAATTTTATTTTTTTCCCTCCTGAATGAACTACTTCTCCATTTTCTGTACGACAGTCCGCGATCTCTACTCCCCATTTTTGGGCAGCAGCAGCTAGCAGCATGTGCCTGGCGGTTGCTCCTGCCCTACGCATGGGTTCATAAAACATCCTAACCGAATAAGATCCGTCAGTATTTTGATCCCCATATTTTTCTTCATCCCCCTCTGCTTGGACTATTTTCACTTTGCTCCAATCGGCTCCAAGTTCATCCGCCACAATCATAGGAAGCGATGTTCTGATACCCGTCCCCATCTCTGAGCGGTGGGCAACAATGGTTACCTGGTTATCGGAGCCAATACTAAGGTATACATTTGGAGCAAAAGTGATGGTTTCACCTCTGGGTCCGCTACATTGGAAATTGACTCCCAAAAGCAGGCCGCCTGTAGCAAGTGAACCTATTTTAAGAAAATCCCTGCGTGAAGGAATGAATACTTTGCTCGTATTTTTAGGGTCTTTGTTTTTTAGAAAGGGAAATTTTGGCATCATGGCGCTGTTGTTAAAGTAATTATCAGTAGGATTTGGAAGCAGTGATAATGGCTTCCTTAATACGGTTATAGGTTCCGCATCGGCAGATATTTCCAGCCATTGCCGATTCGATTTCTTCTTCGGATGGATTGGAATTACGTTTCAGCAATGCTGCTGCATTCATAATCTGTCCTGTCTGACAGTAGCCACACTGAGGTACCACATGGGTTACCCAAGCCTTTTGTACAGGATGGTTTCCTTCAGGGGAAAGCCCTTCTATAGTTGTGATTTTTTGATCTCCTATTTCTGATATCGGATAGGCGCAGGAACGGATCGCCACATCGTCCAAGAGGACAGTACAACTTCCGCAAAGCCCCTGTCCACAACCATATTTGGTTCCTTTTAGATTCAGGATATCACGCAGTACCCAAAGTAGAGGCATCTCTGGCTGGGCTTCCAATGATTCCTTTTTTCCATTGATAATAAGGGTATATTTTTCCATAGTTCAATGCGGCTTAATTCAATTGTAGGGGATGATTTTTTGAATACTTTAAGTTAATGTGATTTTTATTTCAAAGAAAACCTTTCATCCTTTTTATTTTGGTAAATTGTGGAAATTATGCTTATCAAGTAGGGGATTTTATGTTAAAACAATTTTTCAGGTTACAGATTAAGGCCTTTGACTTTCTTGAAGAACGGTGGGAAACCGGGCCTGTTTCTAAATCCATCAGTAATATTGTTGTTGTTTTTTTTCTTGCTGGACTTGTCCTGGGATTATTGGCATATCTCGATATTTATCTGATTACAGCTAATTATAGTGCTTTTTTTTCTATTGAATTGGCCTTTAATGTGCTATTGATTTTTGAGGTGCTGGGATTGATCTTTTTGATTCCAAAATCTGTTGCAGATGCCGTGGGAAAACAATTTGAAATCATTTCCCTTGTCTTGCTCAGGGATGCTTTCAAGGAATTTGGGCATTACATGGGAGAAGTCAGCTGGGAGGTTGAATTTCTGCTTGAATTATTGCCGATTATTTCCGATGCTTTTGGGGCAATTTTGATTTTTTTAATTACGGGTTTGTTCTACAGGGCTCAAAAACACTTGCGCATCACAGGAAGTCATGAGGAACAACAAGGTTTCATTGGTATCAAAAAATTATTATCCATTTACCTTACCATCTCCTTTGTAGGGCTGGGGATATATGACATTGTTTCTGCCTATCAAAATCATCAATTCATTTACAGCATCAAATTGTTCTATACCCTCCTTATTTTCACAGATGTATTTATTTTACTTTTTTCCTTGAGGTATACCACTAAATATTATAATCTTTTCCGGTATTCTTCTTTTGCTTTGGCTACGATTTTCCTCAGGCTGACCTTATCGGCCCCAGCATATTACAATGTTTTGTTGGCGGTGATTGCGGGTTTGATGGTTTTAGGTGTGACATTCATTTACAATAAATTGCTCACCAAGGAGGGTGAGTTTAAACGCTCAGCCTGATTTGAAAAAATAAGTCACTGATTTTGAATTCAAATAGGTTTTTTACTTACAGTGAATCATTTTTTTTAATCTACTTATTTGGAAAAAATACATCAACCTGCTAAGTTTGCATCACGTTAGACGAAGGTGTTTAACAAAACAAGTAAATTCCTCCTTAGCTCAGCTGGTTAGAGCACATGACTGTTAATCATGGGGTCCTTGGTTCGAGCCCAAGAGGGGGAGCAAAAGCCTTGCAGAAATGCAGGGCTTTTTGCATTTTTAGGATATGGACTTTTATATCTACATTTTACATTCTGCTACTTTTGATAAATTCTATATAGGTCACTCCGAAAATCCTTGGAGAAGAGTTGAAGAGCATAATTCAGGAATTCATCATAAGTTTACTTCTGATTTCAGACCTTGGAGACTTGCAGCTGTCTTTAGAGTTGAAGAAGACAGAGGCTTCGCAATAAAAATTGAAAATAGCAAGGTGTATGGAACTCGACTGCAATACAATTGAAAATAATTACAATTTTCGTATCAAAAACAAATATAATCGTATCAAATCGTATCAAAATATACTTACGGTTTCAAATCATAATCGTATCTTTGCGTATCAAAACGTATCAAAATGGATAACGGCGTATATAATTTTAAACTGAATATTGATTGGAAGCTGATCAACTTCATCAGTGAAATAGACCGCTTTGATGCAAATTGGACAGCAATTGAACGAAAAGAAGGACAAAGCCTCAAAGAGTTGAAAAGTATTGCTACGGTGCGAAGCGTTGGAGCTTCAAACCGAATTGAAGGCAACAAAATGAGCGATGAAGAGGTAGACGTTTTACTACAAAAAATTGACATAACAAAACTTACCGACAGAGATTCACAAGAAGTAGTTGGTTATTTTGAAGTCTTGGATTTGATTTCGGAATCCTACGAAAACATCGAGCTTACCGAAAGCAAAATCAAAAGTTTGCATAATAGTTTGATGAAATATAGTGTCAAAGACCAATGGCATAAAGGGAACTATAAAGTGCATAGCAACGCAGTTGAAGCTTCATTTCCTGACGGGACACGGCAAATCATATTTCAAACAACCGAACCAGGGTTTGCTACAGATGATGCCATAAGGGAGTTGTTCAATTGGTATAATTCAGAAACAGAAATACCCCCTTTAATTAGAATTGCTGCTTTTGTTTATGATTTTTTGAGTATACACCCTTTCCAAGACGGAAATGGAAGGTTAAGCCGCTTGATTTCAACGCTATTATTACTCAAAAATGGATATAAATGGATAGAATACGTGAGTTTTGAACATGAAATTGAAATCCGAAAAAACGAATATTATCAGGTTCTTAGAAGTTGTCAGGCACAACGCCCAAAAGAAAATGTTACCGTTTGGATTCATTTCTTTTTGAGTTGCCTCTCAAATATTCAATCTCAACTTTTGATTAAATTGAATAAAATCGGTGTGGAAACGCAACTTTCACCAAAGGAAAAATCAATCTTTACGATTATCCAAAATCGCCCAAACATCAAGTCGGGCGAAATTTCTGAAAAATTGGCGATACCATTACCTACCGTAAAACGTATTCTATCAGGGTTAATCAATAAAGGATTGATAGAAAAACAAGGTAGGGGCCGAAGTGTGAGTTACACGATAAAATAGATAAAAGTTAAAAATAACAGGGTCAATATAAATGATGAACAAAACATTACATATTATATCCAATGATTTACTTTCAGAGTACTTGGAAAAAGCGCCGAAAGGTTTAAATCATGCTTTTGAAGCATTGAAAGACGCCGAAATCTCAACAGATAGCTTTAGTTTTTACACCTCTGTATCCTCCGTATACAGTAGCAAAATAGAAGGAGAGGCTATAGAATTGGATAGTTACGTTAAACACAAGAAATTCGGCATTGAGTTTTCACCAGATTACACTAGAAAAATAGATGACCTGTACGACGCCTACACCTTTGCAAAGGTCAATGAGCTCAATAAGGAAACCATTGCCCAAGCCCATTCATTGCTCAGCAAAAATATCCTTACTAAAAACAGGCAGGGAACGTACCGCACACAAAACATGTATGTCTCCACTCCTGATGGCCGTATTGAATATGTAGCGGCCTCACCTTTTGAATTAGAGGCAGAAATGGAAAAGTTTTATACCGATTTGACGCTACTACTCAAAACAGAAATGTCTATCGAAGAAGCTTTTTTTTATGCCTCAATGATTCATTTGTTTTTTGTCAAAATACATCCTTGGAATGATGGAAACGGCAGAAGTGCCAGATTAATAGAAAAATGGTTTTTAGCAGAAAAATTAGGCGATAAGGCCTGGTTTATACAGAGTGAAAAAATGTATTACGACCAACATCAAACCTACTACTCAAACATCAGAGTTTTAGGCTTAGAATACTCTACCTTGGATTATACTAAAGCACTTCCTTTTTTACTGATGCTTCCATCTTCTGTTATAAAGGAATAGAAAAAACCTAAATGATTTCATTGAAAACTTCCATCAAGGTCAAATATAACCTGCTCCGGTTACAACTATCTTGATGGGATGCGCAAAAGCGACCAGATGACCCTTTTTTTTCTTTTTATCCCCTCCAGTTTCATTTAACCGGGATTAACTATATCAAAAAGCCACCCTCAAAGACAAATTCACAAATAAATTTTCCTGAAAAGTAGGATTGGCATATGCTCCCCAACGGTAATAAGCACCAATCCCTATTCCCTGAAATCCAAATCCTGAGCGGTATTTGATCAGGTTTTGGAGTTCTATACCAGACTCCCAATAGCCTCGTTCCATCGTCCGAAAAGGAAATGCCTCTTCCCCAAAGGAATGGCTCACTGAACCTATCGCAAAACCTTGTACCAAGTTAAGTTGGGGGGCAATTG
>NZ_SLAP01000163.1 GCF_007126775.1 Cecembia sp. | reverse complement strand
TTGATCAAGGCAGCTTCATGAAGATTGATGTACAAACCATCAGCGGTCTTCATCATCAAAGCTGTCTGTACTCCGGTAGGGGAGAAAGCAGTCTGGGAAATATTTCCGGTAATGGCTTCTTCCATGAGTCCCCGGATTTCTGAAAGTTTGGATTCGGTGTAATCATATTCCTGGGTGTCATAATCCCCCGCAATCCAAAAAGCAGTATGGTCACCGGCCATGGCAAATTCAGTCCTCTCTTCCTTCAAAATGAAATGGGCAAGTTTAGATTGGGAAGGGAATTCGTATCGAAACCCAAGGCCATCATTGAATAAACGGAACCGGACAATCAGCTTTCGAGCTGTTTCAGGCTGAAACAGGGATACCTCCATTTCTTCATAATGATTTCGAATGCTGTTTTCTTCTCCCCATACCGGATACCAAGTTTCATCAAAACTACCAAAG
The DNA here is from genome assembly GCF_007126775.1 of Cecembia sp. Classification (GTDB taxonomy): domain Bacteria; phylum Bacteroidota; class Bacteroidia; order Cytophagales; family Cyclobacteriaceae; genus Cecembia. Next base: position 9,356 of record NZ_SLAP01000163.1, on the reverse strand, counting down.
TCTACCTCAACAATTTCAAACCCGTCAAGGAAGGAATTCTGATTTTTTAATTCCAGGCCAAGTTTACTTGGAAGGATGACGGGTTTGTCTTTATATTCTAACTGGTAGTAAGGAATACCTTGTTTTATTTCAAATTGAAGTTTCAATTCACCATTTGGCGATTGTAGGGTTTGAGCCCATAAAAGAACAGGCAAAAACATGAAAAGGAGAGAGGGGAAGATGCGCAATTTCATAATGAGTTAATGCTTAATGGTTTTGAATTTTCACCTTCTACGGATTGAAATCCCCGTGGAAAGCTTTAAATTTTATGCGGTTTTTAAGTTGATCCGATTATTGATCAGCTTGAATAGTTCCATCGCCAAAATGATGGGAATAGCCAATGTCAGTATCGTTAGCCACTCATCAAATGTAATGGGTTCAATCCTTAGAATACCCTGCATGAAAGGAATATACATACTTGAAATATGGAAAGCCTGAGCAGCCAACACCAAAGCAATCAACCAGTAATTTTTAGCAATTGGAATTTTGAATGTTGATTTCCTTTCTGATCTACAATTGAAAATATGAAAGTTTTGAAGGAATACCATTAACAAGAGCACCAAGCTTCTTGCGTGGTATTCATCCATTTCCTGGTATTGGATGAGGTAAAACCAATATCCAAATGCAATGGAACCGATCACAAAACCTGAAACAAGAAGCTGTTTGCTCATAATTTTGTTAAATATTCCTTCGCTGGGCTTCCGTGGCATTCTCTCCATGGTTTCAGCTTCCCCCGCTTCAAAGGCCAAAGCTTTGTCTTGTATGCCATTTGTTACAAGGTTAAGCCAAAGCAGTTGAACAGCCAATAAGGGTAATGGAAGTCCGGCAATTATCGCCATGATAAACATGAATACTTCTGCTGCACCGGTAGAAACAAGTAAATAAATCACTTTTCTAACGTTGTCATAGGCGAATCTGCCTTCTTCGACTCCTGCTACAATAGAAGAGAAATTATCATCCACAACAATCATGGCGCCTACATCCTTGGCCACATCAGTACCAGATCCCATTGCCACTCCGATATTCGCACGTTTGAGTGCTGGTGCATCATTTACCCCATCACCGGTTACTGCTACAAATTCGCCTTTTTTGATTAATACGTCTACAATTTCCAGTTTCTGTTGTGGTGAAACCCTTGCAAATACTGAGGTAGATTGTACCAATTCCTGAAATTTGGAATCGTCAGGACCTCCTGCTTGCGCGAGCATTTTTCCGGTGACTACTGATTGTTTATCGGACTGTATGCCTAATTCCTTGGAAATATTGGAAGCAGTGGCTGGATGATCCCCGGTAATCATGATGACCTTTATTCCAGCTTTTTTACATTTCTCAATAGATAGCTGTGCCTCTGACCTAAGTGGATCAATAAAACAGATAAGTCCAACAAACTCCAGGTGTGGAAGATCTTCCTCGGAATAATTTTCTTTTTTTTGAAAATCATCCATTTTTCCTTCAGCAAATGCCAAAACCCTGTAACCGTTGGCAGCCAGATCATCCGCTTGCTTTAAGATACGATCATTGGTTGAGCCATGTGAGTCTGGTATGGTACAGAATTCCAAAACTTTTTCTACCGCACCTTTAAGCCCGCAAAAAGGATCTCCATTTCTTTGGTAAAAGGATGCTGCAAATTTCTTTTCTGATTCATATGGAATTAAACCCAGTGTTTTCAAATCCTTTTTCAATATTTTCGGATCAATCCCTGCTTTATACCCAAGGCCAAGTAAGGCTACATCCATGGCATCCCCATAATGCTTCCACTCATCTTTTTGTTTTTCAAGACCGGCTTCATTGGCCATTATAGAAACTTCCAGGATCTGTTTTAAAGCAGGATATTCTGTAAGATCAGCTGACACCTCCTCTTCATTATTGGTATAAACCTTTCCTTCTCCGTTATACCCCTCACCTGTGACTTCGAAATTGGTTCCGTCCGGGAAATAGATTTTTTTAACGGTTTGTTGATTAACCGTTAGGGTACCCGTTTTATCACTTGCGATGACAGTACAACTTCCCAAGCTTTCAACCGATGTGAGTTTTCTTACAATCACATTTCTTTTTGCCATCCTGTTGGTGGCCACGGCAAGGGCTACAGTCAAAGACACTGGTAAACCTTCAGGAATTGCAGATACTGCCAATGCTACCACGAAGAAAAATATGGCGGTGAAATCCAGCCCCTGGAACCTGAGCAAAATGGCCAAAAGCACACTCAATACGATAATGATATAAGCAATATTCTTGGTGAATTTTTCCATCCGAAGAATTAAAGGTGGTTTTGCAGATTCGCCAAGAGAAACATTTTGGGCAATTTTACCCACCTCTGTTTCCAAAGCTGTCGCTACCACTATTCCCTTTCCTCTTCCAGACATGATGGTAGAACCGGCAAAAGTCATGTTTTTCCGATCTGAGACTCCCGTTCCTTTTTTAAGAGCTGTTGTATTCTTATTTACAGAATGTGACTCGCCGGTCAGTAAACTTTCATCAATTTCAAGTCCATTGGTTTCGATGATTCTTAGGTCTGCAGGGACTTTGCTGCCAGATTCGAGGAATACCAAATCTCCAGGAATCAATTCCTCCGAATCAATATCCTGTTCTTCGCCATTTCTCATGATCCTGGCGCGAATTCTCAATAGCTTTTGTAAATTGGCAGCACTTTTTTCTGCATTGTATTCCTGATAAGATCCTATAGCAGTATTGATAAATATCACTAAGAAAATAAAAATAGCATCGTTTCCCTCACCGATGAGGACTGAAGCAATGGATGCTGCAATCAAAATAAAAATCAAAGGATTGATCAATTGGCTAAAAACTATCTTCCAAATATTGATTTTGACTTTTTCAGGTAGTTTATTGGGACCAAATTTTACAAGCCGTTGCTTCGCCTCCTCATGACTTAGGCCTTCGGTAGATGTCTTTAGTAGCTCAAGAACCTCTTCAGATTCAACGGTATGCCATTCTTTTTCTAAAATAGAAGTTTTGTCAATCATAGGGTTTTGAAAGATTAAGCTTTGGTCAAAGCTGATTTTACCATGACAAATTCACCGATATTTTCCTGATCAAGAATACCTAAAAAGTGTCCGTTTTCTATTATAAATGCTACTTTTTTACTTTTGGTCATCATCTTTCTCCAAGCTTCGTCAAGATCTTCTTCTGTATCAATTTTTAAAGGTTGAAAGTCAGCTACTTGCTCAATAACCGTATTTTCAGTACCATCTTTCAGTCCTTTAATGATTTCATTTCTACTCAATGTACCCACAGCAACATCATCTCTAACTACTACAAAATGGGTTGCTTGTGAATTCAGGAGCTTCTCCACCGCTTTTGACAAAGGGGCATCATAAGCAACAATTTGAAATTTCATCATAAGTGCATCTTTTACTTTGTAGCCCTTTAAAAAACTCTCCTGCTGAGTATGTGATACTTCAGCGGCCGCACCAAGGAAAATAAAAATACCGATCAGCACTAAAATGGGATTATTGAAAAGCCCAAAGAAAATGAAAAAGATGGCCAGAAATTGTCCGATTCCACCCGCTATCTGGGTAGCTTTGGCCCTTGGCAGCCTGATGGATAACAAAGCCCTCAAAACCCTTCCACCATCCATCGGAAATGCTGGCAACATGTTGAAGACTGCCAATATCAAATTGGCAGAGGCAATGTAAAGGAGGATGGTATTTGGCCTGATCCTCAGTTCTTCCAGTTCAAGATTTTCAAGATTGTAACCGGTAAAACTTAAAATGACAGATAAAATGATAAATAATCCTACATTCACCAATGGGCCTGCGATGGCCACCCATAATTCCTGTTTTGGGTCTTCCGGAAGTTTTTCCAATCTCGCTACGCCACCTATAGGATACAGTACGATGTCCCTGGTCTGAATTCCATATTTTTGTGCAGCTAAAGCATGTCCAAATTCATGCATCACCACACAGGCAAATAGTGCAAGAACGAAGATTATAATCCACAGGATGTCTATTCCAGGCATGCCCTGACGCATGTTGGAAATGATTATCCACAAGAGCAAGAGGGAGAAAGTCCAGTGGATGAATACTTTAACATTTTTATAACTTCCTAGGTACAAAGAGAATTTCATATAAAAGATTTTATGATGACCTTTAATTTAAGTGAATAATAGTTCTTTGTATAAAGAACGCTGTAAAAAAATTATTAAAATATGATCTGAATCATACTCCTAACTGATAAACTCAAATCTACTCACATTATATTCAATTGGTTTTTTTGAATTTCAGCGGTTTCTATGGATTTGTATTTTGTGTTTTCAGATAAAAGTAGAATAATTTATTTTAATTTTAGCTATTGACAGCAAATTCAGAATTTTATTCTGAAAATATACTGATCGGTTCTTTTTTGTTTATCATTTTCCTTATATTCGCAAGCGGTATAGTTTGAATTTTGCTGCTTAAAATTTTATCGGAGCGATCTATTATTAGAAAGAAATATTAACCCATTTATAATGTTTGTGAATCAGGAATCATATAAACCCAAGAACCACATCAGGATAGTCACCGCAGCGTCACTTTTTGACGGACACGATGCTGCTATCAATATTATGCGAAGGATTATACAGGCGACAGGCTGTGAGGTCATTCATTTAGGCCACAACCGTTCGGTACAGGAAATTGTCGACTGTGCGATTCAGGAGGATGTTCAGGCCATTGCGATTACTTCTTATCAGGGCGGTCATGTTGAATTTTTTAAATACATGTATGACCTGCTCAAAGAAAAGGGGGCAGGACATATTAGAATTTTTGGAGGAGGGGGAGGCACTATCCTGCCTGAAGAAATTAAAGAATTACATGATTATGGTGTGACCAGAATATATTCTCCAGATGATGGAAGAGCCATGGGTTTGCAAGGAATGATCAATGATCTTGTGCAGAAATCTGATTTTCCAGTAGGTAAAGGTGTTACATTATCAGCTTTGGATAAATCTGACAAGTCGGGTATTGCCAAAATAATTTCTGCTGCAGAAAATTTTCCAGAGGAAAGTAAATCCATGCTGGAAAAAATCAGAAAAATTTCCTTTGATAGTAAAACGCCTGTCCTGGGAATTACAGGTACCGGTGGAGCAGGTAAGTCTTCATTAGTAGATGAACTAGTAAGAAGATTTCTTTTTGATTTCAAAGATAAAGATATAGCGATTATTTCAGTAGACCCTTCTAAGCGCAAAACGGGAGGAGCTTTATTAGGGGATAGAATCCGGATGAACGCTATTAATCATCCAAAGGTGTACATGCGTTCCCTTGCGACGAGGCAGTCAAATCTGGCCTTATCAAAGTATGTACAAGATGCAGTAGATATTGTTAAAGCTGCAAACTTTGACCTCATCATTTTGGAGACTTCTGGAATTGGGCAATCGGATACTGAAATTATCGAACATTCAGACATGTCCCTCTATGTGATGACACCCGAGTATGGAGCTGCTACACAGTTGGAAAAAATCGACATGTTGGACTTTGCCGATGTGATTGCACTTAATAAATTCGACAAAAGGGGTGCGCAGGATGCTTTGAGGGATGTTAAAAAGCAGTACAAAAGAAACCATAACCTTTGGGATATTGCGGATGAAGCTATCCCTGTTTATGGTACAATAGCTTCCCAATTCAATGATCCGGGAATGAATAACCTGTACAAAGCCATCATGCATAAGTTGGTGGATTTGACAGGAGCAGACTTGGAGACATCCTTTGAAGTAACAGAGGAAATGTCTGAAAAAATTTACATCATCCCTCCGGCAAGAACACGCTATCTATCTGAAATCTCTGAAAATAACCGCAGCTACGACCAATGGGTAGAGGAACAAAAAAATGTCGCTCAAAAATTATACAGTGTTCAAAAATCCATAGAAGCAATTCAATCCATGAATGTGGAAGATCAGGACAGATTGGTCAAAGAATTGGAGGAAGTATACGCGCAATTGGAGCTAGAACTGGATCCCAAAAACAAAAAATGGTTGGAGGAATGGCCTGAAAAGGCACAAAAGTATGCAGATGATTATTATACTTTTAAAGTAAGAGATAAGGAAATAAAAGTAAAAACTTTTTTCACATCTCTATCTCAGTCCAAAATATCCAAAGTGTCGCTTCCCAAATATGAAGCTTGGGGGGATTTGTTAAAATGGGGTTTGAGAGAAAATGTGCCAGGAGAATTCCCTTACACTTCCGGTGTGTTTCCCTTCAAAAGAGAAGGAGAAGATCCAACAAGAATGTTTGCAGGTGAAGGTGGACCTGAACGTACCAATAAGCGTTTTCATTATGTTTCTAAGGATATGCCAGCCAAAAGGCTTTCGACGGCATTTGATTCAGTAACACTTTATGGAGAGGATCCCGATTACCGTTTGGATATTTATGGAAAAATAGGGAATTCCGGTGTTAATATCTGTTGTTTGGATGATGCCAAAAAATTATATTCAGGTTTTAACCTGGTGGATCCGATGACTTCGGTATCTATGACCATTAATGGGCCAGCGGCAACTATGACTGCATTTTTTATGAATGCCGCGATAGATCAACAATGTGAATTGTATATCAGAGAAAATGGACTTCAAGAGGAAGTGGAAGCCAGGATAAATGAAATTTACAATCAAAATGGAGGCATAAGACCGCGTTACCATGGACAAATTCCCGAAGGAAGCGACGGGTTAGGTTTAATGCTTCTTGGAGTATCAGGAGATCAAGTACTTCCGGCGGAGATTTATCAACAGATCAAGGCCAATACCCTGTCAAAGGCTAGAGGAACTGTCCAAGCGGATATTTTAAAAGAGGACCAGGCACAAAATACCTGTATCTTCTCCACCGAGTTTTCTTTAAGGTTGATGGGGGATGTACAGCAGTATTTTATTGATAATCAAGTTCGTAATTTCTATTCCGTTTCTATTTCGGGCTATCATATAGCAGAAGCTGGAGCCAATCCCATTACGCAATTGGCATTGACACTCTCAAATGGCTTCACATATGTGGAATATTATGTTTCCCGAGGTATGGACATCAATAAATTTGCACCAAATCTGTCTTTTTTCTTCTCCAATGGTATTGATCCTGAGTACGCTGTGATCGGAAGGGTAGCAAGGAGAATTTGGGCCAAAGCCATGAAATTAAAATATGGCGCTAATGAAAGGTCCCAAATGTTGAAATACCATATACAGACTTCTGGAAGATCCCTACATGCACAGGAAATCGATTTCAACGATATAAGGACCACCCTACAGGCATTGTATGCAATTTATGACAATTGTAACTCATTGCATACCAATGCATATGATGAAGCAATTACAACGCCCACCGAAGCATCAGTTCGAAGAGCCATGGCCATTCAATTGATTATCAATAAGGAACTTGGTCTTGCTAAAAATGAAAACCCAATTCAAGGAGCATTTATTATCGAGGAATTGACGGACCTGGTAGAAGAGGCAGTTTATACTGAGTTTGACCGAATAACAGAGCGGGGAGGGGTTTTAGGAGCCATGGAAACCATGTACCAAAGGGGTAAAATTCAGGAAGAAAGCCTGTATTATGAAACCCTAAAACATACAGGAGAATACCCAATTATTGGTGTCAATACCTTTTTGTCGTCTGCAGGTTCACCTACCGTAAGGCCAGGAGAAGTTATCCGTGCAACCAAAGAAGAAAAAGAATCTCAAATTCAAACCTTGAACTTACTTCACGAAAGGAATAGAGACAAGGCTGCTTTAGCGCTTCAAACCCTTCAAAAAGCAGCGGTGCAAAATGGCAATATTTTTGAAAAACTAATGGAGGCCGCGAAGTATTGTTCCTTGGGGCAAATTACCACTGCTTTATATGAGGTAGGGGGACAATATAGGAGAAATATGTAGAAAAGTGAGATATTAGAAATAATTCATAAGAGATAAGAGACTATATATTCTATAAGAGGGAAAGTGAATTTCGGGAATTTGTGAAAGAAATTAAGATATCGAGATTTTATGCCGACTTACCGTAGGTTTATATTCGTTTGTAATGGTTCTGATTGTAAAAAAGAAGGCTGTAAAAAACTTCAGGGAGAAATCAAAGATTTGATCAAATCAGAAGATTATAAAGGGAAATTTAAAATCATAAAGACCAAGTGTATGGATTTTTGTAAATCTGCACCTTTGGTCGTGATTAATAATGAAGTCTTAAAACGGGCTAACCTTCTTGAAATAAAAAAGAAGTTATAAAAAAGCCTCTCTGTAAAGAGAGGCTTTTAATCGTTTTTCTACTAAAACAAGTATTTTTCTACAGGAACATAATCCATTTCAAATGCTTCTGCAACCGCTTTATAAACAATGTCGCCATCAATAATATTCAGCCCGGGTACTAATTCAGGGTTTTCTTGTGCCGCTTTTTTCCAGCCTTTATCTGCCAATTGGATAGCATATGGGAGGGTAGCATTGGTCAAAGCCAGCGTAGAAGTATATGGAACTGCGCCAGGCATATTGGCTACGCAGTAGTGCACCACATCATCTATGATGTAAGTTGGATTTTCATGCGTAGTTGGCTTACAGGTTTCTATGCAACCACCTTGGTCTACAGCCACATCCACTAAAACCGTACCCGGTTTCATATCTTTGAGCATATCTCTTGTGATCAAATGGGGCGCTTTTGCTCCTGGAATTAATACAGCGCCCACAATAAGGTCAGCATGTTTGATCATTTCCCTGATGTTGTACTCATTGGACATCATGGTATTGACATTGGCCGGCATAACATCATCCAAATACCTCATCCTAGGAAGGGAAACATCCATAATAGTAACGTCAGCACCTAATCCAGCAGCCATCCAAGCAGCTTGTGTTCCAACTACTCCACCTCCTAAAATCACAACTTTTGCAGGAAGTACTCCAGGTACGCCACCCAAAAGAATTCCCCTTCCTTTCAATGGTTTTTCAAGGTAATTTGCTCCTTTTTGTACGGACATTCTACCGGCTACTTCTGACATAGGGATCAGCAAAGGAAGACTTCTGTCTGCTTTTTCAACCGTTTCATAAGCCAGACAAGTTGCTTTGCTTTCAGCCATTGCTTTGGTCAAGGGTTCGTATGAAGCGAAGTGAAAATAAGTAAAAAGTAACTGTCCTTCTTTAATCAATTTATACTCCGGTTCAATAGGTTCTTTTACCTTAATGATCATCTCGGCGATGCTGTAAATATCTTCTATTGTCGGGAGAATTGCCGCTCCAGCATCCGTGTATTCAGCGTCTGAAAAACCACTACCTTGACCAGCTGTATGTTGAACATAAACCTGATGACCTCTTTTGACCAACTCTTTGGCACCGGCAGGGGTGAGTGCAACCCTGTTCTCATTATTTTTTA
>NZ_SLAP01000216.1 GCF_007126775.1 Cecembia sp. | reverse complement strand
GAACTGCTTGAATTAAATGATCTGACATTCGATTTGATATTCTAAACTTTATTTTTTTCATTGTGAAATAGTGTAAGGTTCTTATTGTTTGTATCTAGCTTGCCCACAACTTGTATATAATCGCAACATCTTTCGCGCTTAGCCAACCAAATTTGGTTGGCTTTACTCTTAATTACCCTTTTTTTACCAGGTATTATTTCCTTAAATTATATGTTTCCCAAATTACAAAGCATAGTTCAAAAAAAAATACCCTGTACTGGGGATTTTTTATCTATAATTGGCTTTTTTGAAGCTAAAAAATGGGTTATTTGGTTTATTTAGGCTCCAATGCTACATTATCCGAAATCTTAACCGTAGAAGAAATTAACCTGGGTATCCTGTTGTTTGGGAATCAATATCGATCAATAACTTTTCCGCAGTGGCGGATCCAAGCTGCCCGTCGAAGACAGGTATCCATAAATATCCGAGTATCCAATAAAAGTTTTTATTCCGGTATCCTTTTTTTCAGAAGATCTTCCAGTTCAGCGGTCATTCCGTTTTAATTTCCATTTTTTAAGTCCGCCTATCAAAAACAATAGTCCAATGAAGACTGAAATTAGTGAATAGGTTACTTCCAAAAATTGATTTGCTTGTTGCATCTCCATATCAAAAAGAAGTTCTCCTATTCCACGCACTAAGTAAATTCCTGCTATAAGAAAAATAGCAGGCTTCATAAAGGGTAATTTTCGGAATTTACCATCTGCAGAAAGTCCATATAAACCGAATATAAAAAAGAAAATAGCCACAACAACCGTAATAAAATATGGATATAAAGGATGTATGTTTTGGGCAGCAAGAGCCATTCCTTCTGCTATTCCCGTTACTTCAAACATTTTGTCTGCCCAAAGTAGTCCGACAATATGTGCGATTGCAATTATTATGTTTATGTATCCGCCAATTTTAAGCATATGCCAAATTAATTTGTTCCAAAATAAATAAGTCCGGAAATAAGCAATAGCAAAATCCACTGTCCGAGTTTCAAATAGTTTTTCGGAAACTGTTCTGAAATTACAATTGTCAAAGCCCAAACTACTGCATAGCCTAAAAAGTAAATTGAAAGTATTTTTAACAATGTATTTTCGTTATTAAAGAAGTTTGTAAAGTTAATCAGACCAAGTCCGATAGTGGCAAAAAGTAAGTCAAACGAAACCCAATGCCAACCACATCTCGCCATTGTCCATTTTTCTCTTTTTTGGAAATGCGCATCATTTTCGTCTATCGGTTCGTTTACTTTTAGTTCTTTGTCCCCAACAAAAGTGTGAAGCATAAATGCTAAAAGTGTCAAAATGTTTGCAATTAAAATCGGCAGGTTCATATTCTCAGTTTTTCTGTCTGATTATGTTGTCGTTTTACAATGCCCGCTAAAGGTTCTCTTTACGCCATTATGGCGTCTATATCCCAGTTTATTTAAATATAAAACTAATCTTTTGTATTTTCAATCGGTCGATGGAGCCCTTTATCCGATTAATAAAAAAAGCCATGCTGTTTCCAACATGGCTTTTGAATTTACTGACTCGTTTTTTTTAACTGCTCTGCGGAATTAGCTTAACCAATAAGCCTGTAGCTTCTACCAGTGCATAGATATACCCATCTGGACTTTGGGAAACCTGACGTACACGGCCGATACCGTCTAATAATTTTTCCTCTCCCACATACTGGGTGCCATCCAATTCCACACGGGCTACTTGCTGTCCAGCTAAGCCTGCTACCAGAATGTTGCCTTTCCAGGCAGGATATTTGTCTGAGGTTACCAGGGTCATGCCACAGGTTGCAATAGACGGAACCCAATACGTTACCGGCTGCTCCATGCCTTCTTTTTCAGTGAGTTCTGTCAGAATTGTGCCGTCATAATTGATGCCGTAAGAGATCACCGGCCAACCGTAATTCTTGCCCTTTTCGATCAGGTTGAGCTCATCACCCCCCTTTGGACCATGCTCCACTGACCAAAGCCTGTCATTCTCCTTGTCATAAACCATGCCCTGAGGGTTTCTGTTCCCATAAGTCCAGATAGAAGGATTGGCGCCGGGAGTATTGACAAATGGGTTATCTTCCGGAATGCTGCCGTCATCTTTGATCCTATGGATCTTACCGTGATCATTGTCCAATTCCTGGGCATTGGCTGGCCTGGACCCCTTATCTCCATTGGAGAAATACAGGTAGCCCGCATTGTCAAAAACGATTCTTGATCCAAAATGTCTTCCACCTTTCCATTCCGGCCCACATACGAAGATTTCTTCTACACTGTGCATGTTGTTCCCATCCAGTTTGGCCCTGGAAATTACCAATACATCTCCATCTCCTTCCGGCCGGGAATAGGCGAGATAAAGCCAACCATTGTTGGCATAATCCGGATGCAGGGTGATATCCAGCATACCTGCCTGATTCACTTCACGGGTCTCAGGAACACCTGTCAACTTTTCTCCTGTAAACTGATCATTTTTGAATACCAGAATTTCTCCTTTCCTCTCCACGACCAGCATCCTGCCATCAGGTAGCCAGGTCATTCCCCAAGGACTTTCAAATTCTGTATAGAGCGTGTCCACCTTAAAGGTCATCTTGTCAGACACCGTAGCAAAGGGGCTTGGCTCATTGATTGTGTTATTGTCTTCCTTTTCAGCACAGGAGCTTATGCTTAAAGCCATAAGTCCTAACAAAGCTAAACTGAATTGATTGCGTTTTTTCATAATAAATGCATGATTAAGACCTTAAATTTAAGCAATTTTAAGGGGAATTGTTAAGCTCATTTTACAAACGGTGACTTTTGGGCCTGAAAGACAATTTCTGACTTTTTTTGGTTGCATTGGCTTTATGCAAAAAGACCCTAATTTGAATTGTAACAAAATCATTGGTTCATTACGTAAAAAAGAGCAAATTAGATGCTCAATACCCTAATCCTAAATATATGGATCGCAGAAAATTTATCATTTCATCAGCTTTGGCCTCTACCGCATTGGCTATTCCTACCCCTTTTGTTTTTGCAGATTCCCGGGCCAAACGGGCCTTTAAAATTTCATTGAATCCGGGAATGATTGGAGTCCAGTCCAACTTTGCCCAAACTTTGGATTATGCCATATCTTTCGGATATGAAGCAATCAGTCCTTTTACCCAAGAGGTGATGGATCATTATTCCGAACAACAGTTGCATGATGTTACTGAAAAAATGCAGGAGAATAAGATAAGCTATTGTTCCAATACTATTCCCTTAGAGTTTCGTCAAGATGATGCAAAATTCAAGGAGGGTTTCCAAGGGCTAAAAAAGTTTTGTAAAACCATGGAAAAGCAAGGGGCCACACGGATGAATACCTGGATCATTTCATCCCATAGTGAATTGACTTATAATGAAAACATGCGGCAGCATGCTTATCGTCTGGGAGAATGTGCGAAGGTGATGCAGGATCATGGTATCCGCTTGGGTTTGGAATATTTGGGAATGCGTACCATGCTCATTGGCAACCGCTATCCATTTATTTCAAGCATGAAAGAAGCCAAGGAATTGATTGGGGAGATAGGACAGGATAACGTTGGGTTGGTTTTAGATAGCTTTCACTGGTATTGTGCCAATGAATCTATTGAAGATATTCAGGCATTGCATCCAAATGAGATCATAGTGGTGGACCTGAATGATGCACGTGAAGGATTCACCAGGCAAACTCAGGTAGATGGAAAAAGGGAATTGCCTGCAGCCACAGGAGTAATTCCTGTCCATGATTTCCTGAAAGGACTGATTGATATAGGCTATGATGGCCCTATCCGTTCAGAGCCTTTCAATCAGGTCTTGAATGACATGGAAAATGAAGCAGCCCTAAAGGCCAATATGGATGCCGTTCAGGCTGCTTTGGCATTGTAATAAGTTTGGTCTGATGCCTTATCTGGGGTAAAGAATATTGAGCAACAAAACCTCAAAGGCATCAAACTTCTGCTTAAATCACTGTTTTTTATAGAATTAATCTTCAAGAACATCTTCACCTTCCAAGATGGGCATTTCTATGTCAGCATCTTGAATATTTCGTTCTCTCATTGCCCTGGCTTGACAGGTCTTACATAATTCCGATATTCCCTTCTCATCCCATGAATCTTTTACGCTGCCATTATTGATCTCATCACGGCCGCGGATATGTTGACATTCCTCAAAAATATGATAACGGTTTCCTGCTCGGGTCCAGAAGACATTATCATTGTCAAAATTGAGTTTCCTGACCACATCCGTCTGTTCGTTGATCTCTTTGGTATACTTCTCTATAGATGGTGGATCAAAGTCTACCCCAGAGATTCCGGCGACCAACATGGCTATAACGGCTATTGCACCTGCAATCCCCTTAGTTTTACCTTCAATGTCCTTATTGGTCAAAATCAGAATAACAAGAGGTAAAAACGACAAAACGCCCATAATGGCACCAAACTGATTTTGGAAAAAGAACTTTACTTTGTCTTTTTCTGAAGCCGGGTCGAGGCGATTGGCTTTCTTCCAAAGCCAAGATCCAGTGAGTGCCAAAGCCAAAAGGACTACAATGGCAATGATCAAATAGGTCAAAGTCTCATCACTGATCAGTTTGAGGATGGCAAATACCTGGCCTGCAATGGCTACCATCCAGGCCAAAAGGGCAAATAAACGGAGCTGCTTGGCTTTGGCCTTACTTTCCGGACTGGCTACAAATTGTTTTTCTGTTGACATAATTAATAAAATTGATTGGTGGTTTTACTTTTTTAGAAACTTAGACAGTACATCCATCAAAGGATTTCCTGCTGGTGTATCGGTTTTTTTTCTAGAGGTAGTTGTCTTTTTAGCAGTCCCCTTTTTAGGTCTTTGATTGGTGCTTCCACCCAACAAATTTCCTAAAAGGTCATTAAAATCCGTGTTTCCTGTTTTCCCTCCTAAAAGAGAACCCAACACAGTGTTCATATCAATACTCTTATCTTTTGGGTCGGCAACTTTGCCCGAAAACTTGCTTAATATGGCCGGCAATGAGCTTTTAATGATGGAATCTGCCGTACTTTTATTCATATTGAACTTGCTTACTAATATTTGAGAGAGGTTGGATGAAATAGACTTGTAAATCGGGTTTCTTGCCAGACTCTGATTTTTGGCACCTTTCCCGAATAAATCTAAGATTGCTTGGCTGTTGCCTGAGCTGGCGGCTTGGGAGAGGCCTCCTGAAATAGCTTTCATAATCTCTTGCTGAACGTTAGCGTTCAGCTCGTTCGGTATTTTTTTATTTTGGACCACACTGCTTTCGGTGTTGTCCTGGACCATCTTAAGGATTACATCTAGCATAAGCTTTTTTATTTATGATACCCATATCAAAATTAAATTTGTGAAATTAATGGGATAAAAAGTAAAAATATGGAAAATTTTGAAAATAATACGACTTGCTCACTTTCTCCCTTGCTTTCCCTTTGTTTTTATGCTCCAGACCAAATAAATCAAAATCACTCCTGTCAAGAGTCCTATAGATATGCCCATAAAAAATTCATTAAGGCCTTCCTGCAGCCCCAAACTTGTTTGAATAGTGCTAAATGTCAGGAACAAAAAAGTAAATACGATGACCAGGTTAAGGGTTCTCATCATCCTGGTTGCTCCCCGGTATTACTTTTCCGCATTTTCTGGGGTGATTGCAGTGGGATAGTTGAAGATATGGGGGACTTTATTGAGGAAAAATAAACCTGTATAGGTGATCAAACCCATAATGGGCATCATCCAGATCATACCTTTTCCGCCATAGGCTGTTACTTGTCCAGAAGCATCATAGTGCCTGGGAACTCGGTCCGGAAGTTCAGGATAATAGTAAATGGGAAGTGCCAATAGAAGGACCAGGGCCAAAAATCCCAAGCCCTCCATGATTTTATCCATTGCGGACCATTCCAGTTTGATAATGGGTCTTTCTTCCATCTCCTCTTACATTTCCCAGCCAGCTCTTACGGGTTCTTTGATATACTGGTCAGCTTCAGGCATACCTTTGGCTTTCATGTTCTCATCATCCCATTCAATCAATTTCCCTCCCAATCTCAGGGAAAGAACACCCAAAAGCGTGATTTCGGTCAATCGGGATCCATATTCAAAATTGGAGGAAGCTTGCTCATTGTTTCGGATGGCATCGATCCAGTCCTGAAAATGTCCATTAGATCTTTTTAAACTAGGTTTGGGAGCTTTGATGCTTTTGCCTAATGATTCCGGGAAAATCTGTGGTTTCCGGTTTCCTCCATCATTGATGATAATGCCTTTTGTTCCAATAAACATGGATGCCCTAGCTGGATAAACATAACCTTTGGGCAGGGCAGGGTGGAGGTCCGGTTTCAGTCCCCCGGAATACCAGTTGATTTTCATGGCTTTTTGTTGGCCTTTAGGGGAAAAGTGAAAATAGCCGATTTCTCCATAAGGGGCAATCTTACTGTCAGAATAACCTGCAGGAAAAATCTGTACTGTGTCTGGGCTTTTCAAGTCAAAGGCCCAAGTGACAGCATCCAGGTCATGGCAACCAAAATCCCCCAAAGCACCGCAGCCATAATCCCAAAAATCTCTCCAGGTGACAGGAACATAATCCTTGTGAAAAGGCACCATTTCCCTTGGGCCGATCCATTGGTCCCAATCAAAACCTATGGGCATGGTGCTTTGCCCTTGTGGTAAACCTTTCAATCCCGGGAGCCATCGACCTGCAGGTACCCATGCATGGCATTCTTTGACCTCTCCAATTACTCCCGCACGTAAGTACTCCACTGTCTCTCTGATACCATCCGTAGAATGCCCCACATTGCCCATTTGGGTCATCAGGCCAGTTTCCCTAGTGACTTTAGCCACTTCTCTTGCTTCCCAGATATTGTGGGTTAGCGGCTTTTCGCAGTACACATGTTTCCCCATTTTCAGCGCCATCAGTGCAATATAGGCATGGGTATGGTCTGGTGTGGAGATCACAATGCCGTCCAATTCCGATGAATTTTCCATCATTTTACGGAAATCGGTGTATTGGGTAACCCGCTTGTTATCTCCTTTGGCTGCATTGTGCAACTCAATCATATTGGAGACAGGACCCAAACCTGCCTCTGATCGGTAGTAAAAGTCAGCTAAGTTCCAGTAATAGGAAGGATCGGCTACGGCAGGAATATTCACATTTTCTACTTTCAGGAAATCCTGGGCGTTTTGCTTTCCTTTGCCTCCTGCCCCGATGATGCCAAGGTTAACCTTGTCGCTAGGAGGGGTATAGCCCGGCCCACCAACCACATGTCTGGGCACAATCATCATCCCTGCACCGCTTAGCGCAGCTGCTTTAACGAAGTCTCTTCTGGAAAAAGGTGATTTTTCGTTTTTCATGGTCAATAGGGTTATAGGTTATTGATCGAATAAGATATTGATTTTGCGCCTATAAAAAATCATTATTTTGATAAAAGCTAATTCATCCAATATCCATGGTTTTCAGATCATTTTAGCGATCAGCTCCTTCATCAACTTAAAAGCCAGCATAGCTGTCATGTCATGATGGTCTCTGATCGGATTATATTCCACGAGCTCAGCGCCTAGGATAGGAAGCTTGATTTTCAAAAGGATATCCAACAACTGCCTGGAACTCATTCCTCCCGGTTCATAATGAGAAATACCCGGAGCAAAAGCAGGGTCAAGAACATCAATATCCAAAGAAATATATAAAGCGCCTTCCAAAGTGGAAATAAAATCCATGTTGAAGTCCTTCATTTCAATAATATTGACCTTGTACTTGGCTGCCTGTTCCCGTTGATGCTGGGTCAATGAACGAACACCAACTTGCGTGAGTGACTTTAACAAACCTTTTTCCAATAGCCGAGCAAATGGAGAAGCATGGGAATAGGGATTATCTTCGAAATTTTCATACAAATCCCCGTGGGCATCAAGCTGCAGTACATGTAAAGGCCCATGTTTCAGCGCATGGGCTTCAATCACCGGATAAGCAATGGAATGATCCCCTCCCAAACTCAGGAGTTTGCTGCCATCAGCGATGGCTTCGCTTACGGCTAGTTTGATCTGTTCATAGGCTTTTTTTGGATCTTGACTGGAAAAAGAAAGGTCACCTAAATCCTGATAATCCCTACCAGCTATAATTTCTACCCCCATTTCTGTGAAGTTATTGGCAGAGCCTTCGGTTGCCATTAAGCGGATTCTGGGAGGTGCCAAGTAAGGTCCTCTAATGAAGGAACTGTTGATATCAAAGGGGATTCCTATTACTTTGATCATGGATTGATTTTTAAGGGTTTCAATTCCTCAAAGAAAATATCGTCGTTGGGTACATTAAAATCCATTCCGACAACCTGCATTTTATTGTTGAGTAGGAATTGGAGTGTGCCGAAGTTAAACCAGGCATGCTTCTCGTCCCAGATGATTTCATAGGTGTCATAATGCCAATGTTTCAAGCTGGCAGAAAGTCTTGGAGCGTCTTCAAAGTAAAGTCGCAAAGCCCCTTTTTCTTCTTTGACTTCGATTTGGCCATAGATGTCTGAGCGATAAGTACCTGCAAATTGGGAAGGAGAGAGGGATGTCTTGGTGTTGAGGACTCTGGCTTTTTTGATGTCTGCGATGCGGGTGTCATTGGCTTGGTTGGCCAAACTCCTTTGGAGCATATCTCCAGACCAATCTTTACTTCCTGTTCCTAAAAATTGGTCAAAAGCATAGTAGGTAGCAGCCATGATGGGGCTTTGGTGGCCATTGGTCAGCACCACTACGCCCAACTTTTCTTCAGGAATCATGGTCACTGCGGTAATCATGCCATCGTAGCCTCCTGTATGGCCTACCATCAACTTCCCATGGAAATCTCCCAAATTCCAACCCAGTCCATAACCACTGAAATGCCTGCCCAGGTCGTTTGGCTGGGTATGGTCCACGGTAAAGACATTGTGCACGGTCCACATCAGATTGCGGTTTGCTCTGGAGATCAGGGTATCCTGTCCTATAATACCATGATTCATATTGAAGATCATCCATTTGGCCACATCGCTCACCGAGGAGATCAATCCACCCGTAGCAGCGATGGTGTCCCAATCCTCGAAAGCAATGGGGAAGTTTTTGCCTTCCTCTCGGCCATGGGCAGTGACATAATTTCTCTTTTTATCCAAATCTTTGGCTGTGGTGATGCTGCGATCCATGCCTAAAGGGTTGAGAAAGCGTTCCTGCACATTTTCGCCCCAGGTTTTGTCGGTAATTGTTCGGATGATTTCCCCCGCGGTTACATACATCAGGTTGGAATAGCCATAACCTGATCGGAAATCAAATGCTTGAGGGACTTTGCCCGCCCTTTTAATAAAATCTTCGGCAGTGCTTTCGTTTTTGTACCAGATCACATCCCCACTGAAGGTACCTAGTCCAACTCTATGGCTCAGCAAGTCTCGTATAGTGACGTTGGCACTGATCCAAGGATCATCAAATAGGGAAAAATAGGGGAGGTGGTCTTTTACCCGATCGTTCCAGGTAAGTTTCCCCTCTTGTACCAGCATCGCCAACACAGCCGAAGTAAATGCCTTGGAATTGGAGGCTATGGCGTAAAGGGTATGTTCATCTGGTTTCTCTTCTTTACCAACCGTTTTGGTTCCGTAGTTGCCAGTGAATACCAATTGTCCATCTTTAACAATGCCTATACTGGCTCCCGGAACATCCCAGTCTTTAACCATCTGTTCAAAATAAGTATCAAGCTTTTGGAGATCGGGGCTGGTTTGGGCCTGAAGGGAATGGCTTGCAAACAGGAAAAAGACCCAAAATAAGCGTAGATGTTTTTTCATTGATTCAGCGGGGATAGTTGCTGGCTCAATT
>NZ_SLAP01000180.1 GCF_007126775.1 Cecembia sp. | reverse complement strand
CGAAAGCTTGCCCAGTGATAAAACCCTCCGTATAGTAACAGGTAATATTGATGATGCCCAAGCAAGGTCAATGTTTCCTGAGGAGATTTTTTTCGAAGTAGAGAGCCTGAAAATTTTGATGTTGCATATTGGAGGTAAACCTCCTCGATACGCCAATGGAGTTAAGAAAAAAATAAAGGACAGTCAGGCAGGACTATTTGTCTGCGGTCATTCCCACATCTGTAAAGTGGAATTTGATCAAGCTATTAATTGTTTATATATGAATCCAGGAGCCATAGGCCAGCAAGGGTTTCACATTATGCGTACACTTCTGCTTTTTGAAATTGCACAAGGCAAAATTCAAAATCTCAGGGTGGTGGAATTGGGGAAAAGGGGAAAATAAAAGGGCAGCCTTAACGGTAGCCCTTTTATTTCTTTCACAAAGAAAGGACAAATTTATTTATCAAAGCTTTTCTTAAGTTCCTCAACATCCACATTCTTGATTACTGGCTTAGCACTCAATTGTTTGATCTTGATTACCCTTGTATTTTGACCTTGTCTCTTTCTTCTCAATTTTCTTTTTAAAGTAGTAACAGCCATCGTATTATCTGTTTATGTGATCTCAAATGAAGCGCAAAATTACAATAAAATTTTGAATTTACTTACCTTTGGCCAAAATTAAAATACAATATGTCTGTTCAGAAACCCAGCTTGCCCAAAGGAACAAGGGATTTTGGCCCCTTGCAAATGGCCAGAAGGAACTTTATACTCGATACCATCAAGGATACCTTCAAACTTTTTGGTTTCCAGCAGTTGGAGACCCCAGCGATGGAAAATTTAAGTACTTTGACCGGTAAATATGGGGATGAAGGTGACCAATTGTTGTTTAAAATTCTCAATAGTGGTGATTTTTTGAAAAATGTCAGTAAAGGGGATTTGGACGCTGGAGCCCAATCCATCTTACCTAAAGTATCAGAAAAGGGGTTGCGTTATGACTTGACGGTTCCTTTTGCCAGGTATGTTGTGATGAACAGAAATGAGATCAGTTTCCCGTTCAAGCGTTTTCAGGTTCAGCCTGTATGGAGGGCAGACCGTCCGCAGAGAGGGAGGTATAGGGAGTTTTACCAGTGCGATGCAGATGTGGTAGGTACAGATAGCCTGCTTTGCGAATTGGAAATTATTTTGATGATCAAGCGGGTCTTTTCCAAGTTGGGCATCAAGGATTACCATATCAAAATCAACAACCGAAAAATATTGACAGGCCTGTCCGAAGTGATAGGTGAAGCCGGAAGGGAAGGGGAATTGTGCGTGGCTATAGATAAATTGGATAAAATCGGTTGGGAGAAGGTTCAGGAAGAATTGGCGCAGCGGAATTTCTCCCCATATGCCATTGAGAAGTTAAGCCCCATTGTCAATTTGATGACCGGCAACGAAGGAAGACTTGATTTCCTTAAAAAATATTTAGCTGCTTCTGAAACAGGGCTCAATGGCATTGCCGAATTAGAAGAATTATTCAGTATGCTTCAGACTTATGGGGAAGATCAGGAGCATGTGGATTTTGATGTGGTTTTGGCCCGGGGATTATCTTATTATACGGGAGCAATTTTTGAAGCAAAGGTCAACCATGTATCCATAGGCTCTGTGAGTGGCGGGGGAAGGTATGATAACCTTACTGGGGTCTTTGGGTTGGAGGGTGTTTCGGGGGTCGGTTTTTCATTTGGAGTAGACAGGCTTTATGACGTATTGGAGGAGTTGGGCCTTTTCCCTGAGGAAAACCCAGAAAATACAAAGGTTCTCCTGACCTATTTCGATACAAAAGGATTTGGCTATGGACTGAAGGTCTTGAATGAACTGAGGTCGGCTGGGATTGCTGCGGAACTGTATCCCGATCAGACCAAGATCAAAAAACAGCTTACCTACGCCGATAAAAAGCAGATTCCTTTTGTTATTATCCTAGGTGATAATGAGATTGAAGCTGGAAATGTAAGTGTTAAAGAATTATCTTCAGGACAACAGGAAACTTTAAGTTTGGAGGAGCTGGTAAAAAAATGGAAATAAAAAAATCCTCAAATCATATTGAGGATTGAAGGGTGGCTTATGTTTAATCACCCAATTTCAAGTATGCAGTTGATAGGAATGCAAATATCGGATTTAAGGCATATGAAATCTGAACCTACCGCCCATATGGTGGTATGGACTTTATATACTTTTTCATCTGCTGTCTCGAAGGTGATAGAAACTTTGTTCTTTAAAAGGTTACCCAATGATTGGGCCCGATTGAGGTCAAAGCTTCTTTTACTTCTTTCTGCAGGGTCTAACAAAACCTCTTTTTTACAAAATTGAAGATTTCTAATATTTTCCTTTTCGATATTTTCTATTGTTTTCATGATAAGTTTGGTTAGAGAGCATACAGTTATGGTATATTCTTGTTCGTATTAATTGGTAAAAGGTTTCAAACAAAGCATTTAATTTTTTTATGGTTTCTATTAACGGTTTTTAATCACTTTTAATGGGAAGACCCTTTGAAATTGGCAGCATCTGAAGGGTGTAGCCTGTTTTAAATGCATTATATTTGCAAGCAAAAAAGAAAGCATATGTTTGATATCATGAGTTTAATGAATAAGGTGAAAGAAGCGCAGGCCAAAATCAAAGAGACGCAGGGCAATTTGGTACACCTTAGGGCAGAAGGGGAATCAGGGGCTGGCATGGTAAAAGTGATTGTCAATGGAAACAGAAAAGTAGAATCTATTCAAATGGATGATTCCTTGGTCAATGTTGCCGATAAAGAGATGTTGGGAGATTTGGTAGTTGCTGCAACCAATATTGCGATGGAGTCTATTGATATTAAAATAAAGGAGGAAATGAAGTCAGCTACTGCGGGCATGATGCCCAATATTCCTGGCATGGATTTCGGTAATATGTTTTGATGGCAAAAGCTGCAATCGTCATATTGAATTACAATGGGGAAGAGACACTTAATAAATTTCTTCCCTCTGTAATTGAGTATTCTGATTTTCCGGTTTATGTGGCAGATAATGCCAGCTCTGATAATTCCATTGACCTTCTGGAAGAAAATTTCCCTCAGGTTAGACTCATTTCTTTAAACCAGAATTATGGTTTTGCCGGAGGATATAATGAGGCATTGTCCAGTATCCAAGGAAAATACACTTATTATATACTGTTAAATTCTGATGTGGAAGTGACAGCAGGATGGGACCAGCAACTTATCTCTTATTTGGAAGTGGATAAGCGTCTTGCCGGAGTGCAGCCAAAAATTTTATCCTTTGAGCGGAAGGAGTATTTTGAGCATGCCGGAGCAGGAGGGGGGTTTATTGATGGTTTTGGGTATCCCTATTGTAGAGGAAGGGTTTTTGATACTATTGAAAAAGACAAGGGGCAATATGATGATGAGCTGCTGGTGGATTGGGTTTCGGGTGCCTGTATGGCAGTAAGGGCTGATTTGTTCCATGAAAGCGGAGGCTTCGAATCCAGTTTTTTTGCCCATATGGAGGAAATTGACTGGTGTTGGAGGGCAAGATGCCAAGGATACCAGTTTAAATATTATGGGAAGGTGAAAGTTTATCACGTAGGTGGCGCTACATTGGCCAGATCCAATCCAAGAAAAACCTATTTGAATTTTCGAAATAACCTATCGACTTTAAAAAGGAATCTTACAAAAGCTACTTGGTTTAGGATTTATTTTGCCAGGATATTTTTTGACCTTTTGGCTGCCATAGTCTTTTTGATCAGAGGAGGTCAGGAACATGCCAAAATGGTATTTAAAGCCCATAAGGATTTCCGAAAGGGTAGAAATTTAGATTTTTCTGATAGAAAGGAGTGTAAGCGTAACGGGAAAATACAACTGCTTTTATGGGAGTATTACATTAGGGGGAGAAAAAAATATGCAGATTTTTAATCGAAAAGCACAGGATTGTTCATCTTCCTTAAATATTTCCTAACTTTCATCATCATTGCCATACTTACATACAGAATAACCGGAGAACCCATGGTAATAAAGGAGCTGTAGATGAAAAACAACCTGATACTGTCAATTGGGAAGTTAAACTTCTCTCCAAGCTTCGAACAGACTCCAAAGGCCCTCTCCTCAAAAAACAATTTGATTTTGTTCATAATAGTTGGTAATCTTATTGTTGCTTAAAGGTAACAAATAATTTTCAATAAATTACAAAGCCATTTACATGCCAAAATGTTTAGAAAATTAACTTTCTTTTTATGGGTAATTCCCCTAATTACTTTATCTTTTTATTGTAGCCCAAAGATAAATCAGTATGAAAATTTATTGGATGCAGTTTTTGCAAAACCTGAATATTTATCTCTGCATAGGGATTCCGTCAGGCTGAATATTCAGGGAGCACTCCCTATAAGGTACCTCTCAACCGATGTCCGCATTGATTTTTATCCAGAATACCAATATGGTGATGCTGCCCTTAAGCTGGGTATGTTTACTCCTTTTGATGGGGAGTATGCCGTCCCACATTCTGAGACCAGGATAAACCGAAGTATAGTTTTTCCTTATTTGCCAGGAATGGAAAAAGGAAAGCTTGTTCTAAAAGCGCAATTAACTAAAAAAGGCAGGTCTTACATTATTCCGGAAAAAAGACTTGCCATTGGTTTGAATACTGCTCCCTTATTGGCAAGAATCGGTCAAATAACTCCAGATGAACCGATTCAGGAAATAGGGAGATATATGGAAGTGGATTTTTCTGGAATGGCTACTCAGGAATTAAGAGAATTTATGATTCCTTTTTATTTGGGTTCTACCAATTTTGATGGCCTTCCAGAGCCTTTGCTTAATCTCCTTCAGAGGGGAGAAAGTGGCATGCAGGTAAATGAGATTAAGATTGTAGGATTGCATTCTCCTGAAAGTGCTGAAATTTCTCAAATTGATCTTCCCAGAAAAAGAGCAGAACAGTTAAAAACGGGTGTCTATGCGCAAATCGGATCAAGTACTGTCCCCACAAGCATTGCCTTTAGAAAGAATGATTGGTTTGATTTCAGGCTTTTGTTAAGTGATTATGAGGAGTTATCGGCAGATGAAAAAGAGCAGTTTTATCAAATTCTCCAAACTGATTTGGGATTTGAAGATAAGTTGCGTCAAATGAAAAAACTCAAATCCTTCAATCAAGTGGCCAGGGATATCTTCCCAAAGATGAGAAGCGCAAAAGTTACGGTGGTGTTGGAAAATACCAAGTTGAGTGATCCTGAAATTTCAGCAAATGTTTACAAGTTATTGAAGGAAAACCAACCGATAAATGATTTCAGCATTGAGCACCTGGTTTATGCCGGGCAGCAGGCCAAACGATTACAGGAAAGGGAAGCTATTTATGCCAAACTGATAGCGTTGGCCCCATCAGCACTTTCTTTTAATAACTTGGGGGTAGTATACCTGAATCAGGCACAGCGGGAATTAGGATTGTGGCAAAGGAATGAATTGATCAATAAAGCCATTGAAATGTTCCGCCAATCCAATAGGGATAAGCCTAGCGCAATTGCCATGCATAATTTGGGCAGGGCTCTTATTCTTCGGAAAGACTATTTTGACGCCTATGTGGCCATTTCCGAGGCTTCGGGCCTTGAGCGAGATGAAAACAACCATTTTCTAAGGTATAATGAGGGTATACGGGGGGCATTGGATATTATCAATGGAGACTATAAGCTTGCTGTCATCCGTTTGAATAGATCGCCCGAAAACGAGGTCAACTTATTCAATAAAGGTTTGGCTTATTTTTTGGCAGAAGAGCATGGTCAAGCAGCTGTTGCATTTGAGGAGAGTGTACAGGTAAATAGGGAGTTTGGATATGGTTTTTATGGGCTGGCCATGATTGCAGCAAGCAATAGAGATAGGCAGGCATTGTATGAATACTTGCAAAAAGCAATAGAACAGTCTGCATATTTGAAAGAGAGGGCCCTTTACGACATTCAATTTGCACCCTACAGAGAAGAGCGTGAATTTATGCGTCTATTTTAATTTATAGCATTTTTAAAAATGAGCTGTAATTTGTGTTGCATTTTATAAATAATTATGAAATGAATTTTAGAGAAAAGTTTTTGTATTAATCTTTATTCTCTTAAATTAGATGTTAATTCATGTTAAAAACACAATTTTAAATTAAGAGTGAAGAAAATCGCGAAATTAGATTGTGTTTTACAGAGTTATTCTTTAAAATGCAAACATATTCAATTATGATAAACCTAAAATCTCTGCCTATGACCGAAATTTCCCCTTTCAAAACAGGTTAGCAAAATCGTTTTAGCAAACATATTTCGACACTTCAGTATTTATTGGAGTCGTAGCATAGCAGCGCAGCTGCTAAGGTATAGTCAGCAATAGGACAAGCGGTAAAATACTGTGCAAGCTATTGCCTTTATTTTGCAAATGCCTGCAAACGATTGCATGATTATCAGATAATTAATTGCTTTCAAACCTTATCAATTAATAATTATTACCCAATCAATCTATGTTTATGGAAAAACTTTACAAAAGTCTAAGTGTAATGTTATTACTCTTAGTTCTTTCGAGTGCCACGGTGATGGCACAGCGAACGGTAACAGGAACTATCCTGGATGAATTCGGGGATGGCCTTCCTGGTGTCACCGTTTTGGTGAAAGGTACAACAACGGGTACAGCTACGGATATTGATGGAAAATACACCCTCAATGTTCCCAGTAATGAAGCCGTATTGGTGTACTCTTTTATTGGTTATCAGACTGTTGAACAAGTCGTAGGTAACCGTTCTGTAATTGATTTCTCAATGCAACCTGATGAGAGGATGTTGACAGAGTTAATCGTTACGGGTTATACTATCGATAGCCGAAGAGAAACCACAGGTGCTATTTCTACAGTAGATCCTAGAGATTTGCAAATTATCCCAACAGGTAATATCGAGCAGACCTTACAAGGTAGGATTGCCGGTGTGACTGTGGTAACCAATGGTCAGCCAGGTACCCAATCTCAGATCAGGGTTCGTGGTTTTGGTGCTTTTGGAGGAAATGAGCCTTTGTATATTGTCGATGGAGTTCCTGTAGGAAATACAGATTTCCTCAACCCAGATGATATTGAATCCACTACTGTATTGAAAGATGCAGCAGCTGCTTCCATTTATGGTGCAAGGGCTGCTAACGGAGTCATCGTTTACACTACCAAAAAAGGTAGAAAAGGTGCTCAAAAGTTGAGATTTGATTACAATGGTATGATGGGTTTTACAGACCCTGGAGTAGGTTTGGATATGGCCAATCCTCAGGAATATGCAGACATCACTTGGTTAGCTGAAGCCAATCAAGCTAGAATTGATGGCCGCGCTCCAAATTTCGGACATCCGCAGTTAGGAAATGGTCCACGTCCTGTGTTGCCATACTATATTAACGTAGGTGGTGAAGCCGGTGTTGCCGGTCCATTAACGCCTGCCCAACTGGAAGAACAAAGGGCATTGTACAATATAGACCCTAGAAGAGGTCCTGTTCACCAATTGGTGAGAGCGGCTACAGGTGAGGGTACAGATTGGTATGGTGCAGTGACCAGAAGAGCTCCTATTCAAAGACATTCCCTTGGTTTTTCAGGAGGCAGTGAAACAAGCAGATATTTCTTCGGTTTGGGTATTCAGGATCAGGCAGGTATTCTAATTGGCAATGATTTCAGGCGAATTACCTTAAGAGCAAACTCTGAGCATGATATAGGAAGTAAAATCCGTGTGGGACAAAATTTCCAGGCGACTTACCGTCAGGTATTAGGTCAGACAGGTGCAGGAGGTGGTCAGCGCGTTGCTCAGGATGAAAATGACATCTTGCAGGCTTTCCGTATGCCTTCCATGATTCCGGTTTTTGACGAATTTGGCGGTTATGCAGGAACAGCTGCAAGGGGCTTCAACAACCCTAGAAACCCTGTTGCCAATAGAGAAGGACAATTAAACAACCGTAACTTTAATGCCAACGCCTTCGGTAACGTGTATGTGGAATTTGAGCCCGTAAAGGATTTGGTTTTCAGATCATCCATAGGTGGTCAATACAATAATTTTTACGGTTTTGGTTTTTCAAGACTACAGTATGAAAACTCAGAAAACAATTCCGCTTTTGGTTACAATGAATTTTCTGGGTACTCCATGCAATGGGTATTTACCAACACAGCCCAGTGGAAAAAGACCTTCGACAGACATCAGTTCGATGTACTTATTGGTCAAGAAGCATTGAACACAGGAGCTGGAAGGAACATGAGTACTACTGGTCAGAATCCCTTTTCAGAGGATCCCAACTTTGTCACCATTTCTAACTTGCCCTTTGCATCTAGGATAGCTAACTCTGGTCAGTTCTTGGGAGTGAATTTCCTCTCCTTTTTCTCCAGGGTAAACTATACATATAATGATAAGTATTTGTTCAGTGCTGTGGTTCGTCGTGATGGTTCTTCCCGATTTGGACCCAACACAAGATGGGGTACATTCCCGGCTTTCTCTGTCGCTTGGAGATTGTCTTCAGAAGAGTTCATGTCTTCTGCCACTTGGTTGGATGATTTGAAAATCCGAGGTGGTTGGGGTCAAATGGGTAATTCCAATAACGTGGATCCTAATAATCAATTCTCACTATTCGGAGGAAACTTAGGTGCTTCTTCCTATGATATTGCCGGAACCAATAGTTCAGCCTTGATTGGTTTCAGAAGAACCAGGATAGGTAACCCAAATGCACGCTGGGAAACTGCCGTTACCCAGAACATCGGTTTTGACGGAACTGCTTTTGGTGGTAGATTGGATGTGATTGTGGATTTGTGGCAGAAAGATACAAGAGACTTGTTATTCTCAGTTCCAATTCCTTCTGTAGCTGGATTTAATGCTGCTGCGCCTGCAGTAAATATCGGAGAGATGTTGAACAGAGGTATTGATGTCATGGTGGCTACCAGAGGTAACCTTTCTTCTGATTGGACTTACGAATTGCAGGTCAATGGTGGTTTCTTGAAAAACGAGATTGTCTTCTTAGCACCAGGTTTGGACTTCATTACATCTGGTAATGCAAATCCTAATTTTAGAGGTATAGAGCCTATTAGAAATCAATTAGGTCAACCAATTTCTTCATTCTTTGGATACCAAGTAGACGGTTTGTTCCAGTCTGCTGAAGATGTAGCCAATCATGCTGCACAAGATGGAGCTGCTCCAGGTAGGTTCAAGTACAGAGATGTAAACGGAGATGGCGTAATTGATCCTGATGACAGGGTTTTCTTGGGCTCTCCTGTCCCTACTTTCTCTGGAGGCATGAACTTTACCATTGGCTACAAAAACTTTGATATGTCTGCTTACTTCTTTGGAACAGCAGGCAACAAAATTTGGGCACAGTGGAGATGGTTCACTGACTTCTTCCCAACCTTTGAAGGAGCGGCAGTTTCCAGACGTTTGTTGGATTCTTGGACTCCTGAAAACCCAACTGCGACAGTACCTGTTGCAGATAAGACAGCTAATTTCAGTACATCAGGTGTTGGAAACAGCTATTATGTCGTAGATGGCTCTTACTTGAGACTTCAAAACCTAACCTTTGGTTATACCATGCCGAATAGCTTGTTGCAAAGATGGAAGTTGGAGAGGTTAAGGGTGTTCGTTTCAGGAAACAACCTTTTGACCATTACGGGATATGATGGATTGGATCCAATGGTAGGTGGTAATGTGGATTTGGGCTTCGGTATAGATGTAGGAAACTACCCTGTAACCAGACAATACACAGTAGGTGTAAATTTAAGCTTCTGATCTAAACATTCTGTAGAACATTTGGTTACAACAACGAATTTCAAAAGTAATTACTGAAATATGAAAAGATTTAAAATTCAAATGGCAACGATGCTTGCAGCAGG
>NZ_SLAP01000053.1 GCF_007126775.1 Cecembia sp. | reverse complement strand
AGGTCATTGACAAAATGTACCTGGAGTCCAGCTTCGGTTGCTGGAAATCTAGTCGCCAATTTTTCAGCACCCTCTATTGCCCAAAAATGAAAGGGTTCAGCCACTACAATCAATTCATCCCTGAAGCCCAATTGTTGATGTAACTCTTCGATACCCTTTTTTGGATAGCCAGGTACGATTCTGTCCACCAGGCTGTTGTGAAAATCTATAGATTGTGCTATCCAGTTCCTAAATTCCCCAGGATAATCCCATAATCTGATGTATTCAAAAATTGCTAGTTCTAATTTTAACCCGTTGTTTTCAATCAGCTCACAGGGTATAATGGAAAGGCCTTTATCTTTGTTGCCATCAAAAAAAAGGAATCTTCTATATAGGAAAGCGGTCAGCATTCCCGGAAAGGTAACCGGGGCTTGACCATCTTGAGGAATATCCAGGGAGTCAAAATGAATTCCTGATTCGGTAGTATTGGAAATAATGAACTCTAAAGCCGGGTTTTCTGCCTGAGTTAAGAAATCCCCATAATCCAATTTGGGATTAATAATCCTATCAATGCAGGTTACTAACTGATGAGAATTAACGATCTGCCCCTTTTCATATCCTTGTATCCATACGTGGTACAAGTTATCCTGTTCCAAAAATGCCCTGGGAATGGATGGGCTATGGCTTTGAACAATTACAACAGATCCGTTAAAATTGCTGCGCTCATTCATCAATTCTATCATCCAGTCCACAAAACCCCTTAAAAAGTTGCCACTTCCAAATTGAAGCACTTTTACGGGTCTTTTGGGTTTTATTATGGTGCATTTATTCAGTTTTTTCATCCTCCTTATCAGCTAAGTTTTGACAGGTATTTTTGACTTACAATAAAATCTTTCTTTCTTTTGATGATATTCCATCCATTAAAATTAAATATAAAGAAAAATGGCAGCATTGGTATTGGTAGAAGTGAGCATCCATGATCCTGAATTGTATGAGGAATATAAGAAACATACTTTAGCTACCATTACAAAATTTAGGGGAAGATTTGTGGTAAGAGGAGCCAAAACAGAAACCTTGGAAGGGGACTGGAATCCTGAA
Source organism: Cecembia sp. (assembly GCF_007126775.1). Taxonomy (GTDB): domain Bacteria; phylum Bacteroidota; class Bacteroidia; order Cytophagales; family Cyclobacteriaceae; genus Cecembia. The sequence goes on along the minus strand of NZ_SLAP01000053.1, from coordinate 8,828 downwards.
CGGTTGGTTATTTTGGAGTTTCCTGATGTAGAAACTGCGAAGGATTGGTGGAATTCTCCTGATTATACGGTGGCCAAAGAAATCCGATATAAGGCAGCCCAATCAAAAATGCTGGTGGTGGAAAGTATAGGGCTTTGAGAATATCACTTTAATTTTCAAAAAAATGTTTCAAAAATTTTCTTCACTTTGAAAACGGAACAAACAAAAAAGAGCTATGGAAATCCGAGTGCCGGTTGAACGCATTAAGGACACCCTCTTAGAAATTTTGGGAAAGTTTCATTTTTCTCCAAGAAAAGCTGAACTCTGTTCAAAACTTTTTATTCAATCTAGTTTGGATGGAGTACCTTCTCATGGTTTGGATAGGTTTCCGGTTTTTATAGAGATGATAAAAAAAGGACTGGTCAAACCATCGGCTGATCCAGAATTGGTTTTTAGCTTTGGTGTTTTTGAAAGGTGGAACGGTCATTTAGGTCCCGGACCTTCCAATGCCTTTCAATCAATGGAGCGTGCGATTGAATTGTCTAAAAAATTAGGATTGGGACTTGTAGCCCTTGAAAGTACCAATCATTGGATGAGGGCAGGTAATTATGGTTTGCAAGCAGCAGAAGCAGGTTGTATAGGCATCTGTTTCACGAATACCAAACCCAATATGCCGGCTTGGGGTGGAAGTGAGCCCAAATTAGGTAACAATCCCCTGGTGATTGCCATTCCAAGGGAAAAAGGACATGTGGTATTGGATATGGCTATGTCTCAATTTTCTTATGGAAAAATGAATACCTATCTAAGGAGAGGAGAAGAGATGCCTTTTGAAGCAGGATTTGAGGCAACAGGAAAATTGAGTAAATCACCGGCTGAAATCATAGAAAAAGAGCTGGCCTTGCCTGTGGGACTTTGGAAAGGAGCAGGATTGTCCATGCTTTTGGATATGTTGGCGAGCCTTTTATCCGGAGGTCTGTCCACGCATGAGGTCGGCAAAAGAGGGGAGGAATATGCTTTGTCCCAGGTTTTTCTGTGCTTGGATCCTGTGAAACTGGGAATGGACCAATGGGCAGATCAAAAATTGGATGGGATCATTGATGATTTGAAACAGTCTCCCGTTTTTGAAGGTCAAGTCGTTCGATATCCTGGGGAAAGGATGATGGATTTGCGCAAGCAAAATATAGAATTGGGTGTCCCTGTACATACGGACGTCTGGGAAAAAATAGTTAAGATGCTGTGATGAATAAAAAAATTGGCGTAGGGATCATAGGAACAGGTGCGATTGCAGTCAAACATGCTGCTGCAATAAAAGAACTTGAAGGTGCAGAATTGCTTGCGGTATGCAGTTCCACAAAAGAAAGGGCCAAAGCAGCGGCATCAGTTTTTGGGGTTGAATCCCATTCAGATATCCATTCATTTTTAAAGCATCCCCGATTGGATTTGATTACCATCTGTACAGCTAGTGGCCATCATTTGGAACCTGCTTTAACATCCATAGCCGCTGGTAAACATGTTTTAATAGAGAAACCTATCGAAATTAACCTTAAAAGAGCGGATCAAATTATTCAAGCAGCGAGGGAAAAAGGAGTTAAGTTGGGGGTGATTTTTCAAAATAGGTTCAATCCTGACTATTTACATCTGAAAAATGCCATAAAGGAAGGTCAGCTTGGGAAACTGTTGATGGGAAATGCTTATGTGAATTGGTTTAGGGATGAGGACTATTATAAGAGCAGTCCTTGGAAAGGGACTTTTAATGGAGATGGTGGAGGCGCTTTGATCAATCAGGCCATTCACACCATTGACCTGTTATTGGATTGTTTGGGAGCAGTCCAATCTGTTTTTGGAAAAACCCATACGCTTTATCATGAAATTGAAACGGAGGACTCTGCTGCTGCTTTTATAGAATTCAAGAATGGTGCGCTGGGTACCATTACCGCCTCCACCGCTATCTTTCCAGGATATCCTGAGCGCTTGGAAATCTATGGAAGCAAAGGGTCAATTATTTTAGAAGGCGGGAAAATCAAAGCTTGGGATATCCTAGGGAAACCATCCATTGCAATTAACCCGTCTGTGAGCAATAATTCAGGAGCCTCAGATCCTATGGCCATCGGTCATCAATGGCATTTGGAACAGTATAAGGATTTTTTGAACGCTATTCAAGATGATATAGCACCTTTGGTCAGTGGAGAGGAAGGAATTAAATCTTTAGCCTTGATTGAAGGGATTTATCGGTCTTCTAAAATTGGTAAAATGGTGTTTTTATAGGCACTCCATCAGTTCGAGAAACCTCATCCACTTTCAATAATGATAACTTTCAATTTCCATCCATCATAGCTGATAAAATCTTCCGCTTTACAAGGATACCCCTCTTTTCCAAGGAATAAAATCATTTTGTCTCAAAACATCTGCTTTGATTTTGATTTCACCGGAGGCCACTTTGATGATGTATTCCAAAATTTCTTCTCCACTTTCTTCTATTGTTTTTTCACCGGCAATTATTCCCCCTGTATCGAGGTCAATGATGTCCGGCATTTTTTGGGCCAAGGCAGAATTGGAAGCAATTTTTATCACAGGGGCAATAGGATTGCCTGTGGGTGTTCCCAACCCCGTGGTAAACAAGATGATATTGGCACCTGAACCTGCCATGGCAGTGGTACTCTCTACGTCATTTCCAGGCGTGCACAATAAATTCAAACCAGGCCTTGAAGCGTACTCCGTATAATCTAGAACATCTGTAATAGGGGATGTGCCTCCTTTTTTTGCCGCTCCTGCAGATTTAATGGCATCTGTGATCAGGCCATCTTTGATATTTCCAGGTGAAGGATTCATATCAAAACCTGATCCTACCGATAGGGCTGCATTGGAGTAGGATTGCATCAAATAGGCAAATTTTTCTGCAGTCTGGTCCTCTACACAGCGGTTGATCAATTCCTGCTCCACACCGCAAAGCTCTGGGAACTCTGAAAGGATTGTTTTGCCACCTAAAGCCACAATCAGATCCGAAACATGTCCCACAGCTGGATTGGCAGAAATCCCGGAAAAGCCATCCGAACCGCCACACTCTAAACCAATAGTCAATTTACCTAAAGGGCTTGACTTTCGTTCAATTTTATTGGCTTCAATCAAAGCCAGAAAGGTTTTCTTTATGGCTTGGGATAGAAGCTGTGCTTCTGTTCCTTCTTTTTGTTGTTCTAGCAAAATAATAGGCTTTGAAACATGGGGGTTCAATGCTTTGTATTTCTCTTCTAGGATTTGATACTGTGCATTTTGGCATCCCAAGCTTAGAACCGTAGCCCCTGCCACATTGGGGTTATGGATGTATCCTGCAAGGAGTGCGCAAAGACTTTCAGCGTCCTGCCTGGTTCCACCACAACCTCCTTGGTGGGTCAAAAACTTAATACCATCAATATTTGGAAAGGTTTTTTGGCCTATATCATTTGCTTCAAAGATACCCTGAAGTTTTGAAATAGCCTTTAAATCACCTTTTTGATACAGGCTTTTCATCTCTCTTACCAGATTTTTATAGGGGTTGGTCCTACCAAAACCCAATTCTTCTTCAAAGGCCTGTCTGATGACTTCCACGTTTCGGTTTTCACAGAATACCATCGGAATGACCAACCAATAATTGGCTGTTCCTACCTGCCCGTCAGGCCTTTGGTACCCCATAAATGTACTGTTTAGGAATTTTTCTGTATTAGGGGACTTCCAATCGTAGGATTTGTTTTTATTTCCATAGCCACTGGTTTCATGTCCCACATTGTTGGTACTTATTAAGGTTCCTGACGCTAAATTAACTTTGGCTTTTCCCACCACGACTCCATACATGGTAATCAGGTCTCCTTCCGAAAGAGGATCCAATGTAAATTTGTGCTTGGGAGGAATTTCCTGCTTGATGGTGATTTCTTTTCCGAGATGATTGATAACTTCTCCTTTTTGAATGCTGGTCAATGCCACTAAAACATTGTCTTTTTCGTGAATTTGAATGGTTTTCATCAGTTTGCGTATTGTATATTTTGATTTTTATCAGAAATCGTTTGCATAAAGTATGTCATTACATACTACAAATGAAAATTTAAGTGTTTATTTTCATGTTTGGATAAAATTTATCAAATGAGCAAAAAAATTATCACGATTGGTGAAGTAATGATGCGGTTCACTACCCCAGGGCAGGAACGATTTCTTCAGGCGGACACCTACCATCTAACATATGGTGGGGCGGAAGCCAATGTTGCGGTTTCTTTGGCACAATTGGGAATGCATGCGTCCCATGTTACTGCTTTTCCTGATAATGATTTTGGATTGGCTGCCAAATCGTATTTAAGGAAAATGGGATTGAATACGGAACATGTATATTTGAAAGAAGGTAGAATGGGCCTTTATTTTTTGGAAAACGGAGCCATGCAGCGTGCTTCCAGGATTATATATGACCGCTTTGATTCTGCTTTTGCCCAGTTTGACGGGAAAGAGATTGATTGGGAAAATGTTTTTGAAGATGCAGACTGGTTTCATTGGACAGGAATTACCCCTGCTATATCCCAAAAATCAGCAGATCTTTTGTTGGAGGGGCTTAAATTCGCCAAGGATAATGATATTACAGTCAGTGGTGATATCAATTACAGGAGAAATCTTTGGCAATATGGAAAATCCCCATTAGATGTTATGCCTGAATTAATTCGTTATACTGATGTGATAGTGGCGGGAAAATCAGATTTTAAAAACTGTCTGGATATCCAATCTGATGATTGGAATGAGTGCTGCTATGAATCCAAAAAATACTTTCCACAGATCAGATACATTACCAAGACCAAAAGAGAGAATGTATCTGCCTCACACAATAGAATCCACGGAGTCTTATGGAATGGATCAGAAGTTTTAATGTCAAAATCTTATGATGTTACGCATATTGTGGACAGGGTAGGAGGAGGAGATGCATACATTGCAGGACTAATCTATGGTTTGTTGCACATGGGAGAAAAAGAAGCATTGGAATTTGCTGCAGCCGCTACGGTTTTGAAACACAGCATACCCGGTGATGCCAATTTGGTTAAATTGGAAGAAATAATGGATTTGATGCACAACAAAAATGTAGGAAAGCTTTTACGTTGAACTGAAAACAGGCTTTATTATCAGCTTTTAAAAAAATATACCATGTACCAACAAAAATTATTGGACGCCTTTGTTCAAGGAGGACTCGTACCATTATTTACCCATCATGACCAGGATTTGGCTAAACAGGTTTTGGATGTTGCTTATGAGGCTGGCATCAGGGTATTTGAATATACCAACCGGCACGACAATGCATTTAAAATATTCAAAAACTTGCGCATGCATGCAGAAAAATATCCGGATTTATTTTTGGGAATAGGCACTATTTTCGAAACAGAAGATGCCCAGAAGTTTTTGCATGCAGGTGCTGATTTTATAATTTCTCCTGCCATGATTCGGGAGGTGGCAACATTCTGTCAATCAAGGGGGGTATTTTATATTCCAGGCTGTGCCACGGTTACAGAGGTCTATTATGGCAAAAAACAAGGGGCAAAATTGATTAAGATTTTTCCGGGAAATTTATTAGGGACTGCATTTGTAAAATCTGTACTTTCTGTGATCCCGGATATCAAATTAATGGCTACCGGTGGGGTGGAACCCAATGAAGCTAATCTCAAGTCATGGTTTAATTCAGGGATACATTGTGTAGGGATGGGATCCCAACTTTTTGATGTTAAAGCATTGGAGAAAGGTGATTTCCAAGGTTTGAAAAACAACATAGAACAATCCTTGACCATTATTCAAAATTTGAAAAAATGATGCATCAGGGTTATTTGTATCGGGTAGAAAAAATAATCAATCGATTCGGTTTTGGATTATTTATGGTACTGCTTTTCAGTACCTGTACTGGTCCCGGCGGAGTAAGAATCATCAAGATGGGCCATGGATTAGGCGTCACTCACCCCGTTCATGAAGCCATGGTATTTATGGCCGACAGAATAGAAGAAAAATCCCAAGGCAGGATAATTGTAAAAGTCTATCCCAATCAACAGTTGGGAACGGAAAGGGAATTGGTGGAATTGCTTCAAATTGGGAGTTTGGGTATGACCAAGGTATCTTCTGCCACTTTGGAAAGTTTTGCTCCCCCCATGCAGGTATTGTCGATGCCCTATCTTTTCAGAGATGATGCCCATAGGGATAAGGTTTTGAAAGGACCCATCGGTCAAAAATTGCTTCTTGAAAGCGAGGATTTCTGGTTAAGGGGTTTATGTTACTACGATGCTGGGAAAAGGTCTTTTTACTCCAAAAATAAGCCTATTGAATCTCCTGATGACCTAAAAGGTCTTAAAATAAGGGTTTTGGAAAGTAATATGGCTACCAATATGATCAAGAGTTTTGGAGGTTCGCCTACGCCGATTTCCTATGGAGAGTTGTATACAGCGCTGCAGCAGGGGATAGTAGATGCCGCTGAAAACAACCCTCCCAGTCTTTTTACCTCCAGGCATTATGAGGTTTGTAAATTTTATTCCATCAATGAACATACTGCTATTCCTGATGTGGTCATTATCAGTACCAAGGTATGGGACAGTTTGGGTGAAGAAGAAAAACAGTGGATTCAGGAGGCAGCTGACGAGTCTGCCGAATACCAGTATAAGCTTTGGGAAGCTTCAGTAGAAATGTCTCTACTGGAAATGGAGAAAGCGGGAGTAAGTATAAGTTATCCTGATCCGGCCGAATTTCGACAGGCTGTTGAGGATATGTATGATAATTTCAGGATGAGCCAACCTGAATTATATGCTATTGTAGAAGAAATCAGAATGGTTGGAAATTGAACCTTACCTAGGTTTTCTCTAACGAAAGGCCATACCAGTTTTAAATTACAGTAGCCTGGAATTGATTGAAAATTTAATCACCATAAGAAATAGACTTTAATTAAACAGCAGTACATGAAAATATCTTTTAAATCCCATTTGGATAAATTAGTGGCCGGATCCCTTATTGTTTTAATGGGTATAATGGTCGTCAATGTGACCTGGCAAGTCGTGTCCCGATATGTTTTTCAAAATCCGAGTTCCTTTACAGATGAGCTTGCAAGGTATATGTTGATCTGGCTAGGAATGCTTGGGGCAGCTTATGTGGCAGGTCAGGACCAACATTTGGCCATAGATATCTTACCTCAAAAACTCTTTGGTAAAGCAAGGGCTAAACTTATGATTTTGATTTATAGTCTTGTGCTCTTATTTGCTGTTTTGGTCATGGTATTAGGAGGGAGTAACTTGGTTTATATCACATACATTTTGGGACAGAAATCAGCCACCTTGCAGTTGCCTCTTGCTTATGTCTACAGCATTATACCCATCAGTGGCTTACTTGTAGCCTATTATCAGATCTACCAATTGAAAGCACAGACCCTTTTGCTCAAAGCCCATTAAGCTATGGAATACATCAGCATTATTATTTTGGTTTTATCTTTTATCACTTTAATGGGAATAGGTGTCCCAGTGGCCTGGAGTTTAGGGATTGCCAGTTTTTTGACCCTCTTGGTCTCTGTGGCAGCCATTCCTTCCGCTACCACCATCGCACAAAGAATGGGTACTGGGCTGGATAGTTTTGCTTTGTTGGCTATTCCATTCTTTGTTTTGGCCGGTGAAATCATGAATAGGGGTGGTATTGCAAATAGGCTGATTGAATTGGCCAAATCGATGACAGGAAAACTGCCTGGGGGCTTATTGTATGTCAATGTGATAGCAGCCATGTTGTTTGGAGCCATTGCAGGTTCTGCGGCAGCTGCGGTATCTGCTATAGGAGGGATTTTAGGCAAAAGGATGGAACAGGAAGGCTATCCCAAAGGATTGGGGGCTGCAGTGAATATTACATCATCTACCACTGGACTGATCATTCCCCCTTCGAACATCCTGATTGTGTATTCTTTGGCTTCAGGTGGGGTTTCAATTGCTGCCCTTTTTGTAGCAGGCTATTTGCCCGGGATTTTTATTGGTCTGGTATTGATGTTAACCGCTGCTATTTTCATCAAAAAGCATAACCTGCCTGAAGGAGAAGTAAGCTCCTTTAAAGAATTGTTTGAAAAATCTGTCCGGGCTTTTCCGGCATTGCTGTTACTTTTCATTGTGATTGGTGGGATAGTCGCCGGGGTGTTTACCGCGACAGAAGCTTCCGCCATAGCAGTGGTATATACTTTAGCCTTATCCTTTTTCTACAAAGAATTAAAGGTTAAGGATTTGCCTGCCATTTTATTGAAATCATCTGAGACCACTGCGGTTGTTTTGCTTTTAGTGGCAACCTCTATGAGTATGTCATGGGTGATGTCCAGTGAAGATATTCCCCAATCCATCAGTGAAGCCCTGCTTTCCTTGAGTGACAATATTTTTGTCATATTGATAATCATCAACTTAATGCTGCTCTTCGTAGGGATTTTTATGGACATGACCCCTGCAGTCCTGATCTTTACGCCGATTTTCTTGCCCGTGGTTACTGCTTTGGGGGTAGACCCTGTGCATTTTGGCATTATCATGATTTTAAACCTCTGTATAGGCCTTTGTACACCTCCAGTGGGTTCGGTGCTCTTCCTTGGGGTGCAGGTCGCGCAAATGAGCATTCAGAAGGCAGTCAAACCATTGATCCCCTTCTTTTTTGCCATGATTTTGGGATTGATTGTGGTGACGCTTTGGCCGGGCTTGACATTATGGCTGCCCAGGTTATTTGGGTTGTAATGAAAAAAACAGGCTGTCTCAATAAAGAGGACAGCCTGTTTTTTTTATTCATTAAAAATTATTTCTCACCTATGAATGGCAAGCTTTCGGCAAGTGCAAGTAGAATTGTATTTTGAATATAGCTATCCAATT
>NZ_SLAP01000050.1 GCF_007126775.1 Cecembia sp. | reverse complement strand
TATATGTTTTGATTTTAATAATATAAAAACTAAAATTTATCTTTTTAATTTCAATTGAAGATCTCTTGAAATAAGGAATTGATTAAAGGCCGGAATCTCTTCATCTATCAACTTTTTGTATTGGACCTGAATATCATCCAGTTGTTTCCTGAACACATTGTACACTTCCACCTGCTGATTGGTAGGCTTAAAGTCAGCTCCGAACCCGCCAACATCACTGGCCAGAGCGGAAATTCTACCATAGAGTTTCATTGGATTTCTGAAGGCATCTTCTCTGGCACCGGTCAGCTGAATATCGAACAGTTCCCCTTCCACCTTAAGGATTTTTTCTTCAAGCTCATTTATTTTTTGTACAACTTCCGCATCACTTTTTTGCTCCAATAAAAGGTCTTCCAACTCTTTTCTTATTTCTTCAATCTCATTCACTGTCTCAACAAGCTCATTCATGGCTACATTGAGTTTTAATGAAAACGCAACCTGCTTTTCAATATCTTCTAGCGATCCCGCGGTATTCGGATCCTTGATCACCTCTCCCATCTGACTGATACTTTTTCCATCCACAATCAAGTGGATTTCATATTCTCCGGGAACTACTCTTGGGCCAAACTGCCCCCTATAAAGATCCAAATCCCAGGTAACCAAAGGCCTAAACTCCCTTCCCTCTAATTTTACCCAAGGTTTGTCAGGTGGTGCAACCAATAACCTTGGCTGCAATGTTGGTTCATACCGCAAATCCCACCAGACCCTGTTGATACCGGTACTGTTTTTACCATGGATAGTTCTGACCAATGTTCCATCCTTTTTTCTGATTTCAATCGCAACCTTTTGTGCTGGACTTTTCAAATAATAATTGATGTCCATCCCATAAGGAGGATTACTTCCCGTAGTCATGGATCGACCTTCTGTTTTTATCCCTTGAACTTCATGGAACCTGTAAGCAGGCCTTTGATCAAAAAGATGAATTTCTGATGCAAGCACTTCTGCACTCATTTCCCTAATTGGTGTTATATTGTCCAGGATATAAAACCCTCTTCCATAGGTACCAATCACCAAGTCTCTGAATTCCTCCTGAATTGTCATCCAATAGATCGGTGCAGGCGGAAGATTATTCCTTAATCTAAACCAAGTTGCACCATCATCCTTTGAAATATAAAGTCCTTTGTCTGTCCCTGTGTAAAGCAATCCTTCCACTACGGGATCTTCCCTTGTGACATGTACAAAACTCGATTCGCTTTTTTCTATTCCCTCACTGATTTTTGTCCAAGTCTGCCCGTAATCTTCGGTTTTGTAAACATGGGGATCAAAATCTCCCAATTGATGGGCATCAACTGTAAGATAAGCCCTACCCGCTTTATGCCTTGAAGGCTCAATACTTGAAATCGTTCCAAGTTCTGGTTTGCCGGGAATATTCTTTGTTACGTCAGACCAGGTTTGCCCTCCATCTCTGGTCAAGTGTACCAAGCCATCATTAGAACCTACCCAAATCAATCCGTCTTCTAGGTGAGATTCAGCAATCGCAAAAAGTACAGAAGCATCAAAGGTCATCAGATTATCTGTAGCAATTCCTCCAGACGATTGCTGATGTGACTTATCGTTTCTTGTCAGGTCAGGACTGATAATCTTCCAACTCTGACCATAATCTTCGGTCATGTGTACAAATTGACTGCCCACATAAACCCGCTTATGGTTATGGGGACTGATATAAATTGGGAAAGACCAATGCCATCTGTATTTTAAATCTGCTGGTGCCCAACCATATCCAGCTTCTGGCCATACGCGTACATCTCTGGCATGTCCGGTACGGAGGTCATAAACTTGTAAGCCACCATCATAGCAGCCCGACCATACGATATGGTTGTCCACAGGGTCTGGTATGGCCCATCCACTTTCACACCCACCTACTGCATGCCACAACCCCAAAGGAATACTGCCTTGTCTACTGTTGCTTGGCCCCCTATATGAATAGCCATCTTGTCTATTTCCATAAACATTATAAGGCACTTGGTTGTCTGTCCAGACGTGATACATCTGGGCATTGGGAAAAACAAATTGCCTATAGGTTTTTTGACGATTTAGAGTTAGTCCCATTCCCCCGTCATGGGCAACCATCATTCTACTGGGATTCAGAGGATCCACCCAAATGTCATGGTTGTCCCCCCCTGCTCTATAGCCAGCTTCTTCAAGTGATTTACCCCCATCCTTTGAAGTACTGAACCTTACAGAAGCAAAATAAATTTCATTCGGATCATCTGTAGAAACCCGCAATCGCGTATAGTATGGTGCCCGCTCATTAATGGTATGGTTGATCATGGTCAATTCCCAAGATTCACCACCATCTGTTGACTTCCACAATTGGGGGCTGTCCATTTCAAAGAGGGCATAAACCACATTTGGGTCACTATGCGCAATGGCAACTGAAGACTTTCCAACAGGATTCTCCACACCTCCAGGAAGCCCCTTTTCTTTCATGGCCTCCCAGGTCTTTCCCCCATCCTTACTTCTGTAAATTCCACCTCCGGGACCACCACTTGTAAGGCCCCAGGTTTTGATATCGATAGACCAAAAAGCAGCAAATAAGATATCCGGATTTTTAGGATTCATGGCCAGGTCACTGGCGCCTGTTCCCTCATCTACAAAAAGGACATGTTCCCAGGTTTTTCCTCCATCTGCCGTTTTAAAGATTCCGCGTTCCTGTTGCGGACTATAAGTATGGCCCAAAGCCGCCACATAGACTACGTCAGAGTTTCTCGGGTCAACTTCAATTTGACTGATTCTGGATGTTTCTTTCAAACCCATATGCACAAAATTCTTCCCTGCATCTGTGGATTTGTAAATACCATTTCCCATGGCATGGGCTGGTCGGATCAAAAATGTTTCCCCTGTTCCTACCCATACGTGCTCCGGATTGCTGGGTGCTAGTGCCAGAGCAGAAACTGAAGATATATCCTGATCATCAAAGATGGAGGTCCAGCTGCCACCAGCATCTTCAGACTTAAACAAACCTCCAGAAGCCATGCCTACATACATGGTCATTATGTCTCCAGGAACACCCCTTACAGCAATGGTTCGGTTACCATCCGGACCAATAAACCTAAAGTTCAATTGATCCATTAATCCTGGGTTATAAGATTGCTGCGCAGTTAATGGACTAATAAATAGCAGGCAAACACCAATAAAAGTGTAAATATGCTTCATATTCGTTTGTTTTGGGTTATTTTGAACCAATCTTTGGTAAAGGGTTGGACTGGCTAGGCTTGAAAGACGTATAAACAAATATAAGAATGTAAAAAGTACAATAAGACATTTAATCTATCAACGGTATGTCAATGATTTGAACAATAAGAAAAACTTTTTAAATGTATAAATTTCTTTAATACCATCTTTCCCCTCTATACATATCTTTTTTGGCTACCCTTTCACGATTGGAAAGTTTTAAATAATCCCCATCCAATATTCTTATTCGGTATCCAAAAAGGTGAAAAAAAGGTGTTGTCAAGAACCGTGCAGTTTTCAGATTGACCTTTAACACCATTTTTTCTTTGTTTTCCCAGGAAACTCCCGGAAGCAACGGCAAGAGGTTATCAATTTTCAGTTTCCTTAAAAACGATGAAAGTTTTAGTGCAAAATAAGGAATGCGATGGATGATAAAAAAACCGTCACTGCCCTGGCTCTGATACAGGGGCATAAAAATCCTCCCATTAAAGGAAGACTTAATGGCTACTCCGTCATGATAGGCAAAATCCTTTCCTATTGGAATTACCTGAAAACTCTCAAAACCCGGAAACATTTTGAACTGGTCCAAATCTCCGATCTTATGAAGATAAACGATTTCAAAAATCTTGTGCAAAGAGGCTGCACTTTTATCTAAAACCTGAAAATACTGTTTCCATTCGGGAAAATGCCTCTTTTTGATCGCTCCTGCAAAACGAAGGGTTAGATAAATAAAAGCCTCGGCATGTTTGATGGCTGACGCCTCCTGATGCTGTCCGGATTCAAAACCAATACCAACAAAGCCCTTCTGGTTGATATAACTCAGCATGGGTCCATCCAAATATTCTTCAATGCCCAATACCACCGGTACTGGAAATTGCATGGCAAATTTCCTATTGATCAGGGCATCATTGATGGTGATAAAAGGATAGGTTTTGCTGGAAGTAGTATGAAAATCAATAAAATAAACAGGGGCTTTGTTCCCTTCCAAAATTACTTGAACAAAGTTCAATAAATCCATCATTTCCTTTTCCTCTGCCGAGAGGAATTCCTTTTGCTGGAGTTTGTTAATCCTATTGCTCGTCCAAATCCTATTGAGGTCTTCATCCAAAAATCTTTTCCCAACCTGTAAAGCCTGGAGGTTACCCACAATGCCATAAATATTTCCCCGGATCTGGCTTTTTTTGGAAGCTAAAGCTTTAAGCGTATTTTGCAAGGCAATTACTCCCGCAGGTTCATTTCCATGGATTCCTGCAAAGAACAAAATTAAAGGTCCTGGCACTGCTCCTTCAACCTTCCCTATCAGCCTTTCTTTTTGCTCGCTTTTTATTTTATTGGCTAAAGATAATTCCATATATCAAAGGTCATTGGAAGTAACTATTCCTATCAGCTGATTGCCTTTCACCACAGGAAGACTGTTGATACCATGTTTGGCCATCAATGCTCTGGCCTTATCCAGACAGTCTTCATGGGAAATACTTATAATGTCTTTTACCATGACTTTTTTTACACAAAGATCTACTTGATCTTTACTGTCAAGATATTTTTTAATGTCCGTCCAGGAAAGCAAACCAACCAATATTTTATCTCCTTTGACTACGGGCATGTGGTGGATATTATTCCAACGCATCATATGTACTACAAATTCTATAGGATCCTTCTCCTCTACAGAGAAAATATCGGTACTCATTACATGGTGGATCTGTTTTCGAATATTGAATGTAGTGGTGGTATCTGGGCTTAAAATTTCCCATTCAGATACCGGTATATCTTTTTCCTGGTTCAGATACATCTGTGCGGTCAAGACCTGTCTGGCTTCATTTTTCTTTTTCTTTTTGCAAAGATTCCTGTAGCTCTCAATCATCCAAGAGGCCCCATTTTTTTTGTTTACCCGATTCTCAATCACTTGAAGATATTTTTCAATATCAGCTTCAATAATTCCTACTTTCTTCAGGCCCTCTCTGGCCATAGGCAGGAATGTATTCAATAACAGGTCCTGGGAAGAAACATAATGACCATCCCAATAAAACTGTGCTCCCATTCCATATCGGGATGCTCGGAAAAAATTTGATTTAACCTCCTTGAAGTCCATCTCCTCATGGATATTTGAATAGGCATCAGACCTGCCTTTCATTACCCCTACCCAAAAAGCAAAATTGGCCATTTGATCAATCATTGAAGGTCCTGAAGGAATGTAACGGTTTTCTATCCGCATATGGGGCTTTCCACCACCCACTCCATAACAGGCCCTGTTCCATCGGTAAACTGTTCCGTTGTGCAGATTGAGTGCCTTTAACTTTGGAATTTCACCTTTTTGGAGCATTTCGATGCTGTCTTTTTCAAATTCAGCTGTCAGCAAACTTCTAAACCTTGAGATATTATCCCTGTAAATATCAGAAATACTGCCTGTTTGCCATTTATCTTCGAAACTCACCCTGGATTGACTTTCGTTCAATAAAAAAGAGTTGGTTCGGATATCTACGCTTTGTGTAAACAGCGCAATACGGGTTTCATGCCACAGTTCTTTACCAAAAAGCAAGGGAGAATTGCAGCATGCGGCCAAAACAGGTCCTGAGATGGCCTGAGACCAATTGAACAAATCTATGAATTCATCCGGATCGATTTGCAGGTGCATCTGCCAACTGGTATTGCAACTCTCCAACATTACTGAATCATGCAGAAAATTAAGATCATCTACACCTCTGATATGTATATTGAAATCTTGCCCTCGAGATTCTTTAGCTGCTTCATTGAGTACAAAATACCTTTGGACAGGCGTCATGTTCTTCAAATCTATATGAGGATGCGCCAATGTGGGCAAAATCCCCGTTAGGATAATTTTAGAATCCTGTTTGTCAGCTTCTCTTTTGGCTAAATCTACCAAATCAGATAAATTCTTATGCATCTCAGAGAAACAAGCCCCACCCAGTTCCATGGGATCCAAGTTTATTTCGAGATTATAATTCCCAATTTCAGTCGTGAAATGGGGGTCATTGATTGCTTCCAAAAGCGCCAGAGAATTGTTGTTTGGCATAAAATCACGCTTTACAATACAAAATTCCTGTTCTGCTCCGATGCGTATGGGACCTTTTTCAACCATACCATGCGCTACCATATGATCCAGTGCTTCCAGATCCCGGATCAAATGATGGAAATAATTGGCCTTTGCTTTTTTACCTGACAGCTTGGTTACATTGAGGGTTCCCATATATTTCTATTCTTTAAGGCAAGAAAATTAGTGATAATCGAAACCTTAAAACATGACAAGAATCAGTTTCTAACCTAATTATCGTCGGGTTATAGGTTTTTGGGTTTTTCATCCACTACAACCTGGCCACAAGCTACCCCGTTCTGATAATTGTCTGGACTTGGAGCTCTACCAGAGCTTTTCTTAACGCTTGGTCCTGCTTTGTAGTAAAAAATATCATCTTTGCTTCGCCCTGACTTCAAATCCCAAATCTCCCTTAATACTTTCCACTTATTTAAATCCTCGCCTGATACGTATACAATTGGTAATACCTTCCCTCTTTTTCAATTAATTCTTCATGTTTGCCCCGCTCCACAATCTCTCCTTGCTCAATCACCAAGATTTGATCAGCCTGACGGATAGTGCTTAGCCTATGGGCAATTACAAAGGTGGTTCTGCCTTTCATCAACTCCTTTAAACTGGCCTGAATGAGTGATTCACTTTCAGTATCCAGATTGGAGGTGGCTTCATCAAGTACCAAAATTCTAGGATCCGCCAATATGGCCCTGGCAATGGCAATGCGTTGTCTTTGACCTCCGGAGAGCTTTACTCCCCGCTCTCCGATCAAAGTATCCAGTCCTTCTTCAAACCTGGCCGTAAATTCATCTACATGGGCTGCCTTTACCGCTTGAAGCAATTCCTGTTCAGTTGCCATTGGTCTTGGGAAAAGTATATTTTCTTTGATAGTCCCTTCGAATAAAAAATCATCCTGCAATACTACACCTAATTGGGAACGATAGCTTTCCAAAGTGATTTTTCTCAAATCAACACCATCGACCGTAATTATTCCCGAATCAGGGTTTAAAAAGGAAGCCGCCAGTCCTGCAATGGTGGTTTTACCCGAACCGGAAGTGCCTACCAGCGCTGTTACAGAACCTTCATTAGCTTGAAAAGAAATGCCTTTGACCACTTCTTTGCCTTCTTGATAGGCAAAGCCAACCTTTTCGAAGCGTATATCACCCTTAATGTGTGGCAATTGGATTGTTCTTTCCTTGGCATCGCTTTCCAAAGCCATATTCATGATTTCCTCTGTCCTGTCAAGACCTGCAAAGGCCTCGGTAAACTGACTGCCTATATTGCTCATCTGCACTATAGGTGCGATCATAAAACCGAGATACAAGGTAAAGGCTAAAAAATCTCCAAAAGTCATTTCCTCCTGCATGATCATGTAGCCCCCAATACCCATAATTCCAGCGGATGCCAATCCCAATAGAAATGTGGCTGCGGAGGTCACAAAACTGGTGGCTGTTAAACTTGCCTTGACATTCAGAAACAAGCGTTCTACTCCTGCTTCAAAACTTTTTATTTCCTGTGCCTCAGCATTGAATCCCTTGATCACCCTGATACCACCAAGCGTCTCGGTCAACCGACCTGTTACTTCTGCATTGATTTTACCCCTCTCTCTGAAAATTGGACGGATTTTACCAAAAGCTTTGAGAGATATTAAGCCAAAAATAATTACAGGAACCAAAACATAAAGGGTCATCAGGGGGCTGATATAAATCAAAAGGACGAGAGAAATAACCGCAGTTAGGACACCTCCTATCATTTGGGCAAACCCTGTCCCTACTAAATTTCTTACACCTTCCACATCGCTCATGATCCGGGATACCAATTCTCCTGTTTTCGTATTGTCGAAAAACCGGATGGGTAATTGGATAATATGCTTTTGCACCTGAGACCTTAATTTGGCAATAAGATGCTGGGCTTCCACGCTAAGGATTTGTGTCAGGGCATAGGAAGTGGTTGCCTGAATGGTAACGGCCGCCACTACAGCTATCACTAACCATTTCAAATAATCAAGATTGTCGGAAGGAATCACATTATCTATCAGGAATTTGCTCGCTCCAGGAAGTACCAATCCGGATAATCGGGAAATGATGATCAAAAATAGCCCTAAAAAAAGCTGTCTTTTCCTTGGCCAGATGATGGTTTTAAAAACATGGGTCATTGTAACCCTGTTTTCTTTCTTTTTAACAGTTGACATGCCTCAAAAATAGGGAATACTTTCTTTCTCTTATTACAAAACCTATATTTGCAGCGCTGAAAAAAGAGAAAACCCATGAATAATTTTATAGATGAACTGCAGTGGAGAGGTATGCTCCAGGATATGACTCCAGGTTTGGAACAGCATCTCAAAGAAGGTATGCGCTCTGCCTATTTAGGTTTTGACCCAACAGCGGATTCATTGCATATTGGACACTTGGTTGGCGTAATGACCTTACTGCACTTTCAGAGAGCAGGACATAAACCTTTTGCCCTTGTAGGAGGTGCCACAGGAATGATTGGAGACCCTAGCTTTAAATCAGCAGAGCGGAATCTATTGGACAAAGCAAGTTTGGATCACAATGTGGAATGCCTCAAAAACCAATTGGCTAAATTTCTAAATTTTGATGAGGGACTGACCAATAAGGCAGAACTGGTCAATAATCATGACTGGATGGCCGAATTCTCTTTTCTGGCTTTTATCCGTGATGTGGGAAAACACATCACCGTCAATTACATGATGGCCAAAGATTCTGTTAAAAGAAGATTGGAAGAAGGCAGCGGACTTTCCTTTACCGAATTTTCCTATCAGCTCATCCAAGGTTATGATTTTTTTCATTTATGGAAAAATCAGGGTGTCAGCATACAGTTAGGAGGCTCAGATCAATGGGGCAATATCGTGACAGGAACAGAATTGATCCGTAAAATGGAAGGAGGACATGCTTTTGCCTTGACAGTTCCTCTGATCACCAAGTCAGATGGTGCTAAATTCGGCAAAACAGAAAGCGGCTCGATTTGGCTGGATCCGGAAAAAACCTCCCCCTATGCCTTCTATCAGTTTTGGTTGAATGTTTCAGACGAGGATGCAAGTAAGTATATCCGCATTTTCACCCTTTTGGATCAGAAAACAATTCAGCAATTGGAAAAAGAGCATCTGGAAGCGCCACATTTAAGGTTTTTACAAAAGGAAATTGCCAAGGAAGTCACTTGCATGATCCATGGTGAAAAAGAATATGAAATGGCACTTAAAGCCTCCAGTATATTGTTTGGGAAATCCTCTACAGAAGACCTTGCCGCGCTTGATGAAAGAACCTTTCTACAAGTTTTCGAGGGGGTGCCTCAGGTAAACATAAGCAGAGAAGTATTTGAAGAAAAAAGCAATCTTGTAGACCTATTATCAGAAAAATCACATGGGATAATCTTTCCCTCTAAAGGCGAGGCCAGGAAAATGATACAAGGAGGAGGAGTTTCCATCAACAAGGAAAAAATTACAGATCCTGCCGCTGATGCTGTTTTCCCTTTGCTGCAGAACAAATACCTTTTGGTACAAAAAGGGAAAAAACAGTATTTTATAATTCTTATAGATTAAGTTATACAGCGTCTTCATTTACGTTTTTAACTATCTGAAAATCAAATTTTTATACGCATAATTAAATGCTTAAAAAATATTGATTTTTTAAGCATTTAATTTATTT
>NZ_SLAP01000135.1 GCF_007126775.1 Cecembia sp. | reverse complement strand
GATTTTATGAACAACAGGGGCAATGCCCTCAAAAGGCTGAAAAGATATGATGAAGCATTGGTTCAATATGAAGCTACGCTCGCTCTAGCGAAAAAAACCAATTACAATAACGCCATACACACAGTAACAGCTAACCTCGGTGAAGTAAATCTACTTTTGGGAAATTACGGAAATGCCCTGCCTTATCAGTTGGAAACCGTCCGTTTACTTGAGAAAGATGGGGACTTATCGAACCTCACAGAGAACTATGGCCATATCAGCACCATTTACGAAAAATTGGGAGATTATAAGGAGGCTTTGGCCTACCAAAAGAAAGCAAGAATAATGCGCGATAGCACTGCCAAAAAAGAAAGTGATATTGCCATGAGTGAAATGCTGACCCGCTACGAAACCGGAAAAAAGGAAGCCACCATTGCAGCGCAGGAAAAGCAGCTTTCCCAACAACGGTTGGTGCAATGGCTTAGTATTGGTTTAGCAGTACTGCTAAGCGGCTTTTTGGTTTTTGGGTACCGCAGTTACAAGGCCCGTACCCAAGCTAACCGCATGCTTGCCGCCAAAAATGCAGAAAACGAATTGCTGTTAAAAGAAATCCACCATCGTGTAAAAAACAACCTTGAGGTAGTCAGCAGTTTGTTGGCCCTACAATCAGCACAAATAGACGACCCCAATACCAAAGATGCCATGCAGGAAGGGCAAAACAGGGTGCAATCCATTGGCATCGTGCATCAAAAACTCTATCAGGGCACTAACCTTGGCGCCATTGAAATGAAAGATTATTTTATCAACCTGGGTGAAAGTTTGATCGGATCTTTTGGTGCGGAAAAGCGGGTAACCCTTGAATGTGCTATGGATAACCTTGATGTGGATATTGACACCGCTGTTCCACTTGGTCTAATTGTTAATGAATTGCTGACAAATACGCTAAAATATGCCTTCCCTGAAGGACAGCAAGGTAAAGTTGAAATCACCCTTCATAAAAATACTGATGGCGTCCTTCAGTTAAAGGTAAGCGACAATGGGGTGGGCAAAAGCGGGCAGATCAAAGGCACAGGTTTTGGCGGGCAATTGATCTCGCTTCTCACACAGCAATTAAATGGCACCATGCAGGAAGAAGTAAAAGATGGCACCCGTATCTTATTTTACTTTAAACCTGCAAAAGCTGCATGAGCTGATTATGCATTTTTTGGAGAGGATTTGGTACTTTTTAGAATGCTTTCATTCCCTCCTTCGGAAAATAAATCTCCTCATTAGGGAAGAAAACCATGCACTTCGTCCTAAGTCAACGTTCAGGAACGATTGATTTATTTATCTTATTCCCAATTGGAGTTGATTACAATCCGGTAGATATCTCAAAGTCTTCTATACCAGGTAAAACCCTAACTGACTACAAACAGGATCAATTCATCATCAATGCGGTCCGACTAAAAATCCAATTAGCTGATGGACAAAAATATGCATATTCCTTGGTGCAAGCCCAAATTGATTCCCTGATTAATACTATCGATAAGGAACTGACAAAATGAGGTAAAATGAAAAATTTGGAATTAATAATTCTTATGCTCGCTCTATTCCTTTTCTCTTGCTCTGAGAAAATGGATTATGAAGCAGCCAACGCGTATATTTTAAAATCTGCACAAGAATGGGCAGAAGCGATAAATGCGGGCGATTCTTCAGTAATTGATCGGATTGTAGCAGATGACTTCGTGGGGGTAAGTTTAAGGGGTGATCTTTATGACAAACAAACCTTGATTCGTGAGTCTAAAATGAAAGCAAACCGATCTTACAAACCCAAGGTTTTCAATGTTACCATAAGGTTTTACGGAGAGGCTGCTGTGGCACAGGGTAATGAGACCTGGACAAAAAAAGCCGACTCTACCAGCACAACCAATATCTGGACCGATACCTGGATATACAGAGATAAAAAGTGGCAGATAGTAGCAGCACAGGATTTAAAGTTGAATCCATAAAGATTGTATCATCATGCTCAAAGAAATAAAAGAGGATACTTCGGAATTGATTAAAATTTTGGAAGATGCCATCAACATGAGAGGATAGGAATTTTAATATTAGACCACACATTTCATGTGTGGCGAATCAGATTCAACCCTGTCTGCCGACAGGCAGGCACTTTGTGATTGAAGGATTTTCGATGGTTAATTCAGGATTTACATGATGTCAATCATTTTACAATTCTTATCAAATGATTGATCCCTGAAGAGTTTGTCCGCCCTTGTGGGGAGCCAATTGGAATCTTTGTGATAAGACTTTGTCCAAGGTTGATCCCTGAAGAGCTTGCAGGACGTGGCAGGAAAATACAGATAACACTTTTAAATTGATTGGTTCATTTTGATTCCTGAAGGGAATCAATGTGATTAGCCCCACATGCCAATGTGGGGTTGAGAATGGATATGCATACCTGGTTTTCTCAACCACAACGTGGTTGAATTTAAAAAAAAACTAACTGCCGAAATTTCAATCACAACAAATATTTCTCATCAAACCGGATCCCATTCTCTTCCAAAATCCTTTTATATTCCTGGATAAAATC
>NZ_SLAP01000051.1 GCF_007126775.1 Cecembia sp. | reverse complement strand
TGACATCTTTCCAAAATTGCCCAGCAATTTTTCTCTGTTCTGGGACTTTAACGCCTAAGAACTTGTCCCCTTCACCGTATTCTCCTTTTCCGGTTTTGAAATAGCCCTGTAAAAATTTTGCTTTGACAGGATCTGCCAGGTATGTTAAACTTTGAATGATTTCTTTTGCTTTGACGGACTGGACCATATCTGGGGAAGTTTATCACAAATAAAACTGTTTTCATAAAAAAAACCCTTTAAATAATTCATTTAAAGGGTTGGGGGTGATTGAGCAACTTTAACTAAAAATCCATATCGCTCTCCATGTCTTCTCGGCTTCTTTCCTTTCCGTTTTTTTCTTTAAATCCACCAAATCTATAGGTAAATGCAATTGTCCCAATTCTTGTTTCCCTGTTCCATAATCTTGACTGTTCAAATCTTTCATCGCTGGTTTTGATTCTGAAGATTTGAGTATTGAATATATCGCTAACGTTAATACTGAAGGTGCCTTTGTTATTAAATACATTCCTTTTTAATCCTGCACTTATGCTGTACATGGGTTCAATTTCTCCCTGAGGGATTACAATAGGGCCTCTGTAATTGGCTTGCATCTGAAAATTCACCACATTTGGGATGGCTAAATTCGTCAATAAATTCAAAGTCCAACTGAAATTTGAATTAATAAAGGGTCTTTCCAGATTATCTGCAATGATTTCTGAATAAAAGAAATTACCACTTAAAGTCGCATCCCACCAGCTTGCCAACTGAATTTGATTGATGATTTCAAATCCTGTATTGTTTCTTCTCGCCGCATTCTCACGGGTAGTAATTGAGACATTATTATCGAAGAGTTCTGTAATTCTGCTTTGAACATTTGTTGAAAACCTTTGATATACTGTCGCACTTAACAAATAATTTGCCCAGCCTTTTTGATAGCCTGCTTCGAAACTATCTGTAAATTCTGGTTGAAGTGTGGGGTTACCAATTTGTAGGTTAAGGGGATCATTTACTCTATAAAATGGAGTTAAGCCCCATAGTCTTGGTCTTGAAATTCTTCTACTGTAATTTAAAATCAGATCCTGGTCTTTTCCTAAATTGTAAACGCCATAAATGCTTGGGAATAAATTGAAATAATTATTCACAAAGGTGCTATTGGTATTTCCAGTCAGCGAATTAGTCTCTGTGTACTCTGCCCTTAAGCCAGCTTGATAACTTAACTTTCCCCAAGCATTACTGTAGTTTAGGTAAGCGGCATACACATCTTCCCTAAAGTTGAAAGTGTTTGAAATGGTATCATTCTCAGTAGGTATGAAATTATTGGAGGCATCAGACTGTAAAAAGTTCTGTCTCCTATCCCATTCACTGAATGTACCTTTTAGCCCGGCCTCAAAGGTTCCACCGGAAGCAAATGGTTTAATATAATCAAATTGAAATACCAGAAGATTTGAAGTTTGGGCCCTAAGTAAATCTTGTTGGAGAAAATTTTCCGGGTTTTCCATCATCAAATTATTGAAGAAAGATTGGTAATAGAAATCTAATTCATCTCTAGAGTCTCTGGAGTACGACAACGAAGTAAAAATACGTTGGCCAAGTGTGTCAAGATTTAATCCATAAGTTACTCCAGTTTCTATGTTGTAACTTGAATTGGATTCCTCATTTTCTCTAATAAATAGACTGTCCAATTGTTGTTGGTTATTCAAAAATCTTTGATTGAGTAGGTTATCTCCAGTTCTTTCCCTGATATTTCCCTGGATATACCATCCCAAGGTTCCATTTTGGGAAATATTGTAGTCAAGTCCTGCCCTGATCAAATGGGATATATTAATGTTTTCACCATAGGAATCCTGGTCAAGTTCAGGTGATATTCCAGGAATTGTAGAAACTCTGTTTCCTTCAGATTCTCTGAATAATCTCCTGTTTTGATAATTATAACTGGCAAAATAATTCACCTTATCTTTTCCATAATTTAAATTTACGTTGAAGTTATATTTATCTCTTGTGCCAACTGATACCTGGCTTTGGCCATTGAAACCGATTTTTTCATCTTTTTTCAGAATGATATTGATGATACCTCCAGATCCTGTGGCATCATACCTTGCAGAAGGATTGGTGATAAGTTCCACACTCTCAATACTGTTTGCAGGAAATTGAGATAAAACGGCTTCAATCCCATCTCCTGAAATATTTGATGGTCTTCCATTGATGTAAATTAAGATATCTCCAGAACCCCGCATGGTCAATTCTCCTTCGTCATCCATTTGTATAGAAGGTAAAGTAGCCAGAAGTTCCGAAGCTGATGCACCTTGGGCAAGTATACTGTTTTCTATGTTGTACCGTCTTTTATCAATATCGCTTTCAAACATGGAAGTCACCCCTTCTACCACCACTTCTTCCAAGTTGGTTGCGTCAGGCATGATTCTTAAGTTGCCTACATTCAATACTGCTTTATCGCCTAATGTGATTTTTCTGAAATAATTATCATAGCCAATGAATCCTACCCTTAACAAAAAATCTCCAGTCTGTTCTGTATCAAAAGAAAAAGTACCATCCAAATCACTCATTCCCCCTGTAACAAGGGATGAATCCCCAACAGTCAATAAAGCTATGTTGGCAAATTCCATGGGTTGGTTTGACTCTCTGTCACTGACATTACCTTTTATCGTAAAAGTTTGTGCCTGAATGTCCAGGCTGAAGAAAAGGATATATAATACTCCAAAATAAGATAAAACAGATTTCATTTTTAATTTTTTTAATAGTTGGAAAATTTCAGAATTGCAGACTATAATTCTGATTAATAGGATTATTTTTATGTTGGAAGGTTTGTTGAGTTATTTTTAACTTATTTTCCAAATAAAATTCCAATTAATTGGGATTTAAATTAAACCGTTTTAAATGATTAAGTTTTATCAAATCACGATTAAATCCATAAACACCTACTATACATAACGCGCTACAGTCGAGCTGGTTCAGAAAAAACGTGTATATACATTAATACACCTATAAGAAGGCTGTACAGTAGTATGCTTACATGAATGGTTGGTTTATTTCAAGTGATTGACCTTTTGAAACAGCTGTGTTTAATCGGATCACCTAATCCTGAACAATATTATCAAGTGTTTGGATAATCAGGTCATCCACGATATCATAAGCATTGTTAGCAAATTCATGGGTAATCCGGTTGGCAATGATGGCATTCAAGCTCATGACCTCATGCCCCAATAACCTGCCCATGGCGTAGTATCCTGCAGTTTCCATTTCAAAGTTGGTGAGCCGAAAGTCATCCAAACTTATATTGCTCAGTTTTTCTATAATATCGGGAATAGCAGGTTTGATCCTGACTTCTCTTCCTTGTGGTCCAAAAAATCCGGGACAGGTGACCGTATTTCCGATGAATAAGCCTTCCCCTACTTTTTTCAATAACTTTTTTGAGCCTTGGATGCAATAGGGAGTGAATGATAGATTCAATTCTTTTTGGATGATTGCACCTATCTTTTGTTCCAAATCTGAATAATTGGTATGATAGAATGCCATTAAGGTGTCTAATCCTATGCCATAAGCAGAAGCCAAAAGGGAACCTGCCGGTATATCTTTTTGCATACTTCCGGAAGTCCCGATTCGGATAATATCCAAGGAAGTATGATTTTCTTTTGGCAAGCGGGTTTTGAAATCAACATTGACGAGGGCATCTAACTCTGTCATGAAAATCTCAATATTGTCTGTTCCCATTCCCGTACTGATAGCAGTCATTCTTTTTCCCTTATAATATCCGGTATGGGTGACAAATTCTCTTTTTGCAATTTCAAATTCAATGCTATCGAAGTGTTGCGAGATTTTTTTCACCCTATCTGGATCACCTACTGCTATAACAATTGAAGCCAGGTGCTCTGGCTTCAAATTGAGGTGGTAGATACTTCCGTCCGAATTAATGATCAGCTCTGACTCTGGAATCCTTTTGTTCATCCGATAATTCTTTAATTTTTTCTTTGTCTTTGCGTTTGAAAAGCCCTTTGTATGGATTATAGCCATTGGTGTTTTTCTGGTAATAGCCAGTGCCGTCATAAGGACGCTTTTCAGGATGCTCCTTGCACTCTGTGGAGCAAGCGCCTTCCATTTCCCATCCACATTTTTCGCAGATTGGTAGGTGGGCATTACATGATGGATTGGCACAGTTGACCATGCGGTCACATTCGGTACCGCACACATGGCAATTGGAAATCACCACAGGGTTGACCTTATTGATATCAACGGCAATTCTATTGTCAAAAACATAACACTTGCCTTCGAAATCCTCACCGCCTGCTTCCAGTCCATATTTGACGATTCCCCCGTGTAACTGATACACATCTTGAAAGCCTTGCTCTAAGAGGAAAGCGGAGGCTTTTTCACATTTGATGCCACCTGTACAATAAGTCAGTACTTTTTTACCTTTCAAATGATCCAGCTCTTTTACCTTTTCAGGGAAATCACGGAAGTTGTCAATATCCAGGGTGATGGCATTTTTAAACCTGCCCAATTCGTGCTCATAATTGGACCTTACATCTAAAATCACCACATCTTCCTGGTCTTTTAAAGCCTTGAATTCTTCTGGAGCCAAATGTTTCCCGGTTTTTACATTTGGATCAATATGGCGCAGGCTGCTATGGACGATTTCAGGTTTGACACGCACATGAATTTTGGCAAAAGCATGTTTGTTATGGGATTCAATTTTGAATTCTGTTTTGGCAAATCTCGGGTCTGCATGGATATAAGCCATGTACTTTTCACAATCTTCCTTGAGACCTGAAACAGTTCCATTCAAGCCTTCGGGGGAGATAATGATTCTTCCTCTGATGTTGTTTTCAATGCAGAAGAGGTGATGCGCTTCTCTGTATGCCTCTGTGTCTTCTATGGGGGCATAGCAATAATAAAGAAGGATGCTGTAATTGTTGTTTTCCATAACTTAAGCCCTGTTTCCGGCAGGGTGTTTTGGTTGTAAACTGAATTGGATAATTTATTTTTTGATTGATGAAGCAGGGTTTCCAAAGACCGTTTCTCCATTCTTTACATCTGCTATGACCACTGAACCAGCACCTACCCTTGCATCTTTGCCGATGGTAATGCCTGAAACAATGGTAACTCCTGAACCTATAAATGCACCTTCCTTAATGTTAACACCGGAATTGATGACGGATCCTGCTCCAATTTGAACAAAGTCCTCCAATTCACAGGTGTGGTCAATGATTGCACCTGAATGGAGAATGCAATGACTTCCTACTTTTGCGCCTGCTCCAACGGTCACTTGGGCATTGACAAAATTCCCATGTCCGATACTCGCGTCAGTGGATATATATGATCTTTCGTGGAGGGCATTGACAGGTTGCACTTTCCTTTTTTCATTGAGCATTTTAACCAGAAACTGCCTGTATCTATTGTCATCAACTGCTACGAAAGCTTCACATTTCTTGCCTATCAATTTTAGGAAGCCATCATCTTCTGGATGTCCCAATATGGGTACCACATTAATCTCAGTGCCATGCAATTTTTCATCTTCATCCAGAAAGCCGTAAACAATGACCTGGTTGCTGTTGAAAATTTCCAAAGCAGGATGTGCTATTCCTTTTGCTCCTAAGATGATTACCGGTTTATCCATTTTCTTTTCAATTGGAGCCCAAAAGTACGGCAAATCAAAGTTTAAAACAAAAGTCCAACTTTAGGTGGCTTCAAAAGATTCTGTCCAATTTTACAGTCCATACAGCGTTTTTCTTTGCAATAAATATGGTAAAGCCCCAACATTCCCTGTGAATCAAAGGCATTTTGTACCTGCCAACCGATTTTCTCAAATTTTCTTGAAACAAAATTATTTTCCGGACTGATGTCCTGAAGTAGGTCAAAGCCTTTTTCTTTCCAATGTGCTTCATTCATGAATTTTCCATAGCTGTACCATAATGGGCTTATAAAATTGATGATCAATAAGTCAAAAGTGTTTTTACTTAAAGTGGGTGCTAGCTTTTTCTTCGAAATAACCCCAGGTTTCTGATGCTGTTCCCAATAGGGATCCAGGTTGACTTGAAACATTTTGCGGAAATGCGCAATCTCCTTTGAACAATCAAGTACAACCGAGAATAAGGAGTTGTTTGTGGCCAGGATTTTTGCGAGCTGTGCAAGCCGACGATGCGGGAAGTTGCCCGGTCTTACACCCATAAATTTCCAATCGTGAAGGAAAAGAGCCGGTCTTAAACCATATTTTTTTTGATAAAAACTGTATTCAGAAAGAAGATGATCAGCATATTCATCTTCTCCAATATCCAGAAGCAAGCCTGCCTGACCAAAAAGTATGGCCTCTAAAACCTGGGGTTTATCCCCTTGTTTTTTAAGGATTTTATATGGAACAGCATTGGCAAGTCTGAACATGGCCTTGGCATTTGTTTTGAAGCCAAAACACTGAAAAAGCCATCTGTAAGCAGTTTCCTCCCAGTCGTTTTTCGTATTTTCCATGATGGAAAGGATTTGGTCTGATTTGATTTCCAGCCGTTCAATGAGCGTTTTTTCCAGCATGGAATAGCGGATAATATCCTGTGTTTCCTTTAGTCTTGAGCCACAGAGAATATCATCTTTGCTTTCACTCAGCCTTTCATAATTCCTGATCACATCAAGAAAAATCCTGCCCTTCAGCTCCAATGTTGGGATCTCCGTGCCATCCGACTGAAGTATAGGGCGGTCGTGTTCAAAAACTACATGCAGAATGACGGCATTGTAATTTGAATCATCAGAATGTCTGTGGCTTATCCAGTCAGATGATTTTCTGTGGATTTCAATGTTGCCATGATATTGCATATTCCCTATAAAGATATGGGCCTCCAGAAAGTCTGGCCCTTCATGGAAATTATGAAATCCGATTTTTTTGATCTCTAGATGCTGGCCCAGCGTGGTCTGAAGATTTTTCCTGTCAAAATATTGGTACTTCCAGACCGCATGAAGAAAGTTTTCTTGAAAATCCATAGCGAAAAAACGGTTTAAAAATTAAAGTTACTGTTCTGTTAACCAGCACTTAAATTACCATAAATTTTCTAGTGAAGGAATAGTTGGATTTAAATTATCCGATTAATTCGGCTTAAATGGGAGGGGTGATACCATCAGGGACTGATGTGCAATCTCTGACCGGCCGGTTATTATCTGTCCGAATAGGTAAATTGAATTTTAAGCTGCTTATAAATATTTGTTCAAAAGGCTTTCCATTTCCTGCTGCAGCTTTTTAGCCTCCAATTGAGCAGCGGGTGCAAAATCTTTCTCTTTTCCGGCATAGATAATACCCCGGGAAGAATTTACGAGTAAGCCGCATTCCCTGTTCATGCCATATCTGGCAACCTCTTCCAAGCTGCCACCTTGGGCTCCGACACCGGGGACAAGGAAGAAGTGGTCTGGCACAATCTTTCTTACTTCAGCAATTTTCTCTCCTCTTGTAGCACCTACCACATACATCAGGTTTTCTGGTGTTCCCCATATGGAACTTTTTTCCAAAACTTCCTGAAAGAGCGGTTTACCATCTTGGGAATGAAGAAGCTGAAAATCCTTGCTGCCTTCATTGGAAGTAAGGGCCAATAGAATCACCCATTTATCTTTAAATTGTAAAAATGGTTGGACGCTGTCCACGCCCATGTATGGAGCCACCGTAACCGAATCAAATTCCATGGTTTCAAAAAATGCCTTGGCATACAAAAAAGAAGTATTGCCGATATCTCCTCTTTTGGCATCGGCAATGGTGAAAATATCTTTGGGGATATAATCCAGGGTTTTTTGCAAACTTTCCCAACCTTTAGGCCCCAAGGCTTCATAAAAGGCAATATTGGGTTTGTACGCTACCGCAAAATCAGCTGTGGCATCGATGATACGCCTGTTGAATTCAAAAACCGGATCCTTTTCCTGAAGCAGGTGATTGGGGATTTTGGAAAGGTCTGTATCCAGACCCACGCATAAAAAAGAGGCTTTTTTTTGGATCTGTTCAAAGATTGCTTTTCGGTTCATATTTTGGGTATTTTCCCAAAAGTAGGGATAAAAAATAATCCCGCATGTGCAGCGGGATTAAAATCACCTCAAATCTATAATTTCTACCTTTCCATATTCCTTTGGATCAAAGCTGAAATAGGCATCAGGAATATCCGTATTGGTTTCAAGTCCGGTAAATTTATATTTAAAGACATCTCCCTGGTCATCATAGATTTCCCATCCTAAGAGGTCTTTCTTTTCTTTGTCCACCGTCAAAACGACTCGTTTAAATGGTGCTGTGGGGTTTTCGGCGAGCAACTCAATTTCCTGAAGGACAACTTTATTTTCTGTGCGTTCCCCCAGTAATTGGTAATTGTAACCTTTTTTGTAAATGTTATAGACAGAGGATGGAGTAAGCTCGTCTCCCATGTCGCTGGCATTGTTGATGGTCACTTCTTTATAGGTACCGGACTCGATAAAGGTCCAGACTGTTTTTCCATTATTAAATATTTCCTGTTCGGGTAATTTGATCCTGTATTTTTCTCCCTTGATGGCTACTTCTCCCGTTCTTGGTTGCATTCTTCCATCAGAAAATTCAAAATTGGCTTTCATGCCTTTTAAGGATTGGTATTTTTGACTGACAGCGTCTAAAATGGCTTTGGCTTTTGGATCTTTTTGACTGTAAGCAGTCTGAGTAAGGAGCCCAAAAAGACAAACAATCCATACTACTCTATAAAACATTTTGATTTTTTTTAAGGCTTAACTTGGGTATTGTTTTGTTTTTACAAGCCGTTCAATAACCGTTCCAAAGTTTCTTCATCTTGGATCAAAACTTCTCGGGCTTTGCTGCCCTCAAAGGGACCAACAATACCTGCTGCCTCTAATTGGTCAACGATTCTTCCGGCCCTGTTGTATCCAAGTTTTAATTTTCTTTGGATCAAAGAGGTGCTTCCTTGCTGATGCATGACGATCATTCTTGCTGCATCATCAAATAAAGGATCTCTGTCAGCCAAATCGATATCTCCTATACCGCTATCACTATCTTCTCCTTCAAATTCAGGAAGTAAGTAGGCATCAGGATATCCTTTTTGTTCCCCTATCCAGTCGCAAATGGCATCTACCTCTGGCGTATCTAAAAATGCACACTGCAGCCTGGTTACATCTGAACCATGGGAAAGTAACATATCCCCCATGCCAATAAGCTGTTCGGCCCCGCCGGAATCCAAAATGGTACGGCTGTCAATTTTAGATGTTACACGGAAAGATAATCTTGCAGGGAAATTCGCCTTGATGATACCCGTGATAACATTGACTGATGGTCTTTGTGTAGCGACTACCAGGTGTATACCAATGGCCCTTGCCAACTGGGCCAATCGTGCAATAGGACCTTCAATTTCCTTACCTGCCGTCATCATCAGGTCTGCTAGCTCATCTATTACCAACACGATATAAGGCATAAAGCGATGTCCCTTTTCGGGGTTCAATTTCCGAGCAATAAATTTGGCATTGTATTCTTTTAGGTTTCTACAGCCAGCATCCTTAAGCAAGTCATAGCGTCTGTCCATCTCTATGCACAGAGAATTCAAAGTATAGATTACTTTTTTGGTATCTGTTATAATGGCTTCTTCGGAACCGGGTAATTTAGCGAGGAAATGCCGTTCAATTTTATTGAAAAGGGTCAATTCCACTTTTTTGGGATCTACCAAAACAAACTTTAGCTGGGCCGGATGCTTTTTGTAAACCAATGAAGCAAGGATCATATTCAGTCCAACCGATTTTCCTTGCCCAGTGGCACCGGCCATCAGCAGGTGGGGCATTTTGGCAAGGTCTATGACAAAAACTTCGTTGGATATGGTTTTGCCCAAAGCGACAGGAAGATCCTTGTCACTCTTCATAAATTTTTCTGTGCCCAATACAGATTTAGCAGGTACCAATTCCCGGTTTTTATTGGGGACTTCAATTCCAATAGTGCCTTTTCCTGGCATGGGAGCGATGATCCTGATGCCCAATGCTGC
>NZ_SLAP01000247.1 GCF_007126775.1 Cecembia sp. | reverse complement strand
TCCCAGAGTCGGCGCAAGATTCGGGTAAAATAATGGATCGATAACCGCCGACGATATGAAACCGGATCGCATTAGGATGAAGAATGATGAATGAAAAGTGAAGAATGGGGTGCTTGGTAAGGTTGAAGTTTTCATCATTAAGATTGGCGCCCTCTGCGGAACCTTTGCGGATATTGGGGTTAAAAAAGAACTTTAGTTTTTTAAAATTAAACTTTTTCTTAGTTTTAGATAGCCTAAACCATGCACGATGAAAAATAGGGATCTTAAATTGATGCTTTTTTGATTTTTTTTCATCTCTTGTGCCGAAAAAGAAGACATAGAAACTTTTTATGGCGAATACATTCCACAATCTATTCTTGCTGAAGATGCCATAGACATCACAGGGGATGGGGTGGCTTCCATGAATTTACTGGAGCAATTGTATGATAAGGGGAATTTTTTAGGTAGAAATTCTGGCATTATTTTTTTGAAACTCTCCAGACCGGAAGATTGGTCTGTTGATTTCTCTCAGGTTGTGATGAGGCTTCCTTATCATCAGGTGTATAATGATGAAATTATTGTTGAATATTATCAGAATGCCAGAAGGTTTGATTTGAACGAGAATGGAGCTGTCGTGTTAGACTGGAACAGATTTCCCCCTCAATTTGAGTCTCCTAATCAATTTTACGATGGTATTGTGGTGGATCTATTGATTATCAATCAAGGAAAAAACAGCCCCGTTCAACTGGTGTTAAATCAAAGGTGGTATGACTTTTCAAAAGAAGATTGGGTAGAGACAAAGGTTTATTATATTTTCTCAAAGCGGTGACTTGTAGAATGTAGAATTAAGGATGTTAAAGCTTGGAAAGTTTGGGGCGTTAGCCCTGTATAGGGGTCAGGACGCCATAAGCGTCCAATACCGAAGGTTATTTACCCCGGGTAAAACCTGGTGGTTGAGGCTATTGTAAGCCCCCAGTCCGCCCAACTCCGGAAGGAGTTGAATTAAACAGGACAAGTGGTTGAAAAGCTTCGCTTTTTAAATTTAACCACGGACCTTGTCCCGCAATGTGGGATGAATGAGGATGGACACAGGTAAATGATCCAGATATATTTGAATGGGTATTTGATCAATCTTTTTTTTGGATCCATTGTGAAAACCCTTATGACCTCTTCGGGAAAAAAATGAGCTGAAAGCTCAATCACCAAGAGTCCGGCGGCACAACCACGGGACAACAACAAAAAAGGCCATATCTGCAGATATGGCCTTTATGGTTTTACTGAATGTTTATTATTCCAATCATTAAGAAAGCGATTGGTTTTCCTTGGAAGCCAGTTCCAGGATCATATCGTACTCCTCTGGAGAAAGGTCTTTGAAGAAATAATTGACCGGATTGACGAACCTTCCGTCCTTAATCACCTCATAATGTACATGGGGTCCTGTAGATGAACCGGTGTTGCCTACTGTTCCAATCTGATCTCCTCTTTTGACTTTTTGTCCTCTTTTGACTGCAAAATCATTCATGTGGGCGTATCTGGTAACAAAACCAAACCCATGATCGATTTCCACATACTTACCATAACCTCCGAAAATAGTTTTGACTACTGTGACTACCCCATCCCCGGTGGCATAAATGGGAGTGCCTTTTGGTGCTGCGAAATCAACTCCTTGGTGCATTTTTCTCACCTTAAGAATAGGATGGATGCGCATTCCAAAACCGGAAGCCAATAAGTTGAGATTTTCATTCAAAATGGGTTGTATGGCGGGAATCGAAGCCCAGTATTCTTCTTTTTTAAGGGCAAGTTCAGTAACCTCATCGTAACTCACCGATTGCACATAAAGCTGCCTTTTCAGTGCGTCAACCTTGCTGTGCAGGGAAATGATCAATTGTTCCTGATTGATACCTTTTTCCCGGATTGCCCGGTACCTGTCTGATCCACCGATACCGGCCTGCCTGATTTCCTTGGCCACTGGCTCGGTTTCAAAAATAATCCGGTAAAGGTTGTCATCTCGATGCTGCAGGTCTGCCAGCATCTGGTTCATTTTTCCTACTTCTTCCTCTAGAAATTCATAGTAAAACTTTAGCTCCTTGTTTTCTTTTTGGAGCATGAGTTCTTTGGGATTATCAAAATAGGAGTAATAGCCAATAATAAAAACAATGGCTAAAATAGACGAAATAGAAAGAAAGCCTAGGGCGTTAAGCGCAATGTCCCAATTGCTACGGACATACCTTTCATACTTACATGTCTTTGGGTCGTAGTAATATTTTATTCTACTCATTACTATTTAAAAGGTTAATTCTTCTAATTTTGTAGCCCAATGGGGCTAGGGTGATCAACTTTAGAAGTTTGCAAATATAATTATAAAACAATTGAATCCGAACATAGTCAAAAGCTTACATGGAAGCAAGAAAAATCAGAAAAACTTTTATTGAGTTTTTTCAATCAAAGCAACATCATTATGTACCTTCTTCACCAATTGTGGTGAAAAATGACCCTACACTGATGTTTACCAATGCAGGAATGAATCAGTTCAAAGATTTTTTTCTGGGCAATGAAGTCCCCAAGTTTACCCGTACAGCCAACAGTCAGAAGTGCCTGCGTGTTTCCGGAAAGCACAATGACTTGGAAGAAGTGGGCGTGGACACTTACCACCACACCATGTTTGAAATGTTGGGCAATTGGTCTTTTGGGGACTATTTTAAAAAAGAGGCCATAGAATGGGCCTGGGAATTGCTCACCTCTGTGTATGGTTTGCCAAAGGACAGGTTGTATGTATCGGTTTTTGGTGGAGATACCGGAGACCAACTTGATAAAGACACGGAAGCCTTTGAAATATGGAAAGGCATTGTTCCAGAAGAGCGCATACTTTTTGGCAGTAAAAAAGATAATTTTTGGGAGATGGGGGATACG
Source organism: Cecembia sp. (assembly GCF_007126775.1). Classification (GTDB taxonomy): domain Bacteria; phylum Bacteroidota; class Bacteroidia; order Cytophagales; family Cyclobacteriaceae; genus Cecembia. Next base: position 7,084 of record NZ_SLAP01000247.1, on the reverse strand, counting down.
GGCCCTTGTGGCCCTTGTTCGGAAATTCACATAGACCTCAGGACGGATGAGGAACGCATTCGGGAAAATGGTTATGACTTGGTCAACAATGACCATCCCCAGGTAATCGAAATCTGGAATTTGGTTTTTATGCAGTACAATAGGCTTGCCGATGGCAGTCTTAAAGAGTTGCCTGCCAAGCATGTGGATACTGGTATGGGTTTCGAGCGATTGGTCAGGGCCATTCAGCAGAAATCTTCCAATTACGATACGGATATCTTCATGCCTTTTATCCAGGAACTGGAAAAGAAATCCGGCAAGGCCTATGGAGGTGATGAAAAAACAGATATTGCCATGCGTGTGATTGTCGATCACATCAGGGCCATTGCTTTTACGATTGCAGATGGGCAGTTGCCATCCAATAACAAGGCGGGGTACGTCATCCGTAGAATTTTGAGAAGGGCAGTAAGGTACGGTTATACTTTCCTCGATTTTCAAAAGCCTTTTCTCTTTGAGCTGATGCCCTTATTATCGCAAAACTTTGGAGATATTTTCCCTGAGGTTGCACAGCAGGAAGATTTCATTTCCAAAGTAATCATGGAAGAAGAAGCCTCTTTTTTACGGACATTGGACAATGGGTTGAAAAAGTTGGAGCAGATCAAAGAGGAGATGGGCAAGACAGGCAGGACAGTAATTGAAGGCAAAGTGGCCTTTGAACTTTATGATACTTTCGGCTTTCCACTTGATCTGACCTCTCTTATTGCCAGAGAAAACGGACTTTCCGTTGATGAATCAGGTTTTGCCTCAGAGATGGAAATTCAGAAAAACAGGTCCAGGGCGGCGGCTGAACAGGAAACAGGGGACTGGATAATGGTCAATGAAGATGAGGCTGTGGAATTTGTGGGCTATGATTACCTGCAAAGCCAGAGCCGCATTATCAAATACAGACAGATCAAGGATAAGAAAGGGGATCGCTACCAATTGGTATTGGATCGCACGCCTTTTTATGCAGAAAGTGGGGGGCAAGTAGGGGATAAAGGCTGGCTTCAGAGTGATGCAGAACGTATTCAGGTTTTGGATACCAAAAAAGAAAATGACCTTATCGTCCATTTTGTTGACCGCTTGCCTTCAGATTTCAAAGTTGTTTTTGCTGCACAGGTGAATGAACAAAAGCGCAGGTTGTCCATGAACAACCACAGTGCCACCCACCTCTTGCATGCTGCTCTGAAGCAGGTTTTGGGTGATCATGTACAGCAGAAAGGTTCCTTGGTGAATGAAGAGATGCTGCGTTTTGATTTTTCCCATTTTGCCAAGATGACAGAGGAGGAAATTGAAAATGTAGAGCAAATTGTTAATGCCAAAATCAGGGAGAACATTGCCCTGGGAGAGCAGCGCAATGTGCCCATTGAGGAAGCCAAAAAACAGGGTGCTACAGCCCTTTTTGGAGAAAAGTATGGGGATTTTGTGAGGGTGATCACTTTTGATAAAAACTTTTCTGTAGAACTTTGTGGAGGCACCCATGTGCCTGCTACGGGAAATATCGGTTTGTTTAAAATTGTCTCGGAAGGATCTATTTCCGCCGGGGTCAGAAGGATCGAGGCCATCACAGCCAAGGCTGCTGAGGATTATATCAATGGGCAGTTACAGCTTATCCGTGAAATCCAGGAGATTTTGAAAAACCCCAGGGATCTTAAGAAATCACTGGAAGCCCTTTTACAGGAGCGCAATGTTCTTAAAAAGGAAATCGAAGGCTTGCATCTTAAGGAGGCTGCTTCCTTGAAAAATGGCTTGATGGGGAAAGCCCAGTTGGTCAATGGTGTCAATCTGATCATCGAGCAGGTAAAACTGCCATCTGCGGATGCCCTGAAAAAGTTGGCTTTCGAATTGAAGCATGAAGTGGCCGATGTATTGGCGGTTCTCGCCGCAGATATAGAGGGCAAGCCACAAATTGCAGTGGTGATCAGCGAAGAATTGGTTGCGTCAAAGGGTTTGGATGCTGGCAACACAGTGCGTGAATTGGCCAAATCCATTCAGGGTGGAGGTGGAGGTCAGCCCTTCTTTGCTACTGCCGGAGGAAAAAACCTCTCTGGACTGCCTGACGTTATAGCAAAAGCACAGGTGCTATTTGGCAGCCAATCGTAGAATATCAGGTAGCAAATTTGGTTTTACATGAATTTGCTTCCATTTTTGAAGTATCAGTATATTAATGAAACAGACATGCTTTCAGCAGAAATTAAAGATAAATATGAGTTGGTAGTAGGCTTGGAAGTACATGCCCAGCTGCTTACGCAGAGCAAAATGTATACTTCGGATTCCACTGAATACGGAAATCTTCCCAATACCCATATTTCTGTCATTACTTTGGGACATCCGGGGACATTGCCTAAGGTTAACCGCAAGGCCGTGGAATTTGCCATTAAAATGGGCATTGCCTGTAATTCGACGATTACCAGAAACAATATTTTTGCCAGGAAGAACTATTTTTATCCTGACCTTCCCAAAGGATATCAGATAACGCAGGACAAGGATCCTATCTGTGTGGGCGGTGAAGTCCCGGTTACCTTACCTGATGGAAGCAAGAAATCCATTGCACTGACAAGGATCCATATGGAGGAGGATGCAGGTAAATCCATGCACCTGGCAGGAGAGGTAGATACTTTGGTTGACTTCAACCGTGCGGGCGTACCTTTGATTGAGATTGTGTCAGAGCCAGACATCCGTTCCTCCGAAGAGGCGTATGCTTATTTGGTAGAAATCAAAAAACTTGTCCGTTATTTGGATATTTGTGACGGAAATATGGAAGAGGGCTCCCTTCGTTGTGATGCCAATATATCAGTTAGACTTCATGGGGCACCGGAATATGGTAAGAAAGTAGAGGTTAAAAACATGAACTCATTCAGGAATGTGGCCAGAGCAATTGAGCATGAATTTGAACGGCAGATTGCACTTGTGGAGCAGGGTATCGAAATCATCTCTGAAACGAGGACTTTCGATGCTACAACAGGCAGTACTTCGGGAATGAGGACCAAGGAGGATCTCAATGATTACCGATATTTTCCAGAGCCTGACCTTAGCCCTGTGATTGTTTCTGAGGAGTGGCTGGAAAGTGTGCGGGCAGCGATGCCTTCCCTTCCAAGAGAGTTACATCACAAGTTTGTCCATGAATTTGGGCTTCCCGAATATGATGCTGGGGTATTGACTGACAGCAAGGAGATTGCGCTTTATTTTGAGACTTTATGCGGACTTACTTCCAATTATAAGGCAGCCTCCAACTGGATGATGGGTCCGGTGAAATCCTATTTAAATGAACTTACCCTGCATATATCTGATTTCCCGATCAGTGCGACTGCATTGGCTTCATTGATTGCACTTATAGACGATGGGAAGGTCAACTTTTCCGTTGCTTCCCAGAAAATTTATCCGGTCATGTTGGAAAATCCGGACAAATCACCTCTACAGATTGCCCAGGAACTGAATTTAATTCAGGAAAGTGATGAGGGCAGTATCAAGCCATTGGTTGAAAGTGTACTGGCTGATAATCCTGCAAAAGTAGCCGAATACAAATCAGGAAAAAAGGGACTGATGGGCATGTTTATGGGGCAGGTAATGAAAAAATCCCAAGGAAAGGCAGATCCTAAGGTTGCCACCAAATTATTGACAGAACTATTGGAAAATTGATATGAAACAGTTAATGAGCAAATTATTATTCTTTTTGTTGGCCCTTGGTGTATTTGCCTGTGGGCAAAGTAACCAAAGGATTTTTGATGGGACAGTAACCATTTCCGGGCAATTGACGAATGTTCCGGACGGCAAGATTGTCCTGGCGGCCATTCAGGATGAGCGTGCTGAGAATATTGCAGAAATAGAAGTTGGAGCCAACGGAAAATTTGAATACCAGCTGAGTTTGGATGGTCCAGGATTTTATGTACTCAATATGATGGACCGTAAAGAAGTCAGGTTGGCGCTTTACGATCAGGATGTAGAGATAGTACATGATTTTGCGGATGATGACAGCTTGGAAATCAAAGGATCGGACGATTCCATCTACTTACAGCAGGTTCAGGGGCTCATGAATGAATATCAGGCAGTGATCAATATGTTGAACGATGAATATTTTGAAGCCATGAGTTCCCGTGATCAGGAAAAAATCAGGGAAATACAAGTAAATGCCATGGGTTTGGAAGAGGAGTATGGTGAAAAGATGAAATCATTGGTAGGCACTATGGATGGCAGTTTTGCTGCTTTGGGGGCACTTTCTATGGTGAATCCTAAGAAAGATTTTATTTTCATGGATGAATTGGTCACTGAACTGAGTGAAAAGTACCCCGATTTCCAAACCGTTCAAAACCTAAAATTGCGCATGGATGAAATGCGGGCCTTGTCAGTAGGGCAGGAGGCTCCTGAAATTTCCCTCCCTGATCCGGATGGGAACCTGGTAAATCTCTCTGATTTAAGGGGGAATTATGTGTTGATTGATTTTTGGGCGGCTTGGTGCAGGCCCTGTAGAGAAGAAAATCCCAATGTGGTCAGGCTATATAATCAGTACAATGACCGGGGATTTGAAGTTTTTGGAGTTTCTTTGGACAGAACCCATGATGCTTGGGTCAAAGCCATCGCAGATGATGAGTTGACATGGACACATGTATCTGATCTCAAATATTTTAATTCAGAAGCGGCTGCCATTTATCAGATCAATGCTATTCCAGCAACTTATCTGCTTGATCCTGAGGGGAAAATAATTGCAAAAGACCTTAGAGGGCCTTCATTGGAAAACAAACTCAAGGAGCTTTTTAATTGATTTTCATCTGGAATAAATATAGAGGCTGTGGGGAATTTCTTCACAGCCTTTTTTATTCTAAAAATTAATTTTAATTTGATAGAAAATACCGTATACAAGGTATTGTAATTTTCCTATACCTTTGCGCAATTAATCCATTGACGAAACCTAAAGGCAATAAGTTTTTTTTGTTAAAAAAAATAAAAAAACAAAAGAAAAGACCTCTATGGAATGCTTTTTGTTTCAAAAGGATTTGGTCAGAAAAATCAATTACTAAAACGAAAAATGAAAAGAAGAACCATCCAATCACCTGTAAGTGCAATGCTTACACTCGCTCTTTTTGGTTTGTTGGCCATGGGAGCCTGTAAGAGTAAAAAGAAAGTGGCGGCAGCACCTGAGCCTGCACCTGTAGAACAGCCAGCCCCAGCCCCGGCCCCGGCACCGGCGCCTCAACCATCAGCGGAAGAAGTAGCGGTAGGTAAACTTGAAAATTATTTCAACAGTGTTGCACAATCATCCAATGTAGATGCTGCCAACCGAACAATCGGCGAAGCAATGGGTATGTTTTCCAATCAGCAGACACCGGTTTTGATTGTAATCCATGAAGAAAATGGAATCAAGGATTATGACGAGCCCACTACTATTGAAAAATACCTGAATTATTTAAAGGACACCAAAAAGAACCTGAATTTTATCAGTGATATTAGGCTTGATGGAAATGGCAGGGTGTCTGAATTAGAACTTCGTCGTAAAAAGTAATCAGCAGAAAACTTACAAATCATGAAAAAATATATTCCATTATTCCTGTTGTTGTTTTTTGCTACAGCAGCAGTATCTGTCGCACAATCAGACAACATCAGCCCTGCCAGAAAGCAGGCTATTGATTCCCTTGCCCTGGAAAAGGTAAAGGATTTGAGTAAATATATCAGTATCATTGGTAGCAAAGAAACCCAGTTTTCCGAGGCCAATCGTGTGATGGACCGTGCTGAAGAGCTTTTTGCTCCGGGTGCAGAAATGGGTGTTTCTTCTTTGAACAGGAAGGAAATTGCCTATTACAAAGTCAGAAGGTATTTTGAAAGACTGATGGCTTTGAACTATGATAGGGTTAATATCACTTGGTATGATATCCATTACATTTCTGATTTGGAAAGGCAGCCAGATGGCCGTTATGTTGGGGTAGTGACTGTTTACCAAAGGTTTGAAGGAACCTCTTTGGAATCCGGTCTGAATTATCGAGACACCACCAAAAAAGACATTACTATTTACGTGGAGAAAAAACAAACACAGATTGCCGGTAGGACTATCGAGTTCTGGGATGTGATGTTAGGAGATATCCGCGTGACTGAAACCTCCGCATGAGAAAATTAATATTATCAGTACTAGTATTGGTTTTATCTTTAGAAATGGCGCCGGGACAAGGTTTATACAGTCCCGGCTCCCCTAAAGATGATGGGAGATTTGCCGCATCAACCAAACAGGTAAATCAATTTTTTAGAAGGTTCAATGCTGAAGAAAGTGTGGACGGTAGTAAGCGTTATTACAGTGAGGACCCCTTGTACAGAGACAGGGAGTTGAGGGGAAAGTTTATCAGTATTCTATTTGATAATGAGACTTCAGGGATTACCAATGAACTCAAAAGCGAGTTTATGCGAGAAGTACTTTCTGAAAACATGCCTCAGTATATCAACTTTCACAGGGAAGGTTGGTTTGCAGAGGTTGAAGCCTTTTTTTCGTATAGGGGAAAGCGTGAGAATGTCACACTTTTTCTGAAAATACAACCAGAAGGCCTCGGTTATGAATGGGTCATTGACAAAGTTATCTTTCAGCCATTCAAGGATATTTTCAACAAACCTGAGGGAGATGCCAAAGGCTTTCTTCATCCGTTGAGTCATGAATTGGGTTTTATGAATTTGAGAAAGGCTTTTCAAGATTCGGATACGCCGGAAGCTTTCACTCCAAAAGAGTATCAGCCAGATTATCTTACCTTGTTTTTGTATGAAATGAAAAGGGGAAATATCCGTTTTGAAACCATCAGTGATGTGAAGTTCCACTTTTTCCAAATCAATAACTGGTATTTTGAATTGAATCAGTTCAATAGGCCAGGATTCAATACAGGCTGGTTGATCGGTAATCTGGTAAAATTAAGTAACGGTGACAAAGAGACATTGTTAAGATATATCTATGATCAGAAATAAGTCATTATTTTTCTTCATTGTCTTATCATATCTACTCGCTCCCAATGTTTTGAAGGCGCAGGATATGGCAGGATATTCCAAACAGGAAATCAAAGAACTCTCCACACAGGCAGAGGATCAGATCCGCTTTTTG
>NZ_SLAP01000079.1 GCF_007126775.1 Cecembia sp. | reverse complement strand
CTTCCATGAAGATGGGAGGAACGGAAGATTTTACCAATTTTATCAATGCAGTCATTGATGAGAAGGCATTTGATAAGATTTCCAAATACATTGATAATGCCAAGAAGGCCGAGGGCGTGGAAATCATTGCTGGGGGTAACTATGATAAGTCCAAAGGCTATTTTATCGAGCCTACTGTGGTTTTGACCAAGGACCCTATGTATGTAACCATGTGTGAGGAAATTTTTGGACCGGTATTGACCATTTATGTGTACCACGAAAACCATTACGAAGAGGCATTGGAATTGGTGGATCAGACCTCGCCTTATGCCTTGACCGGTGCGGTTTTCTCTCAGGACCGTTATGCCGTTGAACTGGCAACCAAGAAACTGAGAAATGCAGCCGGTAATTTCTATATCAATGATAAACCGACAGGTGCGGTAGTAGGCCAGCAGCCATTTGGAGGTGCTAGAGCATCTGGCACCAATGACAAGGCTGGATCTATGATCAACTTGTTGCGCTGGGTTTCTCCAAGAACGATCAAGGAAACCTTTGTATCTCCGGTAGATTATAGGTATCCGTTTTTGGGTGAAGATTGAGCGTATTGATTGTACCAGGTACCAAGTACAATGTACCAAGTAGAAAGAGTCGAAAAGCGAGAGGTGAGAGATTAGACTCGATTTACGTCGGTAGGGAGATTTCTTTATTATAAACAAGAAGCAAGAACCAAGACTTGTTTGGTCGAAAGAATCGAAAGGGCAGATTTGAAGTAACCTGATCTTATGTCTTTTGTCTAAAGACTAGAAGGGTCAGATCAGTATTTAGAATCTGGCCAACTTGTAGTTTGTACGAAAGGACCTTTGGGGTTTTTGTAACCCCGAAGGTCTTTTTCGTTTTAGGTGATTGGACCTAAATTTAGCTATTCATCCTTGCAATTTTAAAGCATCAATTTAAATTTACAAGGAAGAATATTCATTTATCTTGCAAATTTAAAATCAAGAGAACGCTGAGTCTTAAGTTAAGCAAGGGCTTTGTGAATGGCTGCGAGTACATCAAGGCCACGCAAAGGTATTTTGTCTATGGGGGGGATGATCATTTCCCGATCAATGCAGACACGAGAGTTGTCTTGCTCAGAGAAATAATGGAAATAATTATAAATACTACTGTCTAACTGGCTTTTTTATGATGCGAGCAATGACCATTTTATTCGGCTTGTACCTTTTGTTCTCTTGTACGGACTCAAAAAAGGAAGCTGTTTTTATCACTGCAGACCTGGCTGATTTCATAGTGGATACCCTGTACTTGGAAAAGGATACGTTGACAAAGAGCCTGCCTCAGGGGTTTGCCTTTTTGGAGCAAAATGGTAAATCTTTTTTATTTGGAGTAATAGGGCGAAGGATGTACCAATACAGCTATCCCTCAGGGGAGCTGGAAGGCACAGTTGATTTTGAAACCGAGGGCCCCGATGGTATAGGAGGGTTTGTATCGGGAGGCTTGATTACTGAAGACGGTATTTTTTTCATTTCGGATCAAAAAGCAATTGTTCATACTGATTTTCATGGCAAAGTGCTGGATAGATTTCCTTTGCCCAATGTCCCTGAAGAAAGATTGGCTGTGAATTTTAGTGTTGTCAATGGCAACAGGATGCACTATGATAAGGAAAAAAGGCAATTAATATTGGCTGATGTTCCTTTTGTGCTAAAGGAGCCTAATATGGCTTATCAGGACTGGGTTTGGAGATATGACTTAAAGAATGGAATAGGAGAGCCCATATCTTTTTCTTACCCTGAAATCTACAGCGCGTATTATGATGATCCCGAATTGGGGCTTTATTCCCATATTTTCCTTGATATGGAAAATCTCCATCTGGTAAGCTTTCCTGTGACCGATTCCTTATTGGTAGTGGATGGAAAAAGTTCCAAATGGGTAAACTCCAAAAGTTCAGCACCTTTGGTTTTTCAAAAGGGAAAAACCAATCAAGAAGGAGATTACGTTGTATTTTCACCAAGCATGGAGACCAGCAGGTACAAATGGATTATTTTTGAACCAATGTCCCAACTATTATTGAGGTATGTAGATATCGAAACTAAAGTATTAGATAATGGAAGGATTCAGAATAAGAGCAGTTTCATATTGCACAACCTTGATTTTGAAATAATTGGGGAATTATTCTTTGATAACCGGCAGATTGCACCCAGTGGCTTTGCTACTCCGAATGGGTATTTTTTCAAGCTACTCAACCCGGATTCAGATGACAGAGAAGCTTACATCAAGGTGGGTCTGAATTTTTAAGCCTTACCATAGGTTAAATATATCAATGCTATAATTTTTTTTAAACTAAATTTTATTTGACGTTATGCTTTGATGCATTTATTTTTAGTTTCCAAATCAAATCTGACTGTTTATGAATTTCAAAAAGATACTTTTGATTGCAGCTGTGGGCATTTGCTTTTTAGGCCTTAACTCATGCGGTGAAAATACTGCTACCCAACAGCTGCCTGAACTGAAAATCACTCCAAAAGATATCCTTACTTTCGACCAAATTGCTTCGGAGGTGGAATTTATTCCTATGATTATCCCGGAAGAATCACCATTGAAATTGCTT
>NZ_SLAP01000021.1 GCF_007126775.1 Cecembia sp. | reverse complement strand
TACCATCCCTGCCTGTCGACTTGACAGGTTCTTCATTGGGCTCATTCGAAGTATAAGCATACATCTTTATTCGCCCGCTTTGAAGCTGGCATACCTGAGACTTTTTCAGCAAGCCCTAAATTACGAAGCGCGTATATTTCTTTTGCTTGTAAGTATAAATGAGCGGTTTTGCGACGAATAGACCCCCTATTCAATGCAAAATATTCGACGAATAATCCCTCCAAGGATTCAAAATCCTTGGAGGGATTGTAAGTTAATCTGCCGTGTCAGGCTTAATGGTCTGACCAAAGAATACTGCATTGAGGAACAGTTTGTTGGTACCGAACCAAGTCGCTCTAAAATTGGGATTGTCTACCAAAGCAATCACACGACCGCCCCCCAGTCTTTTTACTTGGATAATAGCTGTATTTTTGATCTTTTCTACGTTTTCAGGATGTACATACCCACTTGCCAATGGATTTTCGGTATATACCATTGGATTTGCATAAGCATTTTTCGCTTTTTCCAAAAATAGGTTGTTGTTTCTGAAAGTGAAGATTTCGCCTTTTTCGAAGCCATATCCAACGGGGTGGCTGATGTCCAAACTCGCATGGAAAATCGTACCACTTGTTCTCCTTGCTCCGGTGTTTTTGATAAAATCTGAATAGGGTTGTGCTGGCTTTGATTCTTCCTTATCCTCCTCTTCTTTGAATTCAAATTTTACTAATTCCTGTTTGTTCAACCATTCCAATGCACTTCCTCTTGCAATTAAAGTGCCTCCAGCCGAAGTCCATGATTTGATTTTTTCCGCTTCTTCCTTACCAAGCTTGTTGTAGGGTCCATTTGGCATGGAGATCACATTGTATCGGCTCAAATCAGCAGTGGCTAACCTTTCTGTAGGCAATAAAGTGATTGGTACATCCATCCGCTGGTCCATCAGGTGCCATATTTCCCCTGCTTCTAAACTTACCACTCCCGTACTTACTAGTATGGCCATTTCCGGTTTTTTCAACACCTCAGTTTGGGGAGATCCTAGATTGATTCCACCTGTATAACCAGAGGAAATGGCATGAATGGTCAATCCTGTTTCTTTGGCAATTTTTTCCAATTCCCTATCCAAATCTTCGTCTTTCTTGTCTTTTGGATCTCTTGGCATGCTGACCAGTATACTTCCTCTTTGGAGAACTGTTTTATCGGCAAGGGTGATGGGTTCATGCGTTACCCTTACCAAATATCCTTCTTTCATTAATTGATAAGCAGCTTTAGGGGCATAATAACCTTCCCACCCAAATCCGTAAGAATAAGCGGCTTTTTCCCCTTTTAATTCTCCTGCCGGCATGGAAAAGTCTTCTTGAAGGGGGCTGACATCTGCCAAATTTAAAATCCTGCTACTCAATGCTGCAAAATCCAAGTTGAAGGCCATGGGCATGGTCCACGCGGAGACATCATAGAATAAGCTGTCTTGAAACTCATTTCGTGTTTCAAAGAAGGCTTTTACCAACCTGTATTGCGGTTGATTTAAAGGGATGATATAGGAATTTCCTTTGGAAAATGGAACGCCGTTGACAGTGATGTCTTCATTCAAAGAAAATACATCGATGGCATGTTGGCGGATCATATCCGCTAGGTGAAAACTTTTAGCACCATCTGTCTGGGAGCCAAAAATAAAAGCCTTATCCGTGTCAGCATTGGCTTGCTGAATGGCTGTTTTGTAGAAATCATGCATGGATTTGTTGATCTCTGCACGCATGTCCTTTGCAGCATTGAATGAGCTGATGCTCATCCTGAATTGGTTGCGAATGGTAAAGGCAAAAGTCAAAGGACCATAATTACTTTCCTGTAAATGTCCACGGGAGGATGCCTGTTCGAAGAGTATACCGATAGAACCCTGAATATCCGGGTAGGTGGAACCATAACCGAAGTAATATTCGTCAAAGCTTTCTTTGGCATAGTATAGGGAACCGATTTCTTCCATCCCTTTTGCATGGTATTGAGCAATCTTTTCAGTGAGTTCTACTGTCTTTTTAGGAATTAGGGGATGGTCTCTACTTGGAATACCTGGAGGGAAAAAGAATGTTGAATTGGTACCCATTTCATGGTAATCCAGGTAAATATTGGGTAACCATTCCTGGAATTTCTTCACCCTATTTTGAGATTCGGGATGCTGTACCAATAACCAGTCACGGTTGAGGTCAAACCAATAATGGTTGCCTCGACCTCCTGGCCAAGCCTCGCTTAACTCCCTGGTATTGGGGTCTCCATTCAGGTTATATGACCTGTGCGCGTTGACCCATGTAGAATAGCGGCTGTACCCATCAGGATTGAGAGAAGGGTCTATAAGAATGACCATGTTTTTAAGGTCATCTGCGATTTCATTGGCTGCTGTAAAATGGTAAGCTGCTAATAATGAAGAATTGATGCCACTGGCCTCGTTACCATGTACAGAATAACCGGCCTGTAGTACCAATGGCATTTCTTCATAATTCAAATTAGCATTGGAATCCTTTAAATTTTGCCTCTCAGCCCTGATCTGATCAATTTTTTGAAGATTATCCGGATGGGTGATTGTAAGCAAAACTTGGGGACGCTTTTCGTAGGAAAAACCGAAAACTTCAAAGCTTACCCTTGGAGAGGTGGCGGCCAGTTTTTCGAAGTAGCGTACCAATTGTTCATAATCCACATTCCATTCACCGACTTCAAAACCCAATACCTCTTTGGGTTTGGGGATATTGGCATCGTAAGTAAAGCCATCGGGTAGATAATATTCCAGTTCGATATTTGCCGTTCCTTTAGGGCTGTTTTGCGCTGAAGAAGCAAAAGCAAATACAGAAAAAAGGATTAATGTTAATGCTAAATTTTTCATAATTATCAATAAATGGTTGGGGTTTCTCCTTTTTAATCATTTAAAGAATCAATATAGGGATGGAAGCTATATTTTTTTGACATTTTTACAGGATCGGAGATATTTTAAGGTGATTTTTTCTGCCTTTGCTTTTGGATGAAATCAAAAGCTGCTTCATAAGCTTTGACCCAATTTTGGTGCATTAAAAAAGAATGTACCTCATCCGGGAAGACCAGCTGTTCTACTTCCACCCCTTGTTTTCTCAGGATTTCAATCAATTCTACACTTTCACTCACTGGGACATTTCGGTCATCATCTCCTGTAATCAAGAGGACAGGCTCTTTCCAGTTGGAAACATGATATAAGGGAGAAGAGCGGAAGGCTAACTCAGCGGCTTCAGGGAATTTTTCCGGCTGATACCAAGGGTTGAAATTGGTAATGACCGGATTCCAGTTATGGACGCCATGAATATCGACGCCAGTTAAAAACTTACCTGGCGCTTGAGCCAAGGCATGGGCGGTAAGGTATCCCCCATAACTCCCTCCCCAAGGGATAATTTGTGTTTCTTCTACATCAGGTCGTGAAGCCAGATAATCAGCAGCCGCCATGACATCCCCTACTTCTGATGCCCCTGAGGCGCCGTAATTTTCAGCCTCCCTGAAATGGATGCCATAGCCAATACCACTTCTGTAATTGAGCGTCAGGGCGATAAATCCTTGGGAAGCAAAATACTGTTGCATGGCATCGGCATTGCTGTAATAAGAGCTGTAATTAAATCCATCCAGCATCTGCCTTCTACTTCCTCCGTGGAGGAAAATGACCGCAGGATATTTTTTTCCGGTTTCATAATTGTGAGGCTTGTACAGGTAAGCATGGCTTACAAAACCATCCTCAGCCTTGATTTCTAATATTTCTGGCTTGACCAGTCCATTTGGAAATTGGTTTGGGAACAGTTCCCCCGCCAAGCTTATTTCTTTATCGGTGGTTTTCAGCATGGGCCAGGCAGGTCTCTGGTAATTAGAAGAAATATAGGCCAAACCGCCTTTGGTTTTAAAAGGGGACCAATGGTTTTCTTCCAAATCAGAAAGCAGTTCAACGGTCTTCTTTTTCAGGTCTAAACGTACCACTTGTCTCCCATTGATTTTGAAATTATTGGAAGTAAGGAGTAATTCATCCTGATCAAAAGTTGTCTGGACCCGTTCTACAAATCCTGACCCGGTGCTCAGTCTTTGCCAATTTCCGTTGGATATATTGACCATATACAGCTGCATCCAACCATTATTTTCCCATGGGAATACCAATTCACCCGAACTTGTCCACCAGAGCCGTTCGTTTTGGGCTGGAAGATCGCGAACCATTACACTGCCAATACCTTCTTTGGATTTAAAAACTTCTTTGGCCTCCATTGTGGCCAGGTCCAATACCCGGATGCTCCATGGATTACTTTCTTTGATCGGGGTGAAAAGGATGCGGTTGTTGATATTTGGCACCCTAAGGTAAGCCAAAAACTTGCCGTCTGGCGACCAGCTTGGGTATTCATCGTGGTCTAATGAAGTCTCGGGATAGCTGATTTTTTTATCTTCGACATGATACAGGCCTACGAAGGCATGGTCGGTCCGGCCACTTTTAAAGGCCAGCCATTTCCCATCCGGTGACCAGCTCAACTGTGAAATAGAACCCCTGTTTACAAACAGTGGACTCTCTCCCGAATCATCACTTTTGAAGCTCCTTTGATATACTTTGCCTCCCCTTAGATAGACCAGACTTTGCCCACTTGGGTGGAATAGAGGTGAATTTCCTATACCTACCGTGTTAATTGTTTTTTTCTCCAAATCCAGGATAAAGACTCTTTGTTCTGGATTTTCCTGTAATAAGGCAGGGTTGGCAGGTTCACCTTGCTGGTTTTTGGTATTTCCCCTTACAAATGCCAGATATTTTCCATCCAAGGAAAATATCAGTTCTCCCAAGTCTAAACCGTTATCTCCTTTATAGTCCGTCAGCTTTTCCGCTTGATAGTTTGGAGAGGTGGCCAAATAGATATTCCGTTCTCCCTGAGCATTGAAAACCCATGCCAGTTTTTGTCCATCTGAGGAGACAGTCATCGCACTGGGAAATGGAGCTGAAAGAAAATCAGCAATGGATTGGGCAAAAGTGAATTGGATTAAAAAAGATAAAAGGAATAAGGAGAGAGCTCGCTTCATGTTGATGAGAGGTTATAGCATCAAAATTTATTTTAAATCAAAGGCAAAGGAGGAAATAAACTCTACCTTTTGTTTGGGTAAGCCTGAAAGACCAAATTAAGCCGGGAATGAGGATTTACCTGTAACTGGCATTAATGGAAAGCAGGTTTTCTTCACCAGGGCAAAGATCAGATTCATCCAAGCGGTTTAATGGCATATGGTAAGTGTTCAAAACGCCATGCAAGTCTTTCCATTCCGAATTCACATACAAGAGTCCTGTTAGGATTTCTTGCTTTGCCCGTGCCTGTTGCAAGGCATTGACGGCAGAAATTCTGTTTTCAGGATCCCAGTCTGTAGCCAATTTGTTGAGTTGAACCAAAGAGCCATCGTGTAAAGCCAAACTGGTAGATTGGCCACTTTCATAAGAAGCCTTGATTTCTGGCATTTCCGGAACAAAGTCGAGTGTAGAAGTGGCTTCGATATGCTCCCTTACATAATCATAAGATTTGGTTGATCCTGGATTGTTATTAAATGTGACACAGGGAGATATAACATTTAAAAATGCAAACCCCTTGTGTTGCATGGCTGCTTTGATTAAGGGGACCAATTGCTGCTTGTCTCCGCTGAAACTTTGTGCTACAAATGAAGCACCCAATTCTATGGCCATACTTGCCAGATCAATGGCTTGAAAAGGGTTGATGGATCCAGCTTTGCTTTTAGAACCTTGGTCGGCAGTGGCAGAATCCTGGCCCTTGGTCAGGCCATAGCAGCCATTGTTCATCACAATGTAAACCATATTCAGGTTCCTTCTGATGACATGGACAAACTGCCCCATGCCAATGGAGGCCGAATCTCCATCTCCCGAAACTCCAAAATATAAGAGGTCCTTGTTTGCCATACTGGCACCTGTGGCTACCGAAGGCATTCTGCCGTGAACAGAATTGAATCCATGGGAATTGCCCAGAAAATAGGTGGGTGTTTTTGAAGAACAGCCTATTCCGGATATTTTAGCGACTTTATGGGGTTCTACAGACATTTCATAGCAAGCCTGGACTATTGCTGCCGAAATGCTATCATGTCCACAGCCTGCACAGAGTGTTGAAAGAGATCCCTCGTATTCCTTCAGGGTATAACCCAATTTATTTTTGGGTAATCGTGGATGCTTAAACAGTGGTTTTAGATAACTCATGATCCTGTTCTTTTTCTAATATTAAATACTGGATAATCTCGCTTTTGATGGTGTCAGCAGTGATCGGCATGCCGTCAAAGTTGAGAACCGGAGCCAATTTGGAAGGGGCAGTATCCGTTTCCATCATGATCATTTTTCGCATTTGTGCATCTCTGTTTTGTTCGATTACGAAAACTATGCGATGAGAATTGATAAATTCTCCCACTTCTTCCCCAAAGGGGAAAGCTTTAATGCGGATAGCATCTAAATGCAAACCTTCCTCTGCCAACAGGTCTTTGGCCTCTTCGGCAGAAAACTGGGAAGTGCCAAAGAACATCATTCCAATTTCAGATTTGTTTTTTTCCTGATAGATTTGTGCCTTAGGAACAAGGGATTTGGCGGTATCCCATTTTTTCAATAACCTGTCCATATTTCTTTTGTAAGCAGCTCCGTCTTCTGTATAGGCTGCATACTCATCTTTGGAGGTACCCCGTGTAAAAAAGGCCCCCTTTGTAGGATGGGTTCCTGGATAAGTACGGCTAGGGATGCCATCTCCATCCATATCCAGGTACCTGCCAAATTTCCCTATATGATCCAGTTCTTCCGCATTCAATACTTTTCCCCTATCGTATTCCCTTTCATCTTCCCAATGGAAAGGTTCAGAAATATGGTCATTCATACCCAAATCCAAGTCCGTCATGACCATAATGGGAGTTTGAAGTCTTTCCGCCAGGTCAAAACTTAAGGCGGTTAAGTCAAAACATTCTCTAGGTGTGGAAGGAAGTAAAAGAACATGTTTGGTATCGCCATGAGATGCATATGCAGCCAAGAGCAGGTCGGGTTGCTGTGTCCTCGTTGGCATACCGGTACTTGGACCTGCCCTTTGTACGTCTATCAATACAGCAGGCACTTCAGCAAAATAGGCAAGTCCCAAAAACTCGTTCATTAAGGATACACCGGGGCCACTGGTAGCCGTGAAGGCCCTGGCACCGTTCCAACTTGCCCCGATGACCATGCCCATGGCGGCAAGTTCATCTTCGGCTTGAATTATGGCGAATTTGTTTTCTCCTGTTGCCGGATCTACCCGGTATTCCTGACAATAATGTTCAAATGCTTCTGCCACTGAGGTAGATGGGGTGATGGGATACCAGGCCATTACTGTCGCACCCCCATATACTGCACCAAGTCCACAAGCTGTATTTCCGTCTATAAGTATTTTATCACCAATGAGATCTCTTTTTGCGAGATGAAAAGGCAGGGGAAATTTGAAGTGTTTTTCTGCGTAATCCAGCCCCAGTTGTAAAGCGGCCATATTTGCTTGAATCAATTGGGACTTCCCTTCAAACTGCTCCTTGACCAGTTGATTGATAGCCGCAACATCCATTTTTAGAAGTTTGGCCAATGCCCCTACATAGATAATGTTTTTTAAGAGCTGTCGCTTTCTGGGATCAGTAAATGCTTCATTGGACATTTCCATCATCGGAACACCCAAGTAATGAACATCTTCCCTAAGGTATTCATTGGGGAGCTTTTTGGTGCTGTCATACATGAAAAAGCCGCCTGGTTTAATATTTTTAATATCCTGTGCCATGCTCTGTGGATTGACAGATACCATCAAGTCAATGCCTTCCCTCCTCCCCAAATATCCTTTTTCACTTACCCTGACCTCATACCAAGTGGGCAGCCCCTGTATATTGGAAGGGAATATATTTTTGGGGGTTACAGGAATGCCCATTCTGAAAATGGTTTTTGCAAAGAGGAAGTTGGCACTGGCTGAACCTGTTCCGTTTACATTTGCAAACCGGACGATAAAATCATTGATTGCTTGCTTCATTTGGATATCTGGGGTAAGGGTTCAGGCATCTGATAAGCTTTGGTAACGGAGTAAAGAAACTTCTGCATGTCCCAGGCAGAAGTAGGGCAACGCTCTGCACAAAGGCCACAATGGAGACAGACATCCTCATCTTTCACCATCACCCGGCCTGTTTTTAATCCCTCGGATACCAATAAGTCCTGTGTATGATTTTCTGCAGGGACCAGAAGTTTTTGCCTCAACTCAGGTTCTTCTGCATTTGCAGTAAAAGTGATGCAAGAGGTAGGGCATACATCCATGCAGGCATCGCATTCGATACAACGGTCAGCGGTAAAAACTGTCTGCACATCACAATTGAGACAGCGTTGGGTCTCCTTGAATGCAGTCTGCACATCAAATCCTAATTCCACTTCCTTTTTGCGGTCTTTTAAGGTAATTGCCTTTTCTGCTTGGGGGACTACAAAGCGTTGGTCTATGGCAATACCACTGTCATAACTCCATTCATGGATACCCATTTTTTGGCTCACCAGATTGGTATATGGAGAAGGTCTTTCTCTGAGGTTTTTACCTTCACAAAAAAGATGGATAGATACCGCAGCCTGATGACCATGGGCTACAGCTGTGATGACATTTTCAGGGCCAAAGGCAGCATCTCCACCAAAAAAGACTTTGGGATGGGTGGATTGAAAGGTTAGCTTGTCCACTACAGGCATATTCCATTGATCGAATTCCAATCCCAAGTCTCTTTCAATCCAAGGGAAGCTATTTTCTTGGCCTATGGCTATCAATACCTCATCTGCTTCTATTAAAACATCGGATTCTCCTGTAGGCAATAAAGACCTTTTTCCATTTTCATCATACAAGGCCTTGACTTTTTGGAATTTCATTCCGATAAGTTTGCCATTCAGGACTTCAAAACTTAAAGGAACGTGATTATCAATGATCTGAATGTCTTCATGGAGCGCATCTTCTTTTTCCCAAGGTGAAGCTTTCATGTCTTCAAATGGACTTCTGACTACCACTTTGACTTCCTTTCCACCCAGTCTTCGGGAAGTTCGACAGCAGTCCATCGCCGTATTTCCCCCACCGAGTACAATGACCCTTTTGCCAATGGATTTGTTATGTTCAAAGGCTACACCGGCCAACCATTCTATGCCTATATGGATAAATTTATCCCCCTCTTTTCTCCCCGGTAATTTGGGAAGATCTCGGCCTTTTGGAGCACCGGTTCCCACAAAAACAGCATCATAATTTTTGGAAAGGATAGATTTTAGGCTATCTACATAGGTTAAAAACTGGGTTTGGATACCCATATCCAAAATATAGTTGACTTCCTCATTCAAAACTTCTTCGGGAAGTCTAAAAGAAGGAATCTGACTTCTCATCATACCCCCTCCGGCAATCTGTTCATCATAGAGATGGATTTCATAGCCTAAAGGTGCTAAATCCCGGGCTACAGTTAAAGAAGCAGGCCCTCCACCGATAAGACAAACTTTTTTGCCATTTGGAGTAAATGGTCCCTGAGGCATATATTGCTTGACATCGCCTTTGTTATCAGCGGCCACCCGCTTGAGCCTGCATATGGCCACAGGTTCTTCTTCTACCCTTACACGGCGGCATGCAGGTTCGCAGGGACGGTCACAGGTTCTTCCCAGTATGCCTGGGAAGACATTGGACTCCCAATTGACCATGTAGGCTTCTGTATATTTCTCAGCAGCAATCAGGCGAATATATTCCGGAACAGGTGTATGGGCTGGGCAGGCATATTGGCAATCCACCACTTTATGGTAATATTCCGGATTTTGGGTATTGGTAGGTTTCATAGGTACACTGGGTTAATTGAAATTGACCAAAAATCCTTTCACCAATAAATCTAATGAATTTCAGAATTTAATGTGCTTTTTAATCGAATTAAATGAGTGCAAGTTTTGAGAATAAATAAAATTGACAAATATTACCCTTGAAATTTTAGATATAGCTTATTTTGGTGATTAATGGGAACAGAAAAAAAGTTACAAGGGAAAACCTTTATCATCACTGGTGCTAGCAGTGGAATGGGGAAAGCCACAGCACTTCTTTTTGCCAAAGAAGGGGCTGAATTGGTGCTCAGTGGTAGAAATTTGGATAGGGGCAATAAAATGGTTTCCGAAATTGAAGCGATAGGAGGCAAGGCCATTTTTATTCCAGGAGATGTGGCAGAATTCAAATACAATCAAGCTTTGGTAGAAGCTGCTTTGCAGTATTTTGGCAAACTAGATGGTGTTGTTTTCCACGCCGGAATGCTTGGATTAGGGGCCATTACAGAATTAGAGCCTTCCCTATGGCGAAAAACCTTCGCAGTGAACGTGGATGCGGTATTTTTCTTGTTGAAGTTTGCCATCCCAGAATTACTTAAAAGGCCCTCAGCCAGTGTGGTGATCAATACCTCTATTGCTGCATACAAATCATTTCCCAACCATCCGGCTTATTGTTCTTCAAAGGCTGCTTTACTCGCATTCTCCAAACAGTCAGCTGTGGAATATGGGCCAAGTATACGTGTCAACAGCATTTGTCCGGGCCCTGTGGATACACCTTTCATCCATGCTTCTGCTTCTGCTTTTCCAGATCCTGCTAAAGCTGTGGAAAATGCCGGTAAAAATACCCTCCTGCAGCGTTTGGGCCAGCCTGAAGATGTTGCCAATCTTTGTTTGTTTCTTGTATCAGCCGATTCTTCCTGGATCACAGGTTCTGCGTTTACCATTGATGGGGGTGTTTTGGCTAAAAGTTAAACTTTTTTACCAGGAAGACATGAATGGATAAAAATCAGTGCTTTAGTGGGTGATACCGCAAGCCAAAAGGTATTTGTGTTCTGATTGTTCGATGTAAATTTTTTAAACACCGTTAAAAATAATTTAATTTATTCTTGAATAATTATAAAAAATTCAAAAAAGTGTATCTAAAAGTAGAATTAGTATATAAATTCGAATAAAGTGGAAAAATTTTAAATTTCCGAATATCTCCCTTAATTTCTTTTACTATGCCGGAAAAACGTATGGAGGCAGGTAGAAATTTTCAATTTTTGGAATCACCAATTCCCCAAAGCCTCCATGCAGCTCTTGATCAATTCGTCCATGGCTTCATGGGCATTGTTATTCAATATAATCAGGGTTTTATTTTGGTCAATAAACCGCACGATGATGGTTTTGTAGCCAGGATTGTCCCCAGTATGAGACACAATACTGCCCCATTCTGACGCTAAGTCTAAATCCCAGCCAAATCCATATTGGCTTAGACTGCCATCCTGCAAGGTCATTGGACTAAATGCTTCTTCCAGACTTGCCTTGCTAATCAACTTTTCTGTGTAAAGTGCCTGGTCCCATTTTAGCAGATCGCTCACTGTACTGCTTACTCTTCCGGGCCCTTTTCTGTTGCCCAGCCATACCGTATAATCAAATGCATGGAATTTGTTAGCATTGATATAGTTTCCCTGATCATCTTTCAGATGGCCAGCAGCAAAATGGCTTACCTGAGACTTTTCCTCCAAGGTCCGGATATCTGTGGAACTCATTCCCAATGGCTTAAATATCCATTCCCTTGATATTTCGATAAAATCCCTACCAGTTACCTTTTCCACTATACTGGCTAGAAAAACATAGGCAGTATTACTGTATTCGTATTGCTCTCCAGGTTGGGCCAATATAGGAGGTTGATAAATACTTAAATATTCCAAAATGGCTGCATTATCAGCAACTTTACTTTTATCCCAATGCTTGTCCATTACTTCCTGATAATCCGGTAGGCCATTGGTATGGGTAAGCAGTTGACGGATAGTAATGCCTGAGTAGGGCGTTTCCAGGTACTCTTGTAACAAATCATCATAGCCCAACAATCCTTTTTCAGCACAGATCATTACCATCATGGCTGTAAATTGTTTGGAGATGGAAGCCATTTCGAAAATGTCAGTAGGTTTTAAAGGGATCTCTTTTTCAAAAGAGCGGTATCCAGTAGCTTTTTCAAAAATCACCTCTCCATCTTTTGCCAAAAGCAAAACTCCGGAAAAACCCTTGGAACTTGCATTTTCTATGGCTTTGGCTGCTTTTTCTTCTTGAGCCATTGTATTTGGAATAAACCAAATTCCAAGTAGAATGAACAGTGAGAAATACTTGCCGATACGTTTTGTTTTGAAGGGTTGTTGTGCGTGAAATTTTAATGCTGCTGTCATTGCTAAAAAGGTTTTCCCTTAAATATAAACAATATGGGAATAATCTTACCGATACATTTCTCTGTTTTAGCAAAATGCCTGATCTATAGAAAGTGTTTTGAGGGAATGATATTTTGGTATAACTTAAGCTGGTCTTAACACCTAAACACGCTGTGAAGAAAATAATCCCTTCCCAAAGATTGGCTTTTGTCCTGATTACTTCCCTCTTTTTCCTCTGGGGATTGGCCAATAACATGACGGATACGCTATTGGCGGCCTTTAAAAAAATCATGAGTATGTCTGATTTTCAGACATCTTGGATTCAAATAGCCTTTTATGGCTCATATTTTTGCCTTGCCATTCCTTCTGCCATTTTGATCAAGAAGTATTCGTATAAGTCTGGGATTCTCATTGGATTGGGTCTGGCGGTAATGGGTGCCTTATTGTTTTATCCGGCCAGTATCAGTATGGTATACGGGCATTTTCTTTTTGCCCTTTTCATTTTTGCAGGGGGCTTGGCAGTCCTTGAAACTACGGCTAACCCCTATATTTTTGAATTGGGTCCCCTGAACTCTGCGGTTAGGAGGCTTAATTTGGCCCAGTCTTTTAATCCTATCGGTTCCATTATGGGGGTATTGTTGAGTAAATATTTTATACTATCCCATTTGAACCAGGCATCTGCCGAAGAACGGGCTTCCATGGATAGTGCAGCACTATTTGAAATACAAAAGGCAGAATTATCGGCTGTTATGGGGCCTTACGTAGGTATTGCCTTGGTCATGCTACTTATTTGGCTGATTATTTATTATTTGAAAATGCCCGATGGGAAGGATACCGGAAAAGAACTTCAATTGAAAAGTGGGTTTCGTAGATTGATGGCCAATCAAAATTATCGTACAGGGGTAATTGCCCAATTTTTTTATGTTGGCGCCCAAATCGGTGTCTGGTCATTTACTATCCGCTATGTAATGCTGGAATTGGGTCTGAATGAAGCAGAGGCAGCTACCTACTACCTTTATGCAATTGTTCTTTTTATGGTTACCCGTTTTATCAATACCTATTTGATGGGGTTCTTTGTTCCAAAAAAGCTTTTGGTTTTCTTTGCGGTTTTGGCCATGCTGCTTTGCTTATCCGTAATTTACAGCGGGGGTATGCCTGGTGTGGTTAGCTTGGTCCTGATTTCTCTGTGCATGTCTTTGATGTTCCCGACCATTTATGGCTTATCAATTAGGGGCTTAGGGAAAGATACAAAGTTGGGAGGATCCGGACTGGTGATGGCCATTTTGGGGGGTGCTGTACTAACTTCTATTCAGGGATTGGTATCTGATTTTACCGGAAGCATAGCGTTGTCCTTTTGGGTACCATTTTCATGTTTTTTTGTAGTGCTGATTTTTGGTTGGAGATCCAAGGAGATGACAGAAGAAGCGGGATTAATATAAGATAAATCTGATAAACTTTTTTAGCGGAATAAGCTCCCAAAATCTTTGATTCCCTTTTTTTCGGCCAACTTCAGGAGTTTCATCAGCAATTGTGCAGTGAGGAAGGCATCGCCAGCCGCTGTATGTCTATCGTCCAAAGTAATGCCATACCGCTCACAAAGACTGTCTAATGTAAACTCACCTGGTTTTCCCATACTGGGATCGTATTGAATGCCTTTCTCTAAGCGCATTGCAAAGTACTGTGTATCCAGGACAGGGTTTTGTAACTTTTTCAATCCAAATGGTCTTAAAGCTTTTTCCAACATCGCCAAATCAAATCCGACATGATGTCCCACGAGGATGTGCGGTCCAATAAATTCTAAAAATTCCCTTGCAAAATCCCTCAGCGCTACCGGATCTTTGGTACGAATAAGTTCATGCACTTGAATGGCCTCCGCATTTTTTATGGGAACTTTGAGGTACATTTCTTTACAGTTACGGACTGGAATAGAAAAATGGCTCAATTTGATGCCTCCAAAGGAAATGATATAATCCATTTTGGGGTTGAGTCCCGTTGTTTCAGTATCCAATACCACAAAATTCAATTGGGATATGGGTCTAACAGCAGGAATCTTCTTTTCAAAAAGACCTTCATAAGCCGTTACAAAAGTGGCTTTGGGGATTGGCTTTGGTCTTAAGAAATCGAAAAAACCCATATCAACTTCCAAAATAATCTAACTGAAACCTTACCCGGATGATCTTTTGTAGTTCATCTATGGGTGCAAAAGCATTCTTTAGCAGTTGCCTTTGTAGTTTTCCTAACCTCTCAGGCTGTATGTACCTGCCGGAATTTCCGGCCTGTAAACCTTCACTGGCACGCATGCGCATCAGGATTTCATAGGCTTTTCCAGCTTCCAACATCAGTTCTCGGTAATTAGGCTCTATTTCAGCTAATTTTTCAAAGCGTTTAAAGGTATTGTTAATACCTACCAGACGATGACTAAGTACCATGAGCCTTGCAATATCTGCCAAAGGCATCATGGCCCTGAGTTTGATATCAAACTTATCTTTTTGCTCCCCTGATTTTTCTACGATAAAGTTTCTGAAAAAACCCAATGGGGCGGGATTTAGGAGTGCATTTTTTGCAAGGAAATTCAGGAAAATTGACTTTGCAGATATTTCATTGAAAATGTGTTCGGATAATTCTTCAGTTAAAGCTTTTTGGCCGATGATTGGTCGAAAGTCAAAAAAAATGGTGGCATTCATCAAAGCCTGCTGATTGGGACTGTGTATCCAATCAGCGAACAGGTTTTTCCAAGTTGAAAGGGGTTGGCACCATTTAGGATTATTGGCCATTACTTCTGCAGGACAGGCTTGGAAGCCACAGGTAAGAAGCGTTTCTATTACATCCTGGGCAATCAACAGCATGTATTCCTGCGTAGTTTTTAACTTTTCTGCCGGAACATCTTCAAATACAATGGCATTGTCCAGGTCAGTTCTCAGCAATTGTTCTTCCCTGCCTTCACTGCCTAATGAAAGGAAGCAAAATTTGACTTTAGCGGCTTCAGGGTGATTATTGCCGTGTTTTTTGCAAGCCATTTGTACGGCTTTCCGTATAATGGTATCATTAATTTCTGAAATAATACTGGCCACAAAGTCTATGGAAACTTCGTTTTCAAGGTAATACTCTAAAAGGCGCTCAGCACGGTCTCTGATTTTGGCCATTTCAGATACATCCCAGGTATTCAAAAGGGCATTGATCAATACCGCAGGACTATTGCCCTGGGAAAGTAGTATATCATGGTCAGAGAGAATGCCTGTAATGGGGCTGTCAGAAGTACCATCTTCTGTGAAAATGAGGTGGTGCAACCTGTTTTTGATCATGGTCAGGTACAAGTCTGAAAAAGGGCTGTCTTTATTTTTGGTGATCACTGGTGAAGTCATCAGTTCATCAATAGCGGTATCATAGCCTTTATTTTGGGCGATCAACCTGTTCCTTAAATCTTTGTCTGTAAGAATACCTACTGGATGTTTTTTTGCATTTGTGATGACAATGGATCCCACACCTTTTTCCGCCATAGAGGCCACGGCATCCCTGATGGCCGTTCCTTGGGAACAGGTAAGTACCTGAGAAGAATAATTCAGATCTGATTGACCTGTAAAAATTAATAAGCCAGTATCTCTTGAAACTTCCTTAAAGCTAGTTCTGGCTTTCTGGGATTGGGATAGGTCAGTCCTCACAACCACCTGTCCTGAAGCAAATCCTGCTGCAAAATATAAGGCAACCCTACTGTTTTCATGTAAGGTCTTTTCAAAAATCTCTATAGGAATAGCATAAATTAAACTGTCTTCTTTGGCCTGGGCATTTAAGATGTAGGGTCTTTTCCCCAATAAGGCCAATACGCCAAATACGTCCCCTTCATCACATACTTCTACTACTTTTTCTTTTTCTTCTTTTGTTTCTGTCAAATGGACTGATCCTTCCTTGAGAACAAAGAAAAATTGTTGGGCAACATCCCCCTGCTTGAAAAGAAATTCGTTCTGGGAAATGTAGCGCACTTCAACCTGCCCTGCCACTTCTTCCAATGAAGCCTCATGCAGAAAGCTAAATGGAGGATAGCGTTTGAGAAATTCTTTGACCCTGTTGACAATAACATTCGCCATGATGGAAGTATTTTTGGAGCCCGGATTCCATTTGGAAAGGAATCGGGCTCTGAATTTTCATTTTATTTTCTGCCATCAATAATCTGATTGACTACTTCCGGATCCAACAAAGTGGAGGTATCTCCCATATTGTCAATTGCTCCTTCAGCTACCTTTCTCAAAATCCTTCTCATGATTTTTCCTGACCTGGTTTTTGGAAGCCCAGGTACTATCTGGATTTTATCAGGTTTGGCAATTGGACCAATGATTTTAGAGACAGTGTCTTTGATCTCATTGACCAGATTTTCTTCTGTCCTGTTTGTCATGTCACAGATCACATAGGCATAAATACCTTGACCTTTGATGTCATGTGGATAGCCTACTACTGCGGATTCGATGACCAATGGATGTTCGTTGATGGCGTTTTCAACCTCAGCTGTACCCATACGGTGTCCGGAAACATTGATGACATCGTCTACACGTCCAAGGATTCTGTAGTAGCCATCATGATCCCTTTTGACTCCGTCCCCTGTAAAGTACATGCCTTTATAGGTAGAAAAATATGTTTGCTTACAGCGCTCGTGGTCTCCCCAAGTGGTTCTGATCATGGACGGCCAAGGGAATTTGATGCAGAGGTTACCTTCTACTGAGTTTCCGGTAAGTTCGTTCCCTTCCGGGTCTACAATACAGAGTTGTATACCTGGCAAGGGCAAGGTAGCATATGCAGGTTTGGTGGGGGTAATCCCGGCAATCGGTGAAACCAAAATACCTCCAGTTTCGGTTTGCCACCAGGTATCCACTATAGGACATCTGGATTTTCCCACATGGGTATAATACCATCTCCAAGCTTCCTCATTGATGGGTTCCCCTACTGAACCCAATACCTTTAATGAGTCTAGGTTGTAAGGTTCTATCGGATCAGTTCCGTAAGCCTGGAGGGCTCTGATTGCAGTTGGAGCAGTATAGAACTGGTTTACTTTGTGTTTTTCCACAACCTGCCAGAACCTACCGGCGTCAGGGTAAGTTGGCACTCCTTCAAACATCAAAGTGGTAGCCCCGGCCAGTAAAGGGCCATAGACTATGTAGGAATGTCCTGTAATCCAACCTATATCCGCAGTACACCAATAGATATCCCCAGGGGCATATTGGAAGACATTTTCAAAGGAATATTTGGTATAGACCATATAGCCTGCTGTTGAGTGAACCACTCCTTTGGGCTTTCCTGTTGATCCAGATGTGTACAAAATAAAAAGAGGGTCTTCACTGTCCATTTCTTCAGCGATATTGTGATCCTCCTGGCCTTCAATCATCTCATCCCACCAGAAATCCCTTCCTGCTTTCATATCCACATCCTGACCTGTTCTTTTACAAACAATCACGGTTTCTACAGAGGACTTTTCCAAGGCTTCATCCACCACCGCTTTAACTGGGATCTTTTTATTTCCCCTGAAATTGCCATCAGCTGTCAGGATGGCTTTGGCTTCACAGTCAATTACCCTATCAGCCAGCGCATTTGAACTGAAACCGGCAAAGACTACTGAATGGATGGCGCCAATTCTGGCACAGGCCAACATGGCTACTGCAGCTTCAGGGATCATGGGCATGTAGATGATCACACGGTCTCCTTTACCTATTCCTTTTGATTTGAGTGCATTGGAAAATTGACAAACCAGGTGATAAAGCTCCTTATATGTTATTTTTTTACTCTCCTCTTTGGGGTCATTTGGCTCCCAAATCAGTGCTACCCTATCTCCATAAGCAAAAAGGTTCTTCTCGAAAATATTTTCCGTGATATTGAGTTTACCATTGACAAACCACTGTACATTTGGGCCCTCAAAATCCCATTTGAGCACCTTATCCCATCTCTTTTTCCAATGGAAGGAATCTGCAATACGTGCCCAGAAATTTTCCGGTTCAGTCACTGATTTCTGATATTCGTAGAAGTAACCGCTGAGGGTGTGAATCCTATCACTCATAATGCTATTGTTTATTTGGTTATTGTAAATTGATTTAATTCATTAATAGTTTGACCTTATTTACCAAGTCTTTTGTTGAAAATGGCTTTGTCAGGTATAGATCTGCTCCTAAACTCAGCCCCTTTTGAATATCCTGTTGCTTACTTTTAGCAGTAAGGAATACCACCTTTGTGGTTTGGTGGTTCTTTTTGAGATGACGGCATACTTCATAGCCATCTACCCTGGGCATCATAACGTCCAATATCACCAATTCCAGATGATTTTCTTCAATAATGCCCAAAGCCTCTTCTCCATCTCTTGCAATAAATACCCGGTATCCCTCTTTTTTGAATAAAAATTCCAGGGATAACAAGATATTGGGTTCGTCGTCGACAATTAATATTTTATTCATGGTCAATCGGGTAGTTTATGCTTTTATTAACATCCTCATTTATTGGTAAAACAAATTCAAAGCAGGTCATTCCGTCCTTTCTTCCGACATGTATACTGCCACCATGGTATTCCACAATTTTTTTGGAAATAGCCAAACCCAGTCCACTGCCGATGGGCTTCTTGCTCGTTTGGTTTTTGGCCTGGAAGAATTTGTCGAAAATATAAGGAATCTCTTCTTCCGGAACTCCTTTGCCATCGTCCTTGACATAGATGAGGAAATGATCATTTCCTTCATATCTTGCTTCTAAGATCACCTTACTTTTGGCAAACTTAGAAGCGTTGGATAGCAGGTTTAAAATTACCTGCTTAATCCTGTCTTCATCAATGATAAGCTCCAATTCACCGAAGTCCAACTTGATCTCAAATTTTAATCCTTTTTCTTTGAATACTTGTAACATGCTGTCCGCAGCCTGTAATATCAATATTTTTAAATCTGTTTTTTCGAGGTTAAGCTTTTGTCTTCCCGAATCAAAGCGCTCCAGGTCCAGTACCTGGTCTATCAATCGGCTCATTCGGTTAGTTTCATCAATGATGATGTTGAGAAACCTCTTTTTATCCTTTTCAGGCAGATCTTCATCCAAAAGAATTTCAGAAAAAGCCCGAATGGAGGTGATTGGCGTTTTCATTTCATGCGTGACGGTGGATATGAATTCATCTTTGAGCATATCATTTAATCGGAGTGCTTCATTCATTTCAGATAGCTTCTCTGAAGCCTTTTTAAGTTCCTTGCTCTTTTGTTTCAATTGTAGGTTGAGTGATTTAAGCTCCTGGGTTTCCTTCAGGATTCCCAACACTTCCTCCATGCTGATCTCTTCCTCTTTGACCACAGAGCCTACCATGATCCTGGCAGAAGCCGATCCGATGATACCGGAGAGGACCCTTTCACAATAATTGACCAATTCTGGATCAGCATACTTGTTGGAGCTTAAAGGTTTGCCACTATGCTTGAGGTATTGGTGAAATACTTTTTCTGCCTTTTCTTCACCGATAAAATTATGGAGCAAAGCTTTGAGATCTGGCAGGTAAGCTTGTCCCTTCCAAATAATGGAGCTGTCCAATGTGGTACTGTATTTGAAGATATCTACAAAGACCAAGGCTTGATTATGTTCTTTGGAAGTCTGATCAGTGAAAAGGGAAATCGCGATATATAGGAGGAGATTTAAGGAAAGGCTGAAAAACAAGCCATGGGTAACGTAACTCATATTTTCCATTCCCAGCAGGCTATATGGCTTCAAAGCTGAAATTCCAAAAAGACCTTCTGTCATCAAGCTTTGGGGTAGGTAACCTGCAGATACAATGGTAGGTATCACCAAAGTGAAAAACCAGATTGTAAAACCTGCAATGATTCCCCAGAGTGCTCCTAATCTTGCACCATTTTTCCAAAATATTCCCCCCAAAATTGCAGGAGCAAACTGCGCGATAGCTACAAATGAAATCAAGCCTATGGAAACCAAAGAAAACTGCCCTGATACTTCTTTGTAGTAGATATAGGCCAAGAAGATGATCAAAAAAATAGTTGTTCTTCTGATCCAAATCACTTTATCACCCAATTCATTTTGGAGTTTGCTTTTGAACTTTTGATTGAGCAATAAAAGGGGGATGATCAGATTGTTGCTCACCATATTGGAAAGGGCAATTGTGGAGACAATGATCATGCTTGTGGCTGCAGAAAAACCGCCAAGGTAAACCAAAATGGCCAACCAATTCTGGTTGTAAGCAATGGGCAAGGCCAAAACAAAAGTGTCTGCATCCACATTGGCATCTGAAAAATGTACTAAGCCCCCTATTGCTACAGGAAATACAAACACATTGATGAGTAAAAGATAGAGGGGAAAAAGCCACATGGCTTTGTCCAGATGCTTTTCATCGCTGTTTTCTACCACCGCCATTTGAAATTGCCTTGGTAAAAACAAGATGGCCATCATTGAAAGACCACTCATCCAGAACCATTCAGAAGCGCTATTTTCTCCTTGCAGGGAAAATAGATACTCGAAATTCCTCAAACTGGCTTGATCGAAAATGTCTCTGAATCCATCATATACAAAATAGGTGACAAATATTCCAACTGTAAGGAACGCGATCAACTTGAACAAAGACTCAAAAGCCACTGCTACCACCATACCCTCATGCTGGGCTGTTGCTTCTGCATCGCGCGTCCCAAAGAGAACGGTGAAAAAAGCGAGTCCCAAAGCCAGATAGAAAGCTGTATCCTGATAGAAGGGAACTTGAAATGCCTGAAGTGGCGCATCTGAATACTGGAGAATATCAAAGGAAGTGGCCACAGCTTTGATCTGAATAGAGGTGTAGGGGATGATACCGATTAAACAGAAGACGGTTACTACACCGCCCAATGAAATGCTTTTCCCATACCTGCTGGAAATAAAGTCTGCTATAGAGGAAATTCTTTGGACTTTACTGATCCTAATGATTTTCCGCATGATGATCCACCAAAGTGGGGCAACCAAGCTAGGGCCAATATAGATGGTAAGGAATTCCAGCCCATTTGTGGCTGCTCTGCCCACAGATCCATAATAGGTCCAGGCAGTACAGTAAACAGCCAAGGAAAGGGAATAGATATAAGGATTGGTCGCATAGCTTTTCCCTCTTTTGGCCGATTGCTCCGAAAAAAAAGCAATGGCAAAAAGCAAGGCCAGATAGCCGAAAGTAAATGCTATGATCAAACCTTTACTCAGCATTTTTTGGAGCAGCTGTTTTTTTGATAATCCAGTAAGTCAAGGCAATGATCAATGCCCAGAAAATAAAGAGAAATAGAAAAAGCAGGGGGATTCCCCTCCATTTTTCCGGAATATTGTACAGGGACAGCAAGGGATAATTCAACAGAAATAATCCCAAAAAAAACAATACCCACAAATATTGGCCTTTCGCTTTTGCTTTCATTTTACAGATCTATGAAAGTATAAATTACGGTTTTTGCTTTATTGAAAAAAGGGAAGCTCTGACATTTGTTCTGCCAGAGTCCCTTTTACCTTATCATCAACCTTTATTTAATGATCGTGTGCTTTACCGGCACCTCTTGGAATTCTGATTTCCTGAATCATATCCTGGACTTCCTGTGGAGGTGCAGGTGTGGCCTTGGATACAAGATAACATACGATAAAGTTGATCAGCATACCAATAGAACCTATCCCTTCGGGAGAAATACCAAACCACCATTTGTCAGAAGATACCGCCTCAGGAGGAAGATTCAAGAGGTTTTGGCCAAACTTGAAGTAGGTGATGTAAAGAATAGTAAATACCAAGCCAGAAACCATTCCTGCAATTGCACCCTCTTTATTGATCCTGCTTGAGAAAATTCCCATTATAATGACAGGAAAGAAGGATGCTGCCGCAAGTCCAAAGGCAAATGCCACTACTTCTGCTACAAAACCGGGAGGGTTTACGCCGAAGTAACCTGCCAATCCCACCGCACCTGCTGCAGAAATACGTGCAATCAAAAGCTCTCTTTTCTCTGTCATGTTTGGTTTGAAAGTCCTGAATAGGTCACGGGATACAGAAGTGGAAATCACCAGTAGTAAACCTGCAGCCGTAGAAAGTGCGGCAGCCATCCCTCCTGCGGCAACCAAACCTACTACCCAGTTGGGCAATTGGGCAATTTCCGGACTTGCCAATACCATAATATCACGGTCAATATTCATCTCGTTAGTCGCTAAATCAGGCGTGTACTGTACTATTCCGTCTCCGTTTTTGTCATCAATTGTGATCAGGTTTGTTTTTTGCCAATTGCCTACCCATTCCGGAAGCTCATTCACAGGTTGTCCAGCTACCGTATCAATGGCATTGTAGATGCCAAATGCAGCTACTGCCGGAGCAGTAGTATATAGGATAGCAATAAAAACAAGTGCATATCCTGCTGAAAGTCTGGCATCTTTTACCCTAGGTACCGTAAAGAATCTTACAATCACGTGAGGTAAGCCTGCAGTGCCCACCATAAGCGCAAGTGTAATTGCAAATATATCTGCCATTCCCTTTCTTCCGGAGGTATACTCTGCAAAACCCAAGTCTGACAGCACTCCATCGAGTTTTTGTAAAAGTGGTGTGCCATCGGCTACGGAGTCACCAAAACCCAATTGTGGAACGGGATTACCTGTGAGCTGCATAGAAATGAAAATTGCAGGAACCATGTAAGCAAAAATCAGTACGCAGTATTGGGCAACTTGCGTGTAGGTGATTCCCTTCATACCACCCAATACGGCATAGAAAAAGACAATACACATACCGATTATTACGCCTGTGTTGATATCCACCTCAAGGTATCTTGAGAAAACTATCCCAACCCCACGCATCTGTCCTGCTACGTATGTGAAGGAAATAAAGAGGGCGCAGATTACTGCTACCACGCGTGCTTTGTTGGAATAATACCTGTCTCCCACGAAATCAGGCACTGTAAATTTCCCAAATTTTCTAAGATATGGGGCAAGGAGTAAGGCCAGCAGTACGTAGCCTCCTGTCCAGCCCATCAGGTACACCGATCCATCATAGCCTGAAAAGGCGATAATCCCTGCCATAGAGATAAAAGAAGCTGCCGACATCCAGTCTGCTGCTGTTGCCATTCCGTTGGCCAAAGGAGATACCCCACCACCTGCTGTGTAAAATTCTTTAGTAGAACCTGCCCTGGTGTAGATTGCGATTCCAATGTAGACTGCAAAAGATGCACCTACCAATATATATGTCCAAGTTAAGATTTCCATGTTTGTAGTTTGGTTAGTGGTTATTCTTCGTTGACGTCAAATTCTTTATCTAATTGGTTCATGCGGTACACGTAGACGAAGATCAATACTACGAATGTGTAAATTGAACCTTGTTGTGCAAACCAGAAACCCAGTTTAAATCCACCAAATTGGATGGTGTTCAAAGGTTCGACCAATAGGATTCCGAATCCAAAGGATACCAGAAACCATATTGCCAATAGGATGAGAAGCGTTTTAAGATTCTTTTTCCAGTAGGCTTTCATTTTTAGTTTTTGTTCAGACATTGTATTTTGGGTTATTAGTTTTTATAAGAAAATATGTGTTTGTAGAATGAGTTCTCCAGCAGATCCACTTTTTCGGTAATTTTCAAATAGGGGACGGTTGCTGTATTGTAAGGTTATTTTAGCCTGATGGCCATTCATATAATAATTGAAACCAAAGTCATATTGCCATGAGCTGCTTTCAAACAATTCAAAGTTTTTATGGGTGATTGCACCGAATGGCTGAACTCTGCCATGGTCCTCCAGAATACTTTTGGGTAAGAGAAAACCCGTTTGAGAATAGAAGATATTTCCTGTACCGATAGTTGGCTGTGCATTACCAGGACCGTTTTGGGTAGATCCTGCTCCAAAACCCACATTCATAATTCCTACATTCCGCATGTAGTTGGGACCAAAATCATAGCTGTAGAATACTGCATAAGAGGTAAGTGCCGTGCCTGTCAAAGGGTTTAGTGGAATATCAAGGAATGCATCTAAACCAATAAGCTTGATATCATGTAGGTTGGCAGTTCCATCAGCAGCTCTTGACATGGTGGCGTCTGCATGGTGGTGCCAACCTCCTCCAATATTGAATACCTTTTTGGATCCCAAATAAGAACCTACGAAAAAAGGCAACTTGTTATTTTCAGTTTCCAGAAATTGGTAAGCGATGTAACCTTGTGTTGCCCAGTTATCATTGACTATATTGGCGGCTATTGGAACCTGCCTGCCTTCATCAAATCGTCCTCCATTGCCTACTGAAAAAGGTTTGTTAAGTGCCAGTCTATAATCCCATTTTTTAACCTGTCCTTTTGCATAAATTCCAAACTGCCGGGCAAATTGATCAGTCAGTTCTATCAATGGCCAATTAAAAATAGGTGCATCAATGGCCATAAAATTCAAAGTGCTGTGGCTGGTCATTCTGGAAATTCCGTTCCAATAATGCAAACCTGTACCTAAATAAAGTTCATTCAGGATTTTGAATTCCGTCCAAATATCATGGAAGAAGAGTTGGGGTTTTTTGGCGGACATGCCATTGGCAGTCCCCACGCCTGTTTCAGGATTTACGCTTACCGGTAGGCCTCCAGGGTTTCCCGTCAGCCCTCCTCCAGGTACACCTCCATTGGTAAAAGTTTGGTTGTTGATTCCCCAGTGGGTAAGCACCAAAAAGCGGGGAGAAACTTGCGCATATGCTAGGAATCTTGCCCTTCGGATACCAATATCAAAGGAATTATCCTTAGGCTGACCATCTACACCAAGGGTTCCGGGATTATTTTCTGTAGAACGCAACCACAATTGGTTCCAAACCAGAAAACGTATGTATTTGCTGCCGTCCTCAGAAAGTTTTAGGGTGAGTGGTTTGTACTCATGGGCTACAAACATCTCATCTTTGGCTGCCATATAAGTAGACAGGGTGTCTTGACCAAAGGAGGGTATACAGTACAGAACAATGCCTATAAAGCTGTATAGCCATTTCAATTTAAACTTCATGGTTTTTGGGTTTGTTGTTATTGACTATAGAAGTCGGGCCCGAACAACAAGTGGAATCTAATTTGGGAACTAGATTGGTGAATGAAAAAACGGCTGTATATAAATGTTAAATAAGTATAGTTAAAAAATTATATTTGGTTTAACGGTTTCTGAACCTTTCCCATTTAATAATCATGAATTTGTCTCCTAGCTCTGTAATCAGCATGCCTGTATCTGTTAAATTCTCTTTTTGAGCCATATATTTGACCAATTCTGTGTGGTTGAGCACTTTATAAGTAGGCCGGTAATCGTAATTTTCAGGGGCTTTGATTTTGTATTGTTTGACCCAATTCATGACAGAGACATGACTTACACCCAATATTCTTTCGATTTCCCTATAAGATATACCTTCCACATAGAGTTGTAAAGCTTTTACGACATAATACTTATCGATGGACTTTCCCAGTTTATTGACTGTAAAATGGTAACCGCATTTTTTACACTTAAACCGCTGCCTTCCTCCTACAACACCACTTTTAACAATTTTGGTATGGTCACATTTGGGGCAGAATGGCTTCTCCATAAAAACGTATTTGTGTTTTATATATAAATTTAGCGAAAGTATATCATATTAGCAAAAAGAGCTACGATTTTGTTTATTGTCTGCTAAAACAAAATAAAATAATGAATTTTTCCAAAATCAGAATCAAAAAATCTAGAGAAGCATTTCAAGAGAAATGGCCAAGGCAAAAGCAATCATGCTTACAATCACTTTATTCAAATAGAATCGGTGATCTGGGCTGCTTTCAAAGAAAATGGTGGTAGAGATATGCAAGAAACTGCCCGCAACGATTCCGTAGAAAACATTCATGGTTCCACCACCTAGGATTTTACTTTCGTAAAGGTAATTGCTCAATAACATACCCAAAGGAGAAGCAAGCGCAAATATGGTAAGCAAAGCAAAAATCCACCTTTTTTTTAAGGAGCTCATCAAGACTGCAACCAGTGCAAATGCCTCTGGTCCTTTGTGCAACAAAATTCCAAAGAGCAAATTATTACTTCCATGGTGGTGGTGATGGTGGTGATCATGCCCACTATGATCATGCAGGTGGGCAGATAAAGAACCTTCATTCCCTAAGAGGGTCCCTTCAAGAAAAGCATGCATAAATAGGCCTATCATGATGGTCCATACGCCTGCATTGGCCGCATGCTGATGACTGGGATGATGGATATGTCCATGTTCAACTCCCGTAGAAAAAAGGGCAAGAATTTGCTGCAGAAAAAACCCAACAAGAATATAAAGTCCCATTTTTGGAGCATCAATTGCATCCATAAACAATTCGGGTAAGATGTGAAGCACTGTGATGGCAAACAAATAAGATCCTGCAAAAACAAGAACAAGTTTAAAATACCGCTCTTCCCAACTTGGAATAAAATACGCCAATCCTCCGGCAAGCATAGCTGTAGCAAATAAAAGGATAAAGTTTAATACCATCTTTTTTGGGTCTTTGCCTGTTAATTGTTGACAAAAGAAAGAAAGGGTTCAAGACCTTCACTGACATAGGAGCCAATATTTCCTTCCGCGTCATTATAAATCAAAAAAATTTCAAAATCACCGTATTTCTGCTGCAATGCGATTGCTTTTTCTGTACCCAGAACCATCAAGGCAGTGGCTATTGCATCTGCTGTGATGCAATCATCGGCTACAACTGTAGCGCTCAGCAATCCATGATTTACCGGACGACCTGTGGAAGGATCAATGGTATGGGAAAATTTCTTACCATCGATCTCATAATAATTCCGGTAATTGCCAGAAGTAGCCATGGCTCTATTATGAAGTGCAATCACACTGTATAGGTTTTCTTGTCTTTCTTCTTCCTCTGGTCTGCTTATCCCTACTTTCCATATCTCTCCGCTTTCATTTACTCCTCTTGCCACTAACTCTCCCCCAATCTCGACTAACATGTTATTTATCCCCTTGCTGGATAAAAATTCAGCCGAAATATCCACACCATAACCTTTTGCATTGGCACTAAAATCTAATTTAATACCTGATTTACCCTTTTTTACCCGCTTTTCATCAAATATGATATTGTCGAAATTTATCAAAGGTAAAAGCTGTTCGATCCTTATACTGTCATTGAGTTGGGGTCCTTCCGGCCCAAATCCCCATAAATTTACCAAGGGACCTACAGTGGGATCAAATGCTCCTTCGGTCACCTCAAAAATCTCCTTACTGGAAACGAGAACAGGATAGAAAAAAGGAGAATCATATATGAGAGAATCACCTTTGTTGAAGCGACTGATCTCAGACTCCGGAATATAGGTGGATAGCGACTGGTTGAAAACAAGTAAAAGAGAATCTATACTTTGCTGAAAATTTCTTGCTTCTTCGTCCAGGTAAACGATTCTGTAGCTCGTCCCCATAGTGTTCCCAGTCAGCGTAATTTTATTGGGATTTAAAACTGTGGACTCTGCCTTAGGAGCCGAATTACTTTGTCTGTATAAATAGACAATAGCCACCAACAAGAGCAATACTATGGAATAAATTATATTTTTATTGGCATTACTTCTCATCTAATCTTGTAATTTTCTCGAAAGTTAATGGATATTTTCCAAATAAAGTTCCAATCCATAAAAAATGCAACAATATTGCAATATTAGGGTATACGCATTTTACTCCTTTCTGCCTTGCGCTAAATTTATATCTTTGTAATTGCTGAAGCATAAGGTATGAGAGAAGATTATTTGAGCGGTGATAAGGAAAAATTGAATTCCTCAGACAGGGAAGTAGAAAAGGCCTTGAGGCCATTGAGTTTTGACGATTTTACCGGTCAGTTCAAGATCGTAGAGAACTTGAAAATATTTGTATTGGCGGCCAAAAGAAGAAATGAGCCTTTAGACCATGTGCTTTTACATGGCCCCCCAGGTTTGGGAAAGACTACATTGAGCCATATTATTGCCAATGAGTTGGAAGCAGGGATAAAGATTACTTCAGGTCCCGTTTTGGACAAGCCCTCCGACTTGGCGGGGCTCTTGACCAATTTGGAAGAAGGAGATGTACTTTTTATCGATGAAATTCACCGTTTGAACCCAATTGTAGAGGAGTACCTGTACTCTGCCATGGAAGATTTCCGAATCGATATAATGTTGGACTCAGGGCCAAATGCGAGGTCAGTACAAATTTCACTTAGTCCTTTTACCCTTATAGGAGCAACCACCCGCTCCGGCTTGCTGACTTCTCCACTTCGTGCGCGTTTTGGTATCAATTCCCGTCTGGAATATTATGATGCCAAATTGTTAACAGATATTGTGGGAAGGTCTGCCAGTATTTTACAGACTCCAATTGATGATGTGGCCGCATTTGAAATTGCAAGAAGAAGTCGTGGAACACCAAGGATTGCCAATATGCTTCTCAGGAGAACCCGGGATTTTGCAGAGATCAAAGGTGATGGCAAAATCAATCTGGAAATTGCCAAAATGGCTTTGGATGCCCTCGATGTAGATGAAAATGGTTTGGATGAAATGGACAACAGGATACTGATGACCATCATCGAAAAATTTAAAGGGGGGCCCGTAGGCCTGGGAACCATAGCTACAGCCTGTGGGGAGGAAGCGGAAACCATTGAGGAAGTTTATGAGCCTTTTTTAATTCAGGAAGGGTATCTTAAGCGGACCGCAAGAGGAAGAATGGCCACCGAATTGGCTTATAACCATCTTAAAATCAAACCCAATTTTGGAGGAAGTACAGGAAGTTTGTTCGAATAACTCATGCAGACCAATCAGTCGGATAAATATGCCAAAATCATAAAAGCCGAGGCTAAAAGCTTGGGATTTGACTTTTGTGGTATTGCCAAAGCAGACTTTTTGGAGGAAGAAGCCCCAAAGCTGGAAGCTTGGTTAAAACAAAATTACCATGGAGAAATGGCCTACATGGCCAATCATTTTGATAAAAGACTGGATCCAAGATTACTGGTTGATGGGGCAAAAACAGTTGTCAGTCTGATTTATAATTACTATCCTTCAAAAAAACTTCCTGAGAATGCAGGGGATTACAAAATTGCAAAATATGCTTATGGGGAGGATTACCATTTTGTAATAAGGGATAAACTCAAATTAATGCTTCAAAATCTCCAAACAGAAATAGGGGAAATAGGAGGTAGGGCATTTGTGGATTCAGCTCCCGTTATGGAAAGACAATGGGCAGAGAAAGCCGGTATAGGGTGGCAAGGAAAGAATAGCCTTTTGTTAAACAGACAAATGGGGAGTTTCTTTTTCCTAGCAGAATTGATCATAGACCTGGAAGTATGCCCAGACGCTCCAATGGTCAAAGATTACTGCGGAACATGCACACGCTGCATTGATGCCTGTCCTACCGATGCAATCGTTCAACCCGGAGTAGTAGACGGTTCCAAATGCATCTCTTATTTTACTATAGAGCTTAAAGACCAAATCCCTCAGGAGGTGAAAGGCATGTTTGAAAATTGGGTATTTGGCTGTGATATCTGTCAGGATGTCTGTCCTTGGAATAAGTTTTCCATAGCCCATAAAGAACCCAGATTTGATCCGCATCCTGACATTCTTGATTTCTCGAAGGCAGACTGGGAAGAAATCACCGAAGAAACTTTTGCAAGGGTTTTTAAAAAATCTCCGCTTAAAAGAACCAAATATTCTG
Organism: Cecembia sp.; assembly: GCF_007126775.1. GTDB lineage: Bacteria > Bacteroidota > Bacteroidia > Cytophagales > Cyclobacteriaceae > Cecembia. The sequence continues at coordinate 36,578 of NZ_SLAP01000021.1, read as the reverse complement.
GCTTGAAGCGTAATGTGGATTTTCTAAAAAAGAATAACAGCTAAAATATATCCCCTAAAGTCCATTATTCTTCGATTTGTAGCTTATAGATAATTCTTTTTTCAACATTTAATGCAGGGTGAACCGGAAAAGCCATAAGTAGTCCCTCTGAAGTTTTAAGAGGCATAATGTTGGAATTGATGCTATCGAAGATGGACTGGATTCTGATCAAATTGTTGGTCTGATTATCGAGCTTGTATATCAAACTGGTTCCAAGGATTGTATAAATATTATTGTTGGCTTCGATTATTTCTGCCTTTCTGTTAAGATCCGTGTTGGAATCCGTGGATAATGTTCCTATTAGAGTGGGTGATTGACCTAGAATGAATTTATAAATTTTGATGTCTGCTTCTTTTATCAAAAAGAAAATTTCATTTCCTCTTGAAGTAATGGAAATGGCATTCCTTAGTAGGGATGGAATTACTTGATCACTTTCTTTCCAATTTTTAGAATTTACATCAAATACCTGAAAATTGCTATAATTAAAAGGTATGACGACTATATTTCCTTGAAATTCAAAGGAATGGGAAATACTGGAATTTTCCAGTGTAAAATCCGGAAGTTTCTCCCAAATATTGTTTTGGATATCTAATCTCGAAAAATCTTTTAAACTTTCAGAGCTTAACAGGGGAGTTCCTAATCCAAAGTAGATGTAACGATCTTGTCCTGCTGTCAACAAATGATTTCTACGGGAATAGATACCCTCAAATTCGGTAAAGCTTTTCATTTGACCTAGGTCCAAACCCAAAGAAGAAATTTCAGTCCAGCCTCCAGTTCCCATAAATACCACATCCCTTCCCACCTGAATTTTTTGGAATTCAAAAGAAGGAAGAGAAAAATCTTGAAGAAATACAGGCCAGCTGTTTAATACCTCAAAGGGTTGATCATATTCATTGATGTATTCTTGGTTTTGTATGGATAACTGATAGGACCCTGCTGGTAGGTTGGGTACAACACCTGTATAGAATGAAGCCTGCTTTGTCAATGGCGAAATCTCTTCTGGATAAAAGGAATCGATTTTGTTGAAATTCAATTGATTATTAAAGAGGCCCATGATATCAGTTACAGCTAAATTAAATCTTGAACTCACATGACCTTTTAAAGGGCTCACTTCCTCAATCTTAGGAAATCCAATTGAAAATGCTTCAGTAAGAGTGGTATTTTTGCCTGCAACAGTGATTTTGAGATCATATTTAATGTTTTCTACAGGCAGTTGAACAAGAGGCTTTTGGGTCAGGCGAATTTTCAGCTTTTCTATAGAACTTTCTATAATACTTATTTCGAATATATTTTCCAGTCCTGGGATCTCTACGATATTTCTTTCGAGGATAGTGCTGAAATAGTTACCTGATATTTCAATCTCAGTATTTCCAAATATTATTTTATTGGAAATCTCCAGAATTTCTGGGGCTAGTCCCCCAAGACTTGAAAAGACCATTGGATAACCGAACACAGTAAAACTGCCTGACTTTACAAATGGACGTACCTGATACTGTTGGCCAGCCTCTATATCATGTGTAATCCTTACAGATTGGATCCCGTCTGAAATCGTTCCGGTTTTTTCAATACTTCTGTAACGACGGGTTTCCTCATCTACCGTACCAGTTTGGATTTCCGTGTATTCCACCCCAAATAGGGTATTGGCTGTTGTGCCATTCTGCCGTACATTAAATGTTACACTTGCCCCTGTATTATCCACCAGTTGAATATCGAGACTTTCAACAAATGGATAATTCCTGCGTGTAAAGGTTTCATCTTCGCTGCAGGCCTGGATGAAAACCCCAATAATTATCCATAACCAGAATTTCTTTGTCATAGCTTTTAAAATTTATAGCCTATAAAAAATTGAAACTGTGTCATCGTTGAAGTGGCACCATTTAAAAATAAAGCCTTGCTTCCCAGGTTTATAGCATTGTGGTTATTCAAGTATTTTTCAATTCCTGCACCAAATACAATCCCTTGGTGGATATCAGGTAATTGAAAAACTTCTCTCGAGGTAAATACCTCATTGCCCACAATACGTCCCTGAAATGAATTGGCATTATTTTTTATGGATTTCCCGAATACATATCCGCTCTCTAAAAAAGCGCGGCTTCTATTTGGACTTATTTCCAAATAGTATTTGATAGTCAAAGGAACCTGAAGCTGATCCAAAGAGATGGTGATGTCCGTTTCTATGCTTTCTTGCCCATTTTCAAAAACAGCAAAATCTGATGCTTGGACAAAAACTATTGAAGGATTTAAATTGACAGAAATGTTTCTGTTAAAATTTATAAATAACTCTGAATTGATTCCAAAGGAAGCAGAAGTACTACTCACTTGCAGATGATTATTTAATCCAGGAACCCCTACTTTAAGGTTGATCAAGTTAAAGCCAATGTGCGGTAAAACCCGTAAACTTTTGGTAAAAGTTCTCGGCTTTTGTATCGTTTTAGCAGTTTCAAAGAGATACTTCAAAGGGTATTCCTTCATTGGAGTAATGTTGATAAGTTGGCTGACTTCTGCATTACTTAAAATTTTTTCTAAGGACTTCTGGTATTGCTCATCCAACAGAATTATTGCGTTACTAGATTCGATTAAGTAAATTGGTGTTTCTCCATTCAGCTTCCATAATTTATTGCTTTCCGCATCTTCTGCGAGCAATTCCAAAAAAACAGGTTGATTCTCAAAGATGAATTCCACTTGTTTTCTAAAGAACTTCCGGTTTTTAAAGGAAAACTCATTTAAACTGTCTATTCCAAGGTTTTGAGGGGGGACTTTAGAAGTCAACCTGAAAGTAATCATTTGATTATTTGCATTTGGAAGACTCAGTATTTTCCCTTCTCGGTAGATAGAATCATTGAGGATGACATAATCTGATTTTTGGCCAAAAGATACTGTTACACAATTAGTGAGAATCAAAAATAGAACGGTACAGCATGAAACAAATATGTTTCTATTTTCTGCTAAATATTTATTTTTCAAATGTAAATTAGAAAAAGAATAGAGATGAATTACAAATAATTTAAATAAATATAGATGTTATAAAAATCATTTATTTAAACTTTAGGGAGAAATATTTTTCATCAATTGCCTAGGGTGAAAAAATCACTGGGATAACTTTGTAAATTTGGTAAAAATTGTGCTTATGAAGCTGATAGAAGTTGATTCCAAAAATTTGGAACAAGCATTTTTAAAGGTCCATGATCATATGAACCGTGGTAATCCCAACTGGATAAAACCTTTGGACAAAGATGTCCTGTCTGTTTTCGATAAAACCAAAAATAAATTTCTACAGCAGGGTGAAGTTATACGCTGGCTATTGCAGGATGAAAATGGCGTATTTGTGGGAAGGATAGCGGCATTTATCAACCGTAAATACAAGAACAAAGGAGATAAGGGTCCAATAGGAGGGATTGGATTTTTCGATTGTATTGACAATCAAAAAGCTGCTGATTTGCTTTTTGACAAGGCCAAGCAATGGTTGGCTGAAAGGGGTATGATGGCCATGGATGGCCCAATTAATTTTGGAGATAGGGACAAATGGTGGGGCTTGCTAGTGGAGGGCTTTCATGAACCCATCTACAATATGAATTACAACCCTCCTTACTATCAAAATCTGTTTGAAAAGTACGGTTTTGAGGTATTCTACAATCAGATTTGTTGGAGTCTTGATGTTGCCAATGCGGAAAATCAACTGTCTTCTAAATTTTATGAGAGCCATGCCAATTATTTTTCAGATCCGGATTTCAAAGTAAAGCATCTCAAAAAGAATAAACTTCCTGAATTTGCCAGGGACTTGAGTACAGTTTATAACAAGGCTTGGGCAAAACACGAAGGCAACAAAGAAATCAGTCCCCAACATGCTTTGAAGCTTTTTGAATCCATGAAACCGATTTTAGATGAGAAGCTGATATGGTTTACCTACTACAAAGAGGAGCCTATTCTCATGTGGATCAACCTTCCCGACATCAATCAGATTATCAAACACCTGGACGGCAAATTCGGGATTTGGGAAAAAATCAAGTTTTTCTTTTTGAAAACTTTTGGTAAAAACAGGAATTTTGTTGGAATTGTATTCGGAATCGTACCTGAGTTTCAAGGTAAGGGAGTGGATTATTATATGATTGTTGAAGCAGAAAAAGAAATCAAAAGGACCAGGCATTATAAAAATTTGGAGTTAAACTGGCAGGGAGACTTTAATCCAAAAATCCTGAATATTTCCAAAAATCTGGGTGCCAAGCAGAACAGAAGACTAGTGACTTACAGGTTCCTATTTGACAGGGCTAAAAATTTTGAAAGACATCCCATTCTATAAAAAAAAATAGTCCCACCTTGGGGACTAAGGTTTTAACCTGCCAAACTCACGAAGTATTTGTTAAGCACCGGTTCATAGTTGCTTGAAAACTTCCGGTAACACCATTCTTTGAATTCCTGAATTTCTGCAGGAAGCAATAAATTCAAAGCTTTTCTCAGCTCTTTTTCGAAAAGCCTTTTGTCAAAACTGACCTTCATGAGTACTGTTTTAACGTATTCTAACATATCTCAAAGAATTTTAGGGTTTATTATGTGACAAAACAACTACAACCATGAATACGATACTATTAAAGGTTTGTTGCGTTTAAAATATAAAGTTAATTTGCGACCAATAAGATCAGACATCAACATGATTAGAACGCGCGTCATCCTATTATTGGTATCTTTTTTATTTAATTTTTCTTTCAGGCTTATGGCACAGGAGGTTTCCATTGAATTGGGGCCAAGTGAAATAGGTCTCAATGAAACTTTCAGTGTCAAAGTGACTATTGCCAATGATAGAATTAAGTCTTATGATGAATTTCCGGATATTATAGGTTTCCAGAAGCAAGGGATATCACAATCATCTTCCATGAATATTATTAATGGGCAAGTCACAAGCACCAATAGTATTATTCAATATTATAAACCTACTAGAAAGGGGGAATTCATTCTTGAGAAATTTTCTGTTAAAATCAATGGAAATAGCTATGACTCACCCGGGAAAAAAATCACGGTGGGAGATACCCGCACAAGCCAGAGACAAGGGGTTTTTGATCCTTTTGATGACTTATTTGGCAGTAGAGACAGGGAGGAACCAGAATTTATTGAAATAGAAGATGATGCTTTTTTTGCCAGCTCAGTTGACAAGTCAGAAGTATTTGTAGGGGAGGGCTTTAATGTTAGTCTGGCATTTTACATGTCGGAGACCAACCAGGCTCCTTTTCAGTTTTATGAACCTGGTAGACAGTTGGATGAAATTTTGAAAAAAATGAAGCCAAGCAATGCTTGGGAAGAAAATTTCAACATAACAAATATTCAGCCGGAGCGGGTAACTCTAAGTGGTAAGAACTGGATTAAATATAAAGTATATGAAGCTACATTTTTTCCTTTTTCGGATGGAGAGATTATTATCCCCCAGATTTCTTGGGAGATGATCAAATACAGGGTAGCAAGAAATCCTACCTTTTTTGGGAGTAACAGACTAGAGGACTTCAAAACCTTTTATTCTTCAGCTAAGACCGTAAAAGTGAGGCCACTCCCTCAGCACCCCTTACGAAATGAAGTCAGCGTTGGAGTATTTCAGTTGCGTGAAAATATCAGCAGTTTGGAAGTGGAAACAGGAGAGGGATTTACTTACAATTTTGGCATCAGTGGAGAGGGCAATGTCAATTCGATTTCTGCTCCAAGAACCCGCCAAATCCAAAAGCTCAATACTTTTGATCCCAATGTGAGACAGCAAATCAATCGGGGAATGGGAAAAATAAGAGGAGTCAAGGAGTTCAACTACTACCTGACCATCAATGAGCCTGGAGAAGTGCGGCTTTCAGATCATTTCGAATGGATTTACTTCAATCCAGTATTGGCAAAATATGATACTTTAAGGCCAAGTGCAGTGATTCAGGTAAAAGGGGATTCAAAAGTCAATCAGGCCATTTCTAAGCAAAGGCTTGGAGGAATATATGATCTGATTGAAGTAGAAAGCAATAAACTTTCATACCAGAGATATAAGTATTATTTTTCGCTATTTATTAATTTGTTGTTGGTCGCGTCAGTAGTTTTATTGACCGTTATGATTATGAGAAAAGGAAATGGGTAACTCATTTGGAAAAATATTTAAGATTACCACCTTCGGGGAGTCCCATGGTTTGGGTTTAGGGGTTACGGTGGAAGGCTGTCCTGCAGGCCTCCCAATTGAAGAGGATTTTATTCGAAGGGAAATGCAGCGCAGAAAGCCTGGACAGTCCAAAATCACCACACAGCGGAAAGAAGAAGATGAGTTCCAGATGCTTTCGGGTGTTTTTGAAGGGAAAAGTACCGGTACACCAATTGGTATGGTCATCATGAATACTGACCAAAAAAGCAAAGATTACAGTCACATCTCGGATAAATTCAGGCCTTCACATGCTGATTATACCTACTTTGAAAAGTATGGAATCAGAGATTATAGAGGAGGAGGAAGGAGCAGTGCCAGAGAGACAGCCGCCAGAGTGGCAGGAGGAGCCATTGCCAAGATGCTTTTAAAACATTCCGGAATTACAGTTCAGGCCTATGTATCCCAAGTAGGAGGACTAAAACTGGAAAAAAACTACCATGATATGGATCTGTCTAAGGCAGAAGAAAACATTGTCAGGTGCCCGGATGAAGCAACTGCTGAGCAGATGATCAGCTACATTGATGAAGTAAGAAAGAGCAGGGATACTGTAGGAGGCATCATTACTTGTGTTGCCAAAGGCGTGCCTGCCGGATTGGGAGAACCCGTTTTTGACAGGTTACATGCAGCGCTTGGTAAAGCCATGCTCAGCATCAATGCGGTCAAGGGCTTCGAATATGGAAGCGGCTTTCAGGGAGTACAGATGAGAGGATCCCAGCATAATGACGCCTTTTACCAGGATGGCAAAAAAGTGAGGACCAAAACCAATTTCTCCGGGGGCATTCAAGGAGGGATTTCCAATGGTGAGGACATCTATTTCAATGTTGCTTTCAAACCGGTGGCTACCATAATGCAAGATCAGGATTCAGTCAACGAGGCCGGAGAAAAAGTTACCGTTTCCGGAAAAGGAAGACACGACCCCTGTGTGGTACCCAGGGCAGTTCCCATAGTAGAGGCTATGGCTGCTTTGGTTTTAGCTGATTACCTTTTGATAAGTCGTACGAATAAGTTATCTGTATAAATTTATATAACATGCTTAAAAAGATACCATTACATACCCAGATCATCATAGGTTTGGTACTCGGTTTGATATTTGGCTTGGTGGTCATTCAATTCGGGTTTTCACCTGAATTTACAGTCAAATACATCAAACCTACAGGTACGATTTTTATCAATGCATTGAAAATGATTGCAGTTCCATTGGTTCTTGCATCTTTGATTGTTGGTGTTGCGAATTTGGGAGATATATCCAAATTGTCCAGAATAGGGGGTAAAACCATTTTGGCCTATCTGCTGACTACGATCATTGCTATCAGTATTGGGCTTTTGTTGGTTAATTTTTTTGAACCTGGGGAACAACTTCCGCAGGAGACCAGAGATAGGCTAATGACCCAGTTTGATGACCAGGCTGGCTCAAAGGCAAGCAAGGCTGCAGATATCAGAGACCAAGGCCCTTTGCAACCTTTAATAGATGTAGTTCCTGAAAACTTATTTGCTGCGGCGGCAGATAATGGAAGCATGTTACAAGTGGTTTTTTTTGCTATTATTGCAGGGATTGCATTGTTACAAATTGACAAAGCCAAAGCAAAGACATTTACTGACTTCTTTGATGCCCTCAATGATGTGATCATCAAAATCGTCGAGTACATTATGCTACTCGCCCCTTATGGTGTTTTTGCCCTAATGGCTTCTTTGATTGTTGAGATAGCAGGGGAAAATCCTGAATCTGCAGTAGAATTGTTACTTGCATTACTGAAGTATACCCTGGTTGTACTTGGAGGTTTATTTTTAGTAATTGTCGGAGTATATGCTCTGATGTTGAAGTCCTTTACTAAGCTTTCATTCAGAGATTTTATTAAGTCCCTCAGACCCGCAATGCTGCTTGGGTTCTCAACATCTTCCAGTTCTGCCACACTTCCGGTGACAATGAAATTGGTAGAGGAAGAAATAGGCGTATCTGAAGAGGTTTCCAGCTTCGTTCTCCCTCTGGGAGCTACAATCAATATGAATGGTACCAGCCTCTATCAAGCTGTGGCTGCAGTTTTTATTGCCCAGGCATTAGGCATGGACTTAAGTATTTCCCAACAATTAACTATTGTACTTACTGCTACCTTGGCGGCGATTGGTTCTGCTGGTGTTCCCGGAGCAGGGTTGATCATGTTGATTATTGTGTTGGAGGCAATTGGAGTTCCAGGAGCCGGCGTTGCACTCATCATTGCCCCGGATAGGATCCTGGATATGTTCAGAACAGTAGTCAATGTAACGGGAGATGCTGCGGTCTGTGTTACAGTGGCATCTACAGAAGGCGAACTTCCTGCGGGGTTGATCAGAAAATCTAATCCATTTACCTCAAATGAGGGTTTGGAAGCTATCGAACCAACTGAAGAGAAAAAGTTGAATTGAGAAGTTTTTTCAATTTTACCCATTTAATGAATCAATTTGACTGGATTCTGAACAAAATTCCTGTGTCACGTTGGTATATATAGGACCAATTGATTTATGAATGATGTACACAATAAAAATTAGAGAAATACTTTCATTGACCCATGATGTAAAAAAGTTTGTAACCGATAAGCCAAAAAATTATAATTTTTCCCCTGGACAGGCCACTGAAATGGCCGTAAATCAAAGAGAATGGAAGGCTGAAAAACGGCCCTTTACATTTACCTCTTTGCCAGAGGAGGAGCATTTGGAATTTGTAATCAAGTCTTACAGGGACCATGATGGAGTTACCCAGAAAATGGACAGTTTGGTCATCGGAGATGAACTTTTGATTGGAGATGCATGGGGAGCGATACAGTATAAGGGAAAAGGCATTTTTATAGCAGGAGGTGCAGGGATTACCCCCTTTATATGCATTTTTAAAGACCTTCAAAAAAAAGGTGACCTAACAGGGAACAAATTGTTCTTTGCCAATAAAACAAGCAAGGATATAATCTTAGAATCTTTTTTCTATAAGACTTTAGGAGAGGACTTTGTATCCATATTGGCTGAGGAAAACTCAGAAGGTCATAAATATGGAATGATCAATATGGAGTTTCTAAAAAAACATGTTAAAGACTATTCCCAAGATTTCTATGTATGTGGACCTGACCAAATGGTCAAGGATATCAGCATATATCTTGAAAATTTGGGAGCCAAACCTGACGGTATAGTTTTCGAAAAATAGTGCTATTTTAGGCTTCTTTTGTACCTTCCCCAAAAATATCCGGGGAAAAGCAATGCCTTGAGCTTCCAGTCATTTTTTTCCTGAAAGCTCAAGGTCTTGTTTTCATGTACAGCCCTGTACATTTTTGAAGCCATTAAGGTATGGGCAATAAGTAAGAGAAATAAAAGGGCATAAATGATCAATTCTGTCATACTTTCTCAAAGACCATGGAGGCCCAGTTATCTTTTACTGTTGTTTTTTCTAATTTAAACTGAAAAGCATTGGCTTTCTTTTCAATATCTTCCCTGTCATGTGCATAGAAACCACTAAGAAGCAGGTGTCCTCCCTTTTTGGCCAAGCTACTGTATAATTCCATCTCATCCAGTAAGACATTTTTATTGATATTGGCGAGTAGGATGTCAAATGGACCCAGAGGTTTGATTTCCCTTATGGTTCCCTTTCCCATTTTGACATTTTTCATGCCATTCAGTTCAAAATTTTCATTTCCATTCTCTACGCACCAATCGTCAATATCAAATGCTTCAACAGTTTCTGCCCCCAATTTGTAAGCCATAATAGCAAGAATTCCTGTTCCGGCCCCAATATCCAATATACTTTTGTTCCGATGGACGATATCCAATTGATGGGATATCATCAAATAGGTGGTTGCATGATGGCCAGTTCCAAAGGACATTTTTGGATTGATTAGGATTTCATAAGGAAATTCCGGTTTTGGATCATGAAAAGAGGCCCGGATATAGACTTGGTCCCCTACCGTAATAGGATCATAGTGCTTTTCCCACTCCTCATTCCAATTGACTTTATCCATCTTCCCTTCCTTAAGGGTGATTTTGGCCTCAATCTGGTATTTTTGGATCACTTCTTCAAAACCAAGCCTATCAAAAATTCCCTCTTCTATGTAGGCATCAAAACCTTCGTCTGTTTCCAAAAAGGAATCGAAGCCTACCTCTGCCAACTCCGCGATCAGTATTTCTCTAAATGCTTCCAGGCATCCTACTTTAAACTCCAGATATTGCATTTAACAAGTTAAAAGGATTTCACTATCTCTACAAAATCCCTTGATTTGAGGGAAGCCCCACCTATCAAGCCACCATCCACATCTGCTTTGGAGAAAATCTCTTTGGCGTTGCCAGGGTTACAACTGCCCCCATAAAGTATGGAAAGGTTGTCAGCGACGTTTTGCCCATATTTGGAAGCAAAGTGGTTCCTAAGAGCAGCATGCATTTCTTGTGCCTGTTCGGAAGAAGCCGTTTTTCCAGTTCCAATTGCCCAGATTGGTTCGTAAGCAATGACCACTTTCGATATTTCTTCTTCAGTAAACCCAAATAGACTTTCCGTTAATTGCGCTTTTACATACGCTTCATGGGTACCAGCTTCTCTTATGTCCAACGGTTCACCACAGCAAAATATTGGGATAAGCCCATTTTCTAAAGCCTGCCTGGTTTTGGCAGTAAGGAGTTGATTGGATTCTTTAAAATACTCCCTTCTCTCACTATGCCCAATAATAACATACTCGGCACCAAAAGATACCAGCATAGCGGCAGAAACTTCCCCGGTATAAGCGCCAGAGGACTTATCTGAACAATTCTGTGAACCAAGAAAAAGATTAGGTGTATCACCGATCAACTTTTTTACGGGGTAAAGATGAACAAATGGTGGATTAAGAACGACTGTTACTTTTTTATCATTTTCGTCTTTTAAAATATTTACTATTTCGGAAGTAAGCTTTTGGCCATCTTCGAAATTTAAGTTCATTTTCCAGTTTCCGGCTACAATTTTTTTGCGCATGATGTTTAATGGTTTGATGATTGAATTTGAAAAAAATAACACGATGGGTTACTTTGCTGTCAAAAATACATAAAATGTCCTACCTACGAAAAGAATATGGAATGGATCGGCCTAAAAAGCTTTGGAGCCTTCAGGAAGCCAAAGTAAGGATAGCTGCATTTTGCGCTTATCAGGAGCGCTGTCAGGAAGAGGTGAGGAGTAAATTGGCGGAAAGAGGAGTCTACGGTGACGAGGCTGAAGACCTTATCGCAACCTTGATTGCAGATGGGTTTCTTAACGAAGAAAGGTTTGCTGCTTCATTCGTAAGAGGGAAATTCAAGCTCAAAAAATGGGGAAAAAATAAAATTTTACAGGAATTGAAGATGAGAAAAATAAGCCCAAATTGTATCAAATCCGGAATGAAGGAGATCGATCCTGAGGAATATTGGGAAATCCTTTTACAACAGGCAAATAAAAAGTGGAAACTGACCAATGAGGCAGAAAGCTTGAAAAAAAAATATAAAGTGCAGCAATACCTCATCGGGAGAGGTTTTGAGGCGGACTTGGTTCAAACGGCCATTGAGGATATCATTTCAGGATAAAATTTTAAAAAATTATCGGAAAAGATTAAATTGCGATGCAATTCATGGTTTATGATTCAAAAATTGTTTCCGTTAGATAAAAATTACATTCTTCGTCAAGCCCAATCGGTGATGGAGGAAGAAATGTTGGATCTGATGGTTTTTGAATTGAAACGTTCTTATACACAACTGTATAACCCATTGATGTTGATGGATTCCACTTTTGAAATCATCTTGGATAGCCATCATTTTCCTAAAGAAAGGCTGCGTATGATTTACAGGCAATTGTGTGGGGTATACCGTTACAAGCATGGAGATAACCAACTAGAGCTTCTTTTTGATGGAAGAAGTCATGTCCAAAAATTTAAAGAAGATTGGTATCATCAATTGAGTTTTTGGCTGAGAGAAATGGGTCAGTATGAACCTTTTGTTAAAAATATGCTGAGAATAACCCTGCTGTATGACACAGACACTAGGGCTGATTGGTCAGAAAATCAGTGCAAAGCGTTCATCAATCATTTTTTTGAACTAAAAATCGTCAAAAGAAAAGGGGAACTCAAATTGATGAAAATAGCCTAAAAAAGCCTCCAAGTTTGCTTGGAGGCTTTTTTTACCACTGGAATAGACCTATGTTCAGGTTTTGCAATGCTGTATTTTTGTACTTTGCATCTACCAGAAGAGATACATTGTGCCTGCTTCCCCCGTAGGATACCATTCTGATAGGAATATCGGTCAAACTGTCCATGATATTTGCCAGGGTACCTTTGGATTCTGCGATCAAATTTCCTACAACAGAAATAATTGTTTGGTTTTTATCAACTTCCACCAGGCCATAGGTTTCCAACTCCCTTACGATTTCATTTAAATGGCTTAAATCGTCGATTGTCACTGAAACTGCCACTTCTGAGGTGGTGATCATGTCTATAGATGTCTTGTATTTTTCAAATACTTCAAATACTTTCCTCAAAAAGCCATAAGCCAATAACATCCTGCTGGATTTAATTTTGATGGCTGTAATTCCATCTTTTGCCGCAAGCGCTTTGACTCCGGTTCCCAGTTCCTTGCTTGTAATGGTGGTTCCCAGCGCATTGGGCTCCATGGTATTGAGCAATTTAACAGGGATATTGTATTGTTGGGCGGGCCAAATGGAAGCAGGGTGCAAAATTTTAGCTCCAAAGTAAGCCAATTCAGCTGCTTCATCAAAAGAGAGTTGTGCTATCGGCCTTGTTTTATCCACTATCCTTGGATCATTATTGTGCATGCCATCAATATCAGTCCATATTTCCACTACATCCGCACTGATAGCTGCACCAATCAAAGATGCCGAATAATCCGAGCCTCCTCTCTTGAGATTGTCTACCTCGTTTCTGTGGTTTTTACAGATATATCCCTGTGTCACAAAAATGTTTTCTTCTTGGTAGTTGGCCAGGATAATTTTTAGCTTTTCCGAGATTTTTTTCAGTTCTGGTTCAGCATTCTCATCAATGCTCATGAAGTCCAGGGCAGGAAGGAATACTGCCGGGATATCCAATTCCTGCAAGAGGGTGTAGAATAGCTTCGTAGAAAGCAATTCTCCTTGGGCAAGGATATCCCTACTTATTGCCTCGTTAAATGAGATCTTTAGGATAATGTTCAGGAATTCAAAATGTTCCTTGATGATCTTTTCAGCTTTTGACCTTCCTGCTTCTGATTGCAAGAGATCCTTGTAAAAAACCTGATAATGTTGATGTAGGGTATCTATGCGTTCTTTGGCCAATTCTTTGTTGGCTGCCGCCAATGCATCACTTATCCCCACCAAAGCATTGGTAGTTCCTGATAAGGCAGAGAGTACCACTATCTTCTTTTCTTTACCGTGAATGATCAGGTCTTTTACCTGATGCATTCTTTCGGGTTTACCTACTGAGGTTCCCCCAAACTTCATTATTTTCATAATGGGTGTTTTTTAGGTTTGAGAAGTAAAAGCTTAAAATCCAAGCATTTTCACAGCAGTGATGGCGGCTTCATCGCCTTTGTTTCCATGTTTTCCCCCTGCTCTGTCCAAAGCTTGTTGCATGTCATTAGGCGTCAAAACACCAAAAATGACAGGTTTGTTATACTTTAGCCCTACTTGCGTGATTCCATTGGCAACAGCATCACAGATGAAATCAAAATGTCGGGTTTCTCCTTGTATGACGCACCCAAGGCAGATGACCGCATCAATTTCTTCCATTTGGGCCAAGTATTGGGCTCCTAAAGTAAGCTCAAAAGAACCAGGAACATTTTTTCTGAAAATATTATCTTTTTTGGCACCGTGTTTCAATAATGTATCCACTGTGCCTGAGAAAAGGGATTCTGTCACCTGGTCATTCCATTCTGATACCACAATACCAAATTTTTTAGTTGAGATGTCTGTTATGTTTTTGTCTGTATATTGACTCAGACTTTTTAAAGAAGTTGCCATGTTTTTTGGTTTGTATAGTAAATAAAAAAGAGTAAGACCATTAAGGCCTTACTCTTCTATCAATGCGTACTTACATGTAGCATCACTTAGAGGCAAGGCCTTCCAAGCGGGCTTTGTGCTTTCGTGCATTTGTATATTCGAAAGATTCAAAGTATTTATCTTCTATCGTTTGATAGGTTTTGATGGCATTTGTTATGTCACCAGCTTCCTCATAGGCAATAGCCAATTTGCTCAGGTATCTCGGAGCAAAGTGCTTATTCTCTTTATGGTCAATCGCCTTTTTGTAGGCAGCAATTGCCTCCTTGGTATTTCCCAATTCCATTTGGGCATCTCCCAAGAGGGCGAAGGCTCTGGCCTGAACAAAATAATCTTTTGCTGAAAACTTCTTGAGGTGGTCTGCTGCTTTCTGGAATTGACCTTCGGAAAGATAAATCGAACCAAGGTAGAAATTGGCAAGGTTAGCAGCTTCTGTACCCTTGTATTGGTCTACTATTTTAAGGAAACCAGGATTTGAACCATCGCCGTTCAAAGCAAAGTCAATGCTGTCCTGTTCAAAATAGTACACGGCCTGAAACATTTCAGCCTGTGCCTTTTTGTTTTTATTTTGCCTGTCGATCTGAAAGTAAAGCACGCCGGCAATAAGTAATATGCCAGCAATCAGAATGCCTCCGAATAATTTGGAGTTCTTCTTGACGAAAGCTTCGCCTCTTTCCAATCTACCTGCAATCTCTTCCGGTTTTTCCAAAAGCTCGTATTCAACTTCCTGAGCTTTTTTCGTTTGTTTTTTGGCCATTATGTCAAATTTTTCGCCCGCAAATATAAGGCTTTTAATTAATTCACAAATAGTAATAAAAAAACCAGCCGCAAATGTGTATTACACAATTTATAGCTGATTTTACGCCGATTGTTATTTATTCCATCACAAAGGGGTAGTCCTCCTGCATGTAGATTTCCTTAAATGCATCCTGACCATCTGGCCATGGGGAGTCCTCAGCAAACTGAACGGCATCAGCTACCTGTTTTTTAACCTTTGCATCAATTTCAGAAATTTCCTCTTCTGTAAGGATTTTATTATCAAGGATGGTTTTCTTGACTTGTTCGATGGGATCCCTCATTTTGTATTCTTCTACTTCCTCGCGTGTCCTGTATTTCTGCGGATCAGACATGGAGTGCCCCTTGTAACGGTAAGTTCTGAATTCCAATAGCGTTGGGCCATCACCTTTTCTTGCCCGATCTGCTGCCTCAGCAACGGCTTCATGTATGGCTTCTACATTCATTCCATCTACAGGGAATGAAGGCATATCATAAGCCTCACCAATAGTATACAATTCTGTTACATTAGAAGTCCTCGCCACAGAAGTACCCATGGCATAGCCGTTGTTTTCTATGACAAATATTACCGGAGTCTTGTACAACATGGCCAAATTCAAGGCTTCATGTACAGCCCCCTGACGGACTGCCCCATCACCCATATAACAGATACAAAGGTTTTTGGTGCCTTTGTACTTTTCAGCAAAGCCAATGCCCAAACCCATAGGAACCTGTGCACCAACGATGCCATGGCCACCCATAAAATTTCTTTCTTTGTCAAATATGTGCATGGAACCACCTTTGCCTTTGGTTGTGCCCGTAGCTTTTCCGTACAATTCGGCCATAATTGCTCCCGGGTCAGTCCCTAGACCAAGAGGGTGGGCATGATCACGGTAGGCAGTGATCCATTTATCGTCTTTTTCTAAGGCGGTAATAGCTCCGGAAGCACAAGCTTCCTGACCTATATACAAGTGACAAAATCCCCTGATTTTTTGCTGTCCATAAAGTTGACCTGCTTTTTCTTCAAATCTCCTCATTAACAGCATGCTTTCGTACCAATAAGCATAAGTTTCTTTGGAATATTTAACCTTTGCTTTGGTTGCAGTACTCTTTTTTGCCATATCGTTTAATATAAAATATGCTAAATTAGGCCTCAAATATAATGAAATGGGCTGAATTTTAAGTCCAAATGCGAAAATAGTCAAAAACCCCACAGTTTCTGCAAGATGCACCTCAAAAATATCCGCTTACAACAATTTAAGAATTATAACAAAGCAGAGGTGCAATTTTCGGAAGAGATCAACTGTTTCGTAGGAATTAATGGCAGTGGAAAAACCAATCTTTTAGATGCAATACATTACTTATGCCTGACTAAAAGTGCCATCAATGGGATGGATAACCTCAACGTACAGCACCAAAGAGAATTTTTTACCATCTTCGGAGATTTTGATCTGGAAGGAAAGGAACTAGAAATCCGCTGTATTTTTGAAAGTGGGAAAAAGAAACAGTTGCTGCAAAGTGGCAAGGCAGTGGAGAAGATGAGCGACCATGTTGGACTGCTTCCCGTAGTAATGATTGCTCCTGATGATACGATGCTGATCAAAGATGGCAGTGAAGAAAGAAGGAGATTTTTTGACAATATGTTGTGTCAGCTCAGTAAATCTTACCTGGATAGTCTGGTCAGGTACCAGCATTTTCTCAAACAAAGAAATGCACTGATTAAACAATTTGCGGAAAAAGGGAGATGGGATAAAAATTTCATTGCAGTCTATGACAGGGAAATTATACAGCTGTCTATTGAGATTGCTTGGCAAAGGGCAAACTTTATCACAGAATATGAGCCATTGCTCAAGGCTTATTATGCAGAAATATCCGATAATCAGGAAGAAATTGGGATTACTTATGATACCCATTGCCTCTTTGAAAATTTCGAGAAGAATTTTCAAAGTGCAGCCCAGAAGGATTTTTTGCTCAAAAGGACCAATATGGGGGTGCACAAAGATGATTTTGTTTTTGAATTAGAAGGTTATCCACTTAAGAAGTTCGGATCCCAAGGCCAACAAAAATCTTTTGTTATAGCCCTTAAATTGGCACAATTCCAGATTTTTCTCAGCCATAAAAAGACCAAACCTATTTTACTATTGGATGATATTTTTGACAAGCTGGATGACAATCGTATTCAAAAATTAATGCAATTGGTAGCAGATCATCGCTTTGGGCAATTATTTATTACCGATGCCAGACCAGAACGTTCCAAAGAGATTTTGAGCAAGATTAATTCCGAATCCCGTTTTTTTCTGGTTAAAGAAGGAGTTTTGAAGTATATGGATCAATAACCGCCTCTTCTCTTTCTTATTTGAGCATCCAAAGAGTATTTTCCTGGCCCCATAAGAAATTGTACAAAAAAGATTAAAAGAAATAACAGGGCCTTTTCCTTAATGGAGAAAGGATCATCTGCATGGACAAGGAAGGTCACAACCGACATTGTAAATATTAAAGGAATCAAGGAAAGCCTTGTCATAAAACCAAGAGCCAATAATATTGCACAGAAAAATTCTGCAAAAATGGTGGCCTGAAGGGAAAGCGCTGGCCCAAGTCCAATAGGATCTCTAAAGGTAGTCAGTCTGGCGCTGAAGTCTGATATTTTTGCCCATCCATGGGTAATCATCATCAACGCTGACCCCACTCTTAGCAGCAATAAAGCCAGATCAGTTCCAAATGAAGATGAGGAGAAAAACAGCTTTTTCATGATTCGGTCTTTTTGGTGAATGCTTATGTTTTCAAAATTAATAAGAATTATACATCTAGATATTATATTCGTCCGTTAATTCATGTAATTCCTAAAAACAAAATCTTCCATGTATATGAGAAAATATTATTTCACCTTGCTACTATTTGTTATTTATCTACCGCTTTTTGCGCAAGGTCCATCAGCTTCTTATACGCAATACATGAATGCACTTCAAAAACTTATACAGGAAGATCTATACAGCAGGGTTTCTGAAGTAATTTACGATGTGGAAGAACTGCCTACAAAGGAAGTGTTTATTGATTTCTGTAAAGGAGTGGAAAAGGATTTCGATGAAATCCAGGCCAATTACGGAAGCCAGTTGACAGATGAAGAGAAAGAAAAAGGCACTCAGTTTACCCAGACCATGATGATTCAATTGGGAGAGCTTTACCTGGATAGGGCAGCGGATTTGGATACTGATGCAAGGACAGGATTTTTCAGAACCTTTCTTCTTGAAATGGGCTACGATCAAACGTTAAACTCACTCAATGAAGATAATTCGAGGGCTATTATCATGGGTATTCATGCTGCTTTAGAAATTCCATTTGGCATGCCCAATACAGAAGTTATGACTTATATTTATTCTGAAGAGGCGCCAATTTTAGAACTTTACCGGGCTGCTTATATCATGAATGAAATGGCCATGCTCAATGAAAGTTATGACGCCATCAATGCGATGACAGAAAGCTTCAAAACTGCTTATCCAGATTCCCGTTTTTACGAAAGCATGAAGGTTACCCTTATTTCCCTGGAAAAACTGAGGGAAGGTGCAGCAGTAGAGGATTTTTCTTTTCTTGATATGGAAGGCAATCCCAGATCGTTGTCTGAATTCAAGGATAAAATTATTTACCTTGATCTTTGGGCAAGCTGGTGCGGCCCTTGTATCAATACTTTCAAGACCAAAACCCCTTCTTTTGAGAAAAAATTAAGAGAAAAAGAGGATGTGGTTTTAATGTATATATCCATTGATGAAAATCAAGAGCCTTGGAAAAAATATTTGGAAAAAAACCCCATGCGGGGAGTGCATCTTTTTGCAGGAAAAGGTTTTGAAGCGGAAATCATGCGGTATTTTAAAGTCTGGGGCATTCCCAGGTATTTAATTATTGGCAAAGACAACAAGCTGATCAGTCCCAATGCCCCTAGGCCTGGAGATGAGGCTTATAATGTTTTGATGGAGGCATTAGGTTCTTAAAACGGATTGGATGATCATAAAATTGGGGGAGGAATTCCTCCCCCCTTTCCCATTGGATCAGCCCCAAAGTTTGTTGGGGTATTCCCCAATTTCATGCATGTTTTTTAATGATTCAATGACCACAGGTTTATCTTCTGTATAAGTTACCCCAAACCAGGTTTTACCACCTTCCAATATTTCAAATGCTCCTTTTCCGGATTTTATCAGGTTATTGGCTACAGTGGGTATGAAAAACTCTGATTTGAGATTCTCCCTGTTGGCTGGCAAAAACTCCTTCCACATCAGTTCTAAATCAGAAAAAACTGCATGATGGAAGCCCCAGAAATTCATAGAAACAGGTGTTCCTTCCTCAATTTCCAGTGATTCTCCTTCTCCTCTTGAGATAATTTTATCACCTTCCTTTGCGATAGAGGTTCGCTCAACCATCCCGATCAATTGGTTGGCCGCATTCATCGTACATACCCCCCGGCTGACGGTACCGTGTTTGGATAAAACATTTTCAATCGCATATCCTACCATGGCATGCAATTGCGGCTGTACACCATCACTTAAAAACTTGCCCAAAATTTCAAATGCTTCTTTTCCATAAAAATCATCTGCATTGATAACCGCAAAAGGCTCAGCAATGGCATCTTTTGCACAGAGCACGGCATGTGCTGTGCCATAGGGTTTTACCCTTTCTGGATTTCTAAATTCATCAGGTACAAAGCTGTTTATGGATTGAAGTACAAAATCAAGCTCAATTTTGTCCTTCAGTTTCGGTACCAGCAAGTCTTTGGCGACCTCCAGTATTTCCTCCCTTACAATAAGCACTACTTTGCCGAAACCTGCCCGAATAGCATCATAAATTGAATATTCCAAAATGGTCTCGCCATTAGGGCCAAACCCATCTATCTGTTTATTCCCGCCATACCTGCTGCCCATTCCAGCCGCAAGTACCAAAAGTGTTGGTTTATTTTTCATGTCTCAATTTTTCAAATCAACCCCAAAATTAGTTTTTTCCTACTTTCTGAAAAGCCATTGTCCATTTTATTTAATAAACTACCATGGATAGAGGGCTTGCTTGTTATTTAAACCAAAATCAATTATAAAAACATGATTTAAGAAGTAATAGGGTGTTTTAGCGTCTCTATTTTGTTTATAAAATGAAAATCAATTAAAATTCAGTTAAAAAATAAATCAAAAATTACTTTTTTGTAATAAATGTTTTAGATTAGCGGGTATTTCCTATTAAACCCTATGTAAAATTGTCTAAAATGAAAAAAATTGAAGCAATTATTAGAACATCCAAATTTGAAGAGATACATCAATGTATCGCTGGGCTAGGGGTGAAATTCTTCACCTTTTATGAGGTAAAAGGTATGGGAATGGAACATCCTAAGCCACAGACCTACCGAGGGGTGGCCTATGAGCCGGCCTATATTCCAAGGACGAAGATTGAAATCGTCACTGCTGATGAGCACGTGGATGAAATTATTCAATGTATTCTCAGTCAGGGAAGGACTGGTGAAGTTGGAGACGGGAAGATATTTGTCTATGAAGCCCTCAGTGCTTACCGTATCAGGAACAATGATACTGGAGAGATAGCACTATAAACCAAAGTATGTGCAATATCCCACAGAAATTTTTATCTGAGCGGGTATTGTTCCTTAAAACCTCAAACCAATCAAACCTATGAATCAAGAATTATTTACTATCAATAACCTTTGGGTGATGGTAGCCACTTTGTTGGTTTTCGTCATGCACCTTGGGTTTGCAAGTCTGGAAGCAGGCCTAACAAGGGCCAAGAATACCGTCAACATCCTTTTCAAAAACACCCTGATACCGGCAATAGGACTGCTCACCTATGCCTTTATTGGTTTTAACCTGATGTACCCAGGGGAAGCATTTGAAGGAGGTTTTATAGGATTAGGAGGTCTGGGCATATCTTTGCCTGAGGCCTGGAATACCAGCAGTTATAATGAAGGTTATACTTTTTACACAGATTTTATATTTCAGGCGATGTTTGCTGCTACCGCAGCTACAATTGTATCCGGTGCTGTTGCAGAGCGGATAAAACTTGGGCCATTCCTCTTTTTCTCTGTTCTATATGTGGGAATCTGTTACCCTATTGTTGGGATGTGGAAATGGGGCGGAGGGTTTTTGGATACCTTGGACACTCCTTTTTATGATTTTGCAGGTTCTACCATAGTACACTCAGTAGGAGGCTGGGGAGCCCTTGTGGGTGCCTTCCTCCTAGGACCAAGGATCGGGAAGTATACGGCATCAGGTATGCGGGCAATTCCGGGGCATAGCATTCCCCTGGCCACGATCGGGGTCTTCCTTCTTTGGTTTGGATGGTTCGGATTTAATGGAGGTTCAGTGCTTAGTGCAGACCCAGGAGAAGTATCTTTGGTATTTGTTACCACAGCAATTGCAGGGGCAGCAGGAGCTTTTGGGGCTTTGTTTACTGCTTACCTCAAATTTAAAACTTATGATATCACCATGGTGCTCAATGGAATTCTGGCAGGGTTGGTTGGGATTACTGCCGGAGCTGACTTAATGGGAATAGGAGAAGCAGCCATTATTGGATTTATCGGAGGTATATTGGTGGTTTTGGGAGTAGTGTTTTTTGATAAGATAAAGATAGATGATCCCGTTGGAGCAATTTCAGTTCATTTGATCGGTGGGATCTGGGGGACTTTGGCAGTGGGTTTTTTCGGAGATCTCGCAAGTTTTCAGCAAGTTATCTCTCAATTGATAGGCATAGGAGTAGTGGGCGCATTCTGTTTCCTTACCAGTTGGATCATGTTCTTTTCCCTGAAAAGGAGTATTGGTATCCGGGTAGATGAAAGAGAAGAAGTGGAAGGTTTGGATATCAATGAGCACAGCATGCAAGCTTATCCTGATTTTGCTTCCAAAGACTGATAATTAGCCTTAATTTTCTAAAAAAAGAGCATGCTGTTGTACATAGACAACATCATGCTCTTTTTTGATCCTTTTGTAATTTTAAAAAGCCTTCAAGCTGATATCCAGGCTTTTAACCTGATGCGTCAATGCCCCCACAGAAATAAAGTCAACACCACATTCGGCCACTTCTTTAAGGTTTTCTTCTGTAATTCCCCCGGAAGCTTCCAAAGGATATCTACCTGCTACCATTGCCACTGCTTTTCTCATGGTAGCATAGTCCATATTGTCCAGCATGATATAATCAATACCCCCTATTTCAAGTACTTGTGCTACCTCGGAAAGGCTTCGTGTTTCAACCTCTATTTTTAAGTTTAATCCATTTGCACTGAGATAGGATTTTGTTTGTGCAATAGCGGCATCAATACCACCAGCAAAGTCAATATGGTTGTCTTTGAGCATCACCATATCGTAGAGTGCAAAACGATGGTTAAGGCCTCCACCTATCCAAACAGCCCACTTTTCCATCAGCCTAAAATTAGGTGTGGTTTTTCTGGTATCCATTAACCTGGCATCGGTATGTTGGATGAGTTGGTTCAATTGATGCGCTTTTGTCGCAATACCACTCATTCGTTGCATACAGTTCAAGATCAGTCTTTCTGTTGTCAATATAGATGCAGCTGCTCCGGAGACTGTGAGTCCAATATCCCCTGGCTGGACTTCCTGACCATCTTCCAACAGCAGTTCCACTTCAAGTTCTGGATCATATTGATGGAAAATCATTTTTGCAAGCTCAAGGCCTGCAATGACTCCTTTTTCTTTAATGATCAGTTGCGCCTTTCCTTTTTTATTTTTTGGGATCGCTCCAAGGGTAGAATGGTCACCGTCCCCTACATCTTCCTGTAAGGCCTGTTGGATAAAAATTTGGATTTTCTCCGGACTGAGATAGTTGGGTTTTTTCACAGCATAAAATTAAGAAAAAAGCCTGACTTAACTCTTAACAATATCGAGGCTGTAGAATTTCACAGCTTCATTATCCTTTTTGCCACGGATAAATACCTTGAAGGAGATGTCTTCCGATTTATAAACACCGATATAGTAAACTATTTGTTCGGCATTTTTTCCTTCATGGAGCAACTGGAAATCTACCGGTGGGTATTTTTTAAAAAAGTCACGCATCACCAACTCAGCTTGATTCCTTGAATAATCGCCCTGATTTCCGTTGATGTTGATGTCCACTCCGTTTTCAAAAAAACGGGCAAGCTCCTTACTCGACCCAGACTGAAAAACATGTAAAATATCTTCCTTCACATTTTCTGATCTTAGAAAAGTAGACTTTGCTTCTGTCAATGAGAAGAGTATAAATAAAATTAGTCCTATGTAAAGGAATTTTTTCATCGCAGACCTACATAATCAAATATTAAGCCAAAAATAGGGGAGCAGTCTCAATGAGAAATTTTTTTTATAGTTTTGTATTTTTACAAATTAAACGAAAGGATTTTTGTTGACTAAACAAAGAATCCTCATTTTTACAATCAGTTTTAACATTGGGTGGTAAAACATCCTGAAAAATAATTCCATGAAGAAAAAAGTCTTATTGATGATTTTGGACGGATGGGGCTTGGCTACCAACCCAGAAGTTTCTGCTATTGATAAAGCCAAAACCCCATTTGTTGACAGTTTGTATGAAAAATTTCCGCATTCTAAACTGGATGCCTCCGGCTTGGCGGTTGGCCTTCCGGAAGGACAAATGGGAAATTCAGAGGTGGGGCATATGAATATTGGGGCTGGTAGGGTTGTTTATCAGGATTTGGTAAAAATCAATAAAGCTATTGTGGAGGGAGAACTGAATACGCATCCCGTTTTAAAAAATGCATTTGATTATGCCAAATCAAACGGGAAAAAGGTCCACTTTATAGGATTGGTTTCAGATGGTGGAGTTCACGCCCATATCAATCACCTTAAAGGGCTTTGCGATGCAGCCAAGGCAAATGGATTGGAAGAAGCTTTTATCCATGCTTTTACAGATGGGAGGGATACGGATCCAAAGAGCGGCCTTCACTTTCTGAATGAACTGAGGGAACACCTGCAACATTCCGTTGGAAAAATTGCCTCTGTGGTAGGAAGGTATTATGCCATGGACAGAGACAAAAGGTGGGAGCGGGTTAAACTTGCTTATGATGCCCTGGTATTGGGAGAGGGTGAACAATCCAAAGACATCATTGCTTCGGTTTTAAAATCTTATTCCAATGGGGTGACAGATGAATTCATTCGTCCCATTATTCAGGCAAACAATCAAAATAAGCCCCTTGCCCTGATTACAGAAGGGGATGTCGTGATCAATTTTAACTTCAGAACAGATCGTGGGAGAGAAATTACCCAGGTGCTCACACAGCAGGATTTTGAAGATTTTAAAATGAAAAAACTTAAATTGCATTACATCACTTTTACAAATTATGACGAGACTTTTAAAGATGTAAAGGTCCTATTTGAAAAAGACAACCTCAGCAATACACTGGGACAGGTGCTTGCAGCAAATGGGAAAAAGCAGATAAGAATAGCAGAAACAGAGAAGTATCCCCATGTAACTTTCTTTTTTTCGGGAGGAAGAGAAAAAGAGTTTGAAGGAGAAACCAGGATTTTATGCTCCTCTCCAAAAGTGGCAACTTATGACCTGAAACCGGAAATGAGTGCTTTTGAAATTTCGAATAAGATCCGTGCTGAACTCAAAAAGAAGGAAGTTGACTTCGTTTGCCTTAACTTTGCCAATGCAGATATGGTAGGACATACAGGGGTGTTTGAGGCAGCTGTGAAAGCCTGCGAAGCTGTTGATACCTGTGCCAATGAAGTGGTCACACAAGCGCTTGCCAGTGGATATACTACAATAGTGATTGCTGACCATGGCAACAGTGATGTGATGATCAATGAAGACGGAAGTCCCAATACCGCGCATTCCACCAATTTGGTGCCATGTATTATGGTGGACGATCAGGATAGACTTGATGTCAAAGATGGAAAATTGGGAGACCTTGCGCCTACCATACTCAAACTGATGGGACTGGAAATACCAAAAGAAATGACTGGAGAGATTCTTTTGAAATGATAGCTTCAATGGCCGGGTTTCTTAATTCCGTCTATATTCTTCACTTAATTTAAGATTAATCTACAATTTCATATGAAAGTCAAATTTTCTATTAACATGCTATTAGTGCTCTTATTTAGCTGGAGTTGTACAGGCAATAATGGAGCAGGTGGCAATGCCGAGACAGACTTTTTTCCGCTAAAAGAATTCATGGAAGTTCAAGCTGAAAAAATAACCGGCATGACCTTGTTCAAAGAAGTCAAGGTCAATGGTGAAAAAGAGAGCAATACATTTGTTCCTGAATATGAAGGATGGCTGAAAGAGCTTGAATTTTTCATCCAAGCGGATATCAATAGACCAGCTTTGGCCCAAGCTTATGAAACGCAAAGAAGCGAGCGCTTCCTGATCCATGAACTCAAGGAGGGTGAAAAAGGGAAGATCAAAAAAATTATTGTAGAGTATTTGAAAGGAGAGGTTAAGCAAATCAGCTTTCAATCCAAAACTGAAAACCCCTTTTATACTTCTCAGACAAGGGGAGTTGTGGGAATTCATGGGGTTACGAAACTCATCGATAATTTTGCAATAGAAACCGTTCAGGAAGTTATATTTTCCAAACCCAATAAAATCGTTATTTCAGCTCATTTAAGGAATTGAATTCATAAAAAAGCCTTTTGAAATTTATTTCAAAAGGCTTTTTTATGTTTTTAATACGTCAGCTTAAATGATATCAAAACCCAGATAAGGGATTAAAACTTCAGGCATTCTGATGCCTTCTTCTGTTTGGTTGTTTTCCAAGAGGGCTGCAATAATCCGAGGCAAAGCCAGGGCACTACCATTAAGTGTGTGTGCCAATTGGGTTCGTTTATCATCTCCTTTGTATCTCAATTTCAGTCTGTTGGCCTGGTAAGATTCAAAATTGCTCACCGAACTGACCTCCAGCCACCTTTCCTGAGCGGCTGAATAAACTTCCATATCATAGGTCAAGGAGGAGGTAAATCCCATGTCACCGCCACAAAGCTTCAATACACGGTAAGGCAATTCCAGTTTTTGGAGAAGGCCTTGAACGTATTCACTCATTTCCTCCAAGGCCTCATAAGAATGGTCGGGATGCACAATCTGTACGATTTCTACCTTGTCAAATTGATGCAAACGGTTCAATCCACGAACATGGGCCCCCCAGCTTCCAGCCTCCCTTCGAAAACAAGGGGTATAGCCCACATTTTTGATGGGAAACTCTATTTCATTGAGGATCACATCCCTGTACATATTGGTGATGGGTACTTCGGCGGTGGGAATCAAATAGAGTTTATCCGCTGTAGCCTCATACATTTGACCTTCCTTGTCGGGAAGCTGTCCTGTACCATATCCAGAATCTTCATTGACCAAAATGGGAGGCTGAACTTCATTGTACCCAGCCTTGATGGCCTCATCCAAAAAGAAATTGATCAGCCCACGCTGTAATCTTGCTCCACGGCCTTTGTAAACAGGGAATCCGGCTCCTGTAATTTTGGTGCCCAATTCAAAATCTATGATATCGTAATTCTTGATCAGGTCCCAGTGTGGGAGTTTATCTTCTGGAAGCTCCGGGATTTCACCATACTCCAATACCACTTCATTGTCATCTGCTGATTTGCCTTTGACAACCGAATAATGGGGAACATTTGGAATGGTATAGAGCAGTTGGCGAAGGTCCTCTTCATATGTATTGTAAGATTCTTCTAAGCTCTTGATTCGATCTTTGATAGCTGCCGTTTTTGTTTTTATGTTTTCTGCTTCAGCTTTTTTGCCATCTCGCATCAACATTCCGATCTGTTTGGACAGGCTGTTTGATTCAGCTTGCAGATTGTCTCTTTCCAATTGGGTTTCCTTTCTGCTTTTTTCTATTTCCAAAACCTGATGAAGCACTGCTTCCGCATGGGTGAAATTACGCTTTTGAAGGCCTTCAAGCACAACTTCAAAATTATCTCTTATACTATTGACAAGTAACATATTCCTTTTCTAAATCAATTGATTCGAACAAAGATAAGCATGTTGCTGAAAACTGCACTTTTCCTGACAGCAAATTACTCAGTCCAGATAATACACTCTTTTTACCCTGCTACTGATATTGGTCAGCAGCTCATATGGGATGGTGCCGATTCTTTCGGCAAGTACTTTTAGGGATATCCCTGGTCCATAAATAATCACTTCATCTCCCTCCTTGACTCCCATACCCGTCACGTCAATCATGGTCATATCCATGCAAACATTTCCGATAACATTTGCTCTTTTACCATTTATAAGTACAAATCCATTTCCATTACTGAACCGTCTGTCATAGCCATCGGCATAACCCAAAGCAATCGTGGCAATTTCACCATCTTGACCCATCACTCCCTTTCTGCTGTAGCCAATGGTATCCCCTTTTTTTAAACGCTTTACTTGGGATATGGTGGTTTTTAGTGTACTAATGGAGCGCAATTGCTGGTCATAAAGTCCTGTCACTTCTACGCCGTATAGGCCAATGCCTAAGCGGACCATATCCATCTGGTATGCCGAATAAGCTGTAATGCCGGCGGAATTGAGGGCATGTCTGATCGGCTTGTAACTCAATTTGGAGATGATGGCATCACACATCCCTATGAAAGATTGTAGTTGTTGCCTGGTAAAGGCTTCATATTCGGGTTCGTCTGCTGCGGCTAAGTGGGTATAAAGACTGGCTATCTCCAATTGTGGATTTTCTAGGATAAGGGACATTAATTCATCCAAATCCTTTTCTTCGAAACCCAGCCGGTGCATCCCTGTATCCAAATCAAGGTGAATCTTCATTCCGCTGCCCTGCATTTTGCAAAACATAGCGAGTTCTCTAAAAAAAACAGGACTGTAGACCACAGGCTCTAATTCATGCTGTTGAAGAAGGGTAAAGGATTCTTGAACAGGATTCAATACCATGATAGGTAGTTTGATTCCTTCTTCTCTCAGGGCTACACCTTCATCTGTATAAGCTACTGCCAGGTAATCCGCTTTCAGCTGTTGTAAGTGGTTGGCAATTTCTTCTGCCCCTCCTCCATAAGCAAAGGCCTTTACCATTACCATTACTTTTGTTTTGGGATTTAACCTGCTTTTGTAAAAGTTATAATTATGGGTAAGGGCGTTGAGGTTGATCTCCAAGGTAGTTCCATGTATCCTCTGTTGAAGGCGGTTTATAATATACTCAAAACCAAATTTTCTCGCACCTGTCACTAAAATCAAATCATTGTCGAAAAATTCAGGATGAAGGGTTTCCAATAGCTGATCCGTATCGGAGAAAAACATCATTGGAATTTCCAATTGGCCCTGTAAGGTTTGGATGTCATGCCCTACCCCAATAAGCTGGTCAATGCCGTAAAACGAGAGTAATTGTTTCATTTCTGCATATACCTGCGTGGTATTGCCCACCTGAAGCAAATCGGAAATGATCAGTATTTTTCTTTTTTTTGGCCTTTGGGCACTCATGAAATCCAAGGCAAGACGTAATCCGGCCAAGTCATTATTATAGGTATCATCTATGATCAGGCTTTGATTTGCCCCTGGTTTTAAAGTGAGGCGCATATCCACTGCCCTCAGGTGATTCAAACCTTCCTGAATGTTTTTCACCTCCATATCCAAAGTCAGTGCGGCAACAATGACATGTCGGATGTTCTCAAGAGAGGCTTCGTCCGTAAATGGTACAAAAAAAGTAAAGAGGGATAAATCAGGACGCATCAGCAGGATTTTAGACTTTTCGCCTTCTTTTTTGATGGTAAGACTGTAATCTCCACCAAGTCCATCTGACCAAATAATTAATTTTTTCTTTGGGAATTTTTTTTCCAAGTATTGGCTGATCAGGCGATGCTCTTTTCTGAAAATAATATAATCACATCCTATGAAAAGCTTGGCCTTTTCTTCCAGTTTCTGCTGTTGGGACTCAAAACCCTCCTCATGTGCTGTTCCTATATTGGTAAAAATCCCCAAATTCGGATGGAGCATTTTCTCCAAGGCTTCCATTTCATGTGGTTTGGATATCCCCGCTTCCATCACTGCCACCTGATGAACATTGTCTATTCCAAAAATGGATAGTGGTACTCCCACCTGAGAATTATAGCTTTTTGGACTTTTGGCCACCGAAAATTTTTGGGATAATACCTGCCCTAGCCATTCTTTGACAATGGTTTTGCCATTGCTTCCTGTAATCCCTATCAATGGCCCCTTGAATAGCTTTCTTTGGTAGGCACCCAATTTTTGCAAAGCTTGCAGCGGCTCCTTTACTTTGAGAAAACAGGCAAAGCTGAGAAGGGAAGGATCAGGTTTGTATTCATTTATCACTAAATATACCCGAACACCCTTCTCGAAAACCTCTTCAACAAAATCATGTCCATCGAATTTGGCCCCATTCAGGGCAACAAATAGACTTTGATCAGGTTGGAGGATATTGCGGGAATCAATGGCTACCTGCGCAATCAGGAAACCCTCTGAAAATCCTTCTGCCTTTGCCTGAAGCAGGTTGACCAATTGCTCAATACTGAGGCTTTGCATCATGGTTTAAAAATAAGAAATAGCTGTCATTAATTTTTCTTTTTGAAAAATACCTGCTTAATCCACCTCGGCAGGAATATGGCGCCAAGCAACAAATACGGATAATATGACAATAACCTCCATAATATGCTGGTGACAAAAGTGTAGCCATGCAGGAACTGTGTGAAAAACTGCGTGAAGAAAAATTCAGCGGTCCCACTACTTCCCGGTGTCGGGGAAATCATCATAACGATCCACATGATTACCTGTCTGGCAAATATGATCACGTGTTCGTAAAGATCCAATGCTTGGTAAGATCCAATAAGTGCATTTAGCATGAGATACCTTGAACTCCAGATAAAGATGGTGGCCAGAATAATCGGCACCCAATATTTATAGTTTTTACCTACCAATTCGCGGGAAGCTTCAATGATCTGATTACCATATTCGTTGGCCGAATGTTTCCATTTCCTGAGCCATTTGATAGAATAAATTTTAAGCAGGACCCATTTGAATACCCTTGGACGGAAAAATAGGGCTGCCGCCATCACCATGGAATAAAAAGCATAAAGCCCATAACTGGTCCAGAAGAGCACTTCTAGGCTTCTACCTAATCTCATTTCCATCACCCGGCTTTCAGGGAAAATATTTCCTTGGGCCAGGAATAAAATAATCGGTGCCCCGATAACAAAGAAAAGGTTGTCCAAAATCGCAGTGACCATTACATAAGCGATGGCTTTGCCCAGCTTGATTCCCTCTTTGTTCAAAATGAAAACAGCTACTGCCGTACCACCTACAATCGAAGGAGTGACCGCCGAGGCAAATTCCCATAGAATGATGACATAAAGTGCCCTTGTCCATGTAAGATGCCTGTCCGTGATCTCTCTGATTCTGTAAATGTAGCCCACATCTCTGCAAAGAATGACAAAGATTGCCAAAACTATCCCCCAAGCCGAGGCATCAAAAATACCTCTCAAAGTTTTTGCGTCTACACTGGGGTCAAGGTAAAACATCAAGAAAACAATACCCAGCCCAATCAATATGGGAACCCATACCTTATTGGGGTTAAGGGTGGCAAAAATCTTCTTGTTATCTAATTTCATATACTAGCTTGTTGGCACTGGGGCTATCTTTTCTACCCAAAAATTGTTGAATCCATCACCAATTGTTATGGTAACCATGGATAATTGTAGAAGTTCCAAAATTGCCAAGAATGTATAGATTATAAAAATTTTATCTGGCTTGTAACGGATGAAGTCAGAAAAGGGCACCTTATCCTTAAAGGTTATTTTTTGCAGGATAAAATCCTTTTGTTGTTCGATGGTATAAGGGTACTGTACGACTGTATGCTTGGTTTCGTCTGTTCTTGCTGCATATTTGGCCATTACTTTTTGGTAAACCTTTAGCATTTTATAAAGGTCTAAATCCTGTATTTCTGCTTCTACCCCGTCTACCTTGGAAAGTTCTTTGAGTTCAGAAGTAATATTCCCCCGCTTTTCTTTAGAAAAATGGACCGCTTCCATATCCGCCAGTTCAGAAATTACCGATTTGTATTTTTTATATTCCAAAAGGTGCCTGATCAACTCCTCTCTAGGGTCGATTTCCTCTCCATTTTCATCAAATTCAGGCCTTGGCAACAGCATTTTGGATTTGATTTTCATCAATGTCGCAGCGAAAAGAATAAATTCACTGGCGATTTCAATCTCCATTTTTTCCAATTGATGGATATAATCCAAAAAATCCTGTGTAATTTTAGAGATAGGAATATCATAAATATCCAGCTCGTCTCTCTCTATAAAAAAGAGCATCAGGTCGAAAGGGCCCTCAAACAAAGGCAATTTGATCTCAAAACTCACTGGATAGTATTTATTTTATGTTAATTTTGTGTCAGAATTAAACCCAAAGATATTTAAATTAAGGTAATTAACGTATTGCATACTAAAAAGACTTTCCAAAAGCATCGTTTTTGCATAAGTTGGATTTTTAAAAAACATTAGGCATAATTGATAGTTAATTACTTTTATAAAGAAACTTATCGCAAATGGTAATCAAACCCGGTAAATTACTCGAACAGATCGATTCTCCATCCGATCTCAAAAAATTCTCCAAAGACCAACTGGTTCAGATATGTGATGAATTGCGCCAGTTTATTGTAGACAATGTTTCTGTTTACGGTGGCCATTTTGGGGCCAGTCTGGGAGTGGTCGAACTTACCGTTGCCCTACATTATATCCTCAATACACCGGAAGATCAACTGGTATGGGACGTAGGGCATCAGGCTTATGGGCATAAAATATTGACAGGGAGAAAAGATAAGTTTCATACCAATCGCATTTATGGAGGACTTTCAGGTTTTCCGAAAAGGAAAGAAAGCGAATACGATACATTTGGTGTCGGACATTCCAGTACTTCTATTTCCGCTGCTTTGGGCATGGCTATGGCATCCAAATATAAAGGCGATAAGCGCAAGCAGCATGTAGCAGTGATCGGTGACGGATCTATGACAGGAGGTTTGGCTTTTGAAGCCATGAATCATGCCGGCGTATCTGATACCAATCTGCTGATTATACTCAATGACAATTGCATGTCCATTGATCCCAATGTAGGGGCTTTGAAAGATTATTTAACAGATATTACCACTTCGCATACTTATAACAAGGTCAAAGATGAGGTTTGGAATCTTTTGGGTAAGTTCAGCAAATTTGGAACTTCGGCCCAGGATATAGTCTCAAAAGTGGAAGGAGCCATCAAATCTGCTGTTCTCAAACAAAGCAATCTTTTTGAATCCTTGAATTTAAGGTACTTTGGACCTGTAGATGGCCATGATGTCAATCATCTGGTGGAAATACTGGCAGATATGAGGGATATTCCAGGCCCAAAAATCCTTCACTGTGTTACGGTAAAAGGGAAGGGATATGCTCCAGCAGAAAATGGCAATAAAACTACTTGGCATGCACCGGGTTTGTTTGATAAGGTGACAGGTGAGATCTATAAAAAGGCACCAAGTGCACCGCAGGCCCCGAAATACCAGGATGTATTTGGTCATACCATCGTGGAACTGGCCAAAGATAACGATAAAATTATGGGCATTACTCCTGCTATGCCCTCGGGTTCATCACTCAATATCATGATGAAAGAAATGCCGGATAGGGCATTTGATGTGGGCATTGCAGAACAACATGCGGTGACTTTCTCAGCGGGATTGGCCACCCAAGGGATGGTTCCTTTCTGTAACATTTACAGCTCATTTATGCAAAGGGCCTATGATCAGGTGATCCATGATGTGGCTTTGCAAAATCTTCAGGTTATATTCTGTTTGGATAGGGCTGGTTTTGCAGGGGCTGATGGTCCTACGCACCATGGTGCCTATGACCTTGCTTATTTCCGATGCATTCCCAATATGGTGGTTTCTGCGCCCATGAATGAAGAGGAACTCAGAAACCTGATGTTTACTGCGACACAGTATCAAGGTCCTTTTTCCATTCGCTATCCAAGAGGACAGGGTGTTATGCCTGAGTGGAGAACACCCATGCGTAAAATACCTATTGGTCAGGGAAGAATTGTAAAGGAAGGGGAAGAAGTGGCTATTTTGACAATTGGGCATATAGGAAACTATGCAGTATCAGCCTGTGGACAATTGGCTAAAGAGGGTTTAAATCCTGCCCATTATGATATGCGTTTTGTAAAGCCTTTGGATGAGGAGTTGTTGCATGAAGTATTCGGTAAATTCAAAAAAGTGATTACAGTAGAAGATGGGTCTTTGATGGGAGGTTTCGGTTCCGCCATACTGGAATGGATGGTAGACCAGGGTTATACCGCCCAAGTGAAGAGACTGGGTATTCCGGATGAAATTTTTGAACATGGAGAGCAGATTGAACTTCACAGGGATGCTGGTTTTGATCCAGAAGGGATTGCTATCGCAGTAAGGGAAATGGCTGAAGTGAAAGTAATAAAGTAGCTTGCCGAAAGGCTCAAAATCAATAATAAAAAAAGCCCTGATGGATATGATCATCCATCAGGGCTTTTTTTTGCTTTTGTATATTCCGATTTCAGCACGCCCTAGTTACCACGCCGCGTTTCACTTACACGGAGTCGATCGGGATGTTAACCCATGGCTCACCTGCCACTAGCCGGCCTTGCAATCCCCTCTTTTGCTGCTTGGGCTACCCGGGGGGTTCGTTACTCAGGACAATATCCGCTAGTCAAGGATGCTTCGTAAACCTGGAACGACGGCAACCACAAGTCCATTTTCTCCGGCTTCCAAGTAGTCGAGCGTATCTGCAATTTCTCGATTCTGATACTCATTAGCCCCAGAATGCATCCTAGTCAATGCGAGTTCTGAGATCATGGATAGGTTTTCGGTCAATCCTTTTATATCTGCCATCCGTTCATTTGTTTCAAAGTAGGGTGCAAGCTTAACGTTCGAACCTGCCCATTTCTCCAGATAAGCAATAATTTCCTGTTTGTCTTCCTCATTGGGGTTATCCTTGTAGCGCTCTACCATTTTGTTAAACCGGCGTGCCACCACGCTTTCGGGCAACGCGGCATCAGCCAATGTATTAAGGGGTAAATCCGGAAGATACACCTCTTCCATTGTCATGATTGGTACCAGTCGATTGTAAAATTTTGCTTCTTCCATAACGTTCACAACTTCTTTAAGATCCTGATATGCTTTTCCACCAATTTCACGCAGTAATTCCTCACCATGGGATACATGGCTTAGCCCCATTTCCTCCAGCCTGGCTGAGAAGTGTGCCAATCTTCGGTACATATCGTCAACATCCGTGGTGAGCGACGCTGGCGACCACAACTTTTCAGCGATTGCAGCTGTGCGGGGCCATATCCGCGAATCAATGGTTTTCATTGAAACCACTTCCGACCACATGGCCGCTTCCGCACCTAAAATCCTGCTCTCCTCTTCCGATGTCAGGGGTTTAATGACCTCTATTTTTGGCATGACCGATCCTGGAATTCCGCTTCCCCCCGAAACCTTGCCTCGGGAGGGAAATTTCAGAAGACCAAATGATAAATTCCCGCTAATCGAATCTCCGATCATATCACCTTGGTAATTAAGTGTACCAATACCACCTGCATCAAAGGAAAAACGGATGCGTTCTTTTTCGATAGTGCCTGCCTTAAAGGCATTTCTTTGATCCGACATCGCGAAATACCCGAATACATTTGCCGGATCACGGTCAAAAATGACAAGTTGGCTTTGCATTGTATTCCCGGGTAGTTCCATCGTCAAGTCGTACATTGTCCACTTTCCTGAATCCGGTTCGATATCCACTGCTCCAGGCAGGATAAGCGGGTCCACTTCGTAGTGTTTGGCCGCATGTAACTTATGATCAAGATAGAGGCCTGCCGAAAGAATGGCATTGCTGCCTTGCTGGACACCCTGAAAAAGTGTTTTTTGATTTTTCCACGATTGAATGAGAATATCGTTGGAAAGCTCAGGCTGTAAAATCTCTTCCCAACCCATCATTTTCTTTCCTAATTCCCGAAGTATTTCTGCCATTCTGGCATTGAAATATGCCTGCAATCCATGCGCATCCACAATGTTCTTCTCAGCCTTAAAAGCATCAAATTCCTCTCCTTCCCATGCACTTGGGTTTACTTCATCACCGCCAATATGAAAATACGCATCCGGAAACAGCCCAGCCATTTCTGTAAATAGATTTTCTATAAACACATAGGTTTCCTCTCTGATAGGATTGAGAGGCGTAGTAAAAATAGCATCCCCTGCTTTTCGTCCAAAAGAAAACGAGCCCGCTATCGAGGCAAGCTCCGGGTAGGCAATCAACCAACTTTCGGTATGGCCCGGCACATCGAATTCGGGTACCACCCGGATACCACGATCAGAAGCGTACGAAATAATCTCACGAACATCATCTTGTGTGTAGTAATACCCATTACTGCCCTCTTCGTGTAATTTAGGATATACCTTCGATTCTACGCGGAATCCCTGGTCATCAGTAAGGTGCAGGTGAAGCACGTTCATTTTAGCAGCAGCCATGGCATCAAGATTTCGCAAAATCACCGGTTTTGGCATCCAGTGTCTGCTTACATCAATCATGATTCCCCGCCAAGGAAATCGCGGCGAGTCCACTAGTTCAAGGGATGGTATTGAGGTTCCCTCAATCAACTGGAGGATTGATTCCATTCCCATCAATACACCAAATTCAGAATTAGCCAGTAACTCAATACCCCTCGGACCTACATTCAATCTGTAAGATTCGTCCTCTCCCAACTTTGGGTAGGTACTCGATTGGCTTGCGCAGGCGATCGAAAGTCCGCTGGTTCCGGAAAAGTTTATTCCCGTGGATTTCGACAATCTGGTTTTAAAACGCTCGGCTGCCCGCTCCAAGCGATCTGTGGATTGATCTGTGAATTGAATGCCAAAGTCTTTCGTAACTTCAAATGCTCCACTTTTCAACCGTAGCTCAGCAGGCAAAGGCATTATTTTCAACATCGCCCTATCTCGGTCAGAAATCAGCGGAGGCACATAAAGAACAAATCGATAATACAGGTAACCACCTATTCCAAGAAGCAATATCACTCCGAACAACCCAATTAAGATTTTCTTTAGCATTTGTTTTGTTTTAAACCTCTAAAATTTCCATCAATTCTTGTCATTATTTTTGGATGACCACAAATTAAGTGGTAATTTTTAGTTATCTCTAATTTGCATTTTGACAGATTCCCGACATCGTCTATTCTAAGTTTCGTTTTTTCAATTCAATTTTAAGAGCTTCGTATTTCTTTGGTTTTTTCAAGAATGTATAAATTAAATATAATGGAATTAAGGAGAGAAAACCCCAAGAGTTAGCAACTACACTATAAATTATTATTCCAACCAATAACCCAATAAAAAATGCATCTATTATGGGCGAAGGTTTACTATTCTTTAATACTTCGAGCAGCTCCTTATCAGATAATTGAGATAGTTCATTCTGGTTCATTTGTTTTACTTTTCGTTTGTTTTAGTATTTAAGCCTGAATTACTTTTATAGAATGTATTCATTTGGCTTTTTCTTTAATTATTTTATTATCAATGTTTTTTGTCATGACAAGTTTTACAAATAGAGACGAGCCATTTGATAGGTTCTTTTCCAATGTTTCGCTTTGCATATCTTTTGTGATGAACCTGCGTCGCAGGGG
>NZ_SLAP01000111.1 GCF_007126775.1 Cecembia sp. | reverse complement strand
TTCAATTGTGGCATGTGGGAAGAATGTCCCATCCTGATTTTCATGGTGGTGAATTGCCTCATGCGCCTTCTGCCATAAATCCACATTCCAAATCTTTTACACCAGAGGGTTTCAAAGACACTGAAACACCCAAGGAAATGACTATTGAAGAGATCAAACAAACCATTCTGGATTACAAAAAAGCAGCAGAGAATGCGATGAGAGCAGGCTTTGATGGTGTGGAAATCCATTCCTCAAATGGTTATTTGTTGCACCAGTTTTTCAACAGGACTTCTAACGTAAGGACAGATGAATATGGTGGAAGCATTGAAAACAGAGCCAGGATCTTATTTGAAGTAATTGATACCATCAAAGAAGTAATGCCTGAAAATAGAATTGGATTGAGGTTGAACCCATCACTTCACGGCATTTTTGGAATGACGATGGATGAGGAAACTATCCCTACTTTTGATTACATCATTGAAAAACTCAATCAATATAACCTGGCCTATCTGCATTTGTCAGAACCTTTCAATGATATTTCCGAAATTCCTTATGCAGAAAAAGAGATTGCCAAAAGGTACAGGCCAATTTACAAAGGTACCCTGATCATCAATGCGGGCTTCGATCAGGAAAGGGGAAATCAATTTATCTTGGAGGGGCTGGCTGATGCAGTAGCGTATGGAAAACCCTTTATTTCCAACCCGGATTTGGTAGAGCGATTTGCCGAAAATGCACCTTTAGCAGAATGGGATCAAGCTACGTTTTATACTCCAGGAGAAAAAGGGTATACAGATTATCCTAAATTATCCGTTTCAAAATTGGTGTAATTTGAATGAAAGGCCGATATTCTTCGGCCTTTTTTATTAATTTGCCTTCATGTGTTTATTAGCATTTAATTGGAACAAGCATCCGGAATACAAATTGATCCTTGTGGCCAACAGGGATGAGTTCTTTGAAAGACCTTCAGCGCCCTTGCAGCAATGGGAGTCAGGATTTTATGCGGGTAAAGACCTGCGTGCCGGTGGTACATGGTTGGGCATTCATCCCAATGGCCGTTTTGCTGCCATTACCAATTTCCGTGACCTGAAAAACAAACAGGAGTTTTCCAAATCCCGAGGAGATCTGGTCAAAAATTTCCTGGAAGGGGAGATGGATCCCCAATCCTACATGGAGGAAATCGAAAAGGAGAAAATGGAGTATGAAGGTTTTAACCTGCTTGTCGCTGATCAGGAAGGACTTTATTACCTTTCCAACAAGGTGGAAGGTGTGCGCCAATTGAGTCCCGGACTTTACGGTTTGAGTAATGCGGTGGTGGAAACTCCCTGGCCTAAATTGATCAAAGCAAAGGAAAATCTCGCCAAGCATATTGCTGCTGATTCTTTTGATCCTTTAAGTCTGATGAAAGGACAGCAATCGAAGGAAACCTGTCCTCTGGAAATACTACCTGATACAGGCGCTACACCCGAGCAGGAAAAATTGCTATCTGCGCAATTTATCAATGTGGGGAACTATTATGGAACAGTAAATTCGACAGTTTTACTTTGGAAGTATTCTGGAGAAGTGGACATGATGGAAAGAAAATTTGATCAGGTAGCAGAAACCCACCAGGACACTAAAGTAAGTTTTAAAGTAAAGAACTTTTTGGAACAGAAGCAGTCCTAAACCTGTTGTAAAAGCATGGAAAATCAAGAGATTTTAGATGTTTTTATAGTTGGCGGCGGACCAATCGGTATGGCCTGTGGGATTGAATGTGAGAAAGCAGGACTGAATTACATTATTGTGGAAAAGGGGGTTCTGACCAACTCCCTTTTCAATTACCCCTTAAACATGACTTTTTTTTCCACTTCGGAGAAATTGGAAATGGGAGGCATACCTTTTATGTCCATAGCCCATAAACCTACACGAACCGAAGCTTTGGAATATTACCGCCGGGTAGCAAAAACTTGGAACCTGAAAATCAATTTATACGAAGAAGTCAAAACACTCGATAAGAAAGGAGATCTTTTTGAAATTGTTACCGGGAAAAGGAAATATATGACAAAACACATCATTATGGCTACGGGATTTTATGACCTACCCAACCTAATGAATGTACCAGGAGAAGACCTCCCTAAGGTGACCCATTACTACAAAGAACCCTGGCCATATAACGGTCAAAAAATCCTGGTAGTTGGTGGAGGTAATTCTGCGGTTGATGTGGCCTTGGAAACTTGGCGTAAAGGCGCTGAGGTAACCATGGTCTTAAAAGACGGTAGTGTTGATCCCAATGTCAAATACTGGGTCAAACCGGATATAGAAAACCGGATCAAAGAGGGTTCTATCAAGGCTTTTACGAATGCTCTGGTCAAAGAAATTAGGGAAAAGGAAGTGATCATCAATACGCCTAATGGAGAAGTCACTATTGAAAATGACTTTGTGCTGGCCATGACAGGTTATGTGCCCAATTTTGCCCTTTTGGATCAATTGGGCGTGGAGTTGAGCCTGGACGAAAAGCGTCAACCCTGCTACGATCAGACCAATCAGGAATCTAATGTGCCCGGCGTTTATCTGGCTGGAGTAGTTTGCGGGGGATTGAATACCAGGGAATTTTTTATCGAGAACTCCATCGTGCATGCCG
>NZ_SLAP01000169.1 GCF_007126775.1 Cecembia sp. | reverse complement strand
TTGAAGCCTTGGCAGCGCATGATGCGATTGTGGAAACACATGGGGCTTTGAAGCAATTGGCGGTAAGTTTGATGAAGATTGCCAATGATATCCGCATGTTGTCATCTGGACCTAGATCTGGAATAGGAGAGATCTTGATTCCTGAAAATGAACCAGGCTCTTCCATTATGCCCGGTAAGGTCAATCCAACCCAAGTAGAAGCCATCACCATGGTCGCGGCGCAAGTAATGGGCAACGATGTGGCTATTTCAGTGGGAGGTTCCAATGGACACTTTGAACTGAACGTGTTCAAACCCATGATGATTACCAATTTCCTACAATCCGCCAGATTAATCGGTGATGCTTGCGTGTCATTCAATGATAATTGTGCCGTAGGTATTGCGCCGAACACCCCATTTATCAAACGTCATCTGGAAAACTCTCTGATGTTGGTTACAGCACTTAATCCGCATATTGGCTATGAAAATGCCGCTGCCATTGCCAAGAAAGCGCACAAAGAAGGTACATCTTTGCGAGAGGCTGCTTTGGCTCTGGGTTTGTTAACCAATGAGCAATTTGATCAATGGGTAAAACCAGAAGATATGATTGGAAGTTTGAAGTAAAACCAAAAATTAGATATATATGAAAAAATCATTTTTGACCATTTCCATTGCATTTTCAATGTTACTTGCCGGAAGTCAACCAATTTTCGCAAAAGACAAAATTTCTAAAGAAAAAATCTCCTTTACTGAGGAAGAAATCCAAAGATTTGAGGAAATAGAATCCAGAATATTGGAAATCAAAGCCATGGATTTCTCTGAAATGAGCAGAGCTGAGAAAAAAGATATTAGGGCAGAATTAAAGGAGTTGAATAAGGAAGCCAAACAAAATGGCAGTGGTCTTTATATCTCCACTGGGGCTTTGATTGTCATCCTTATCCTTTTGATTATCCTTTTGTAATATTTCAAATATTCAACCCGGAAAGGTGTGAAAAGCTATTTTTTAAAGCTTTTTCTGGTTCGGGGGTCAGGTCTTTCTCCAAAAAGAAATGCTTGACCCCTGTTTTTTTGGCCGTTGCCAATATTTTCCCCAGATCGAGTACTCCTTCCCCAGCATCTGCCAAATAAGGGAATAACCCCATCCATTCCCCCATGTTGCCGCCATCTCCCGCAAAAGTCTTCAACTCACTCATATCCTTCACATGAAGAGATATAAACCTGTTTGGATTAGCTTCGAGAATTTGAATAGGGTCAACTTTAGCCGCCGTAAACCAAAAAACATCCAGTTGCATTTTGACCAACTCCTTATCTGTCTGATCTAAAATCATCTGGAATGGAACACTGCCGTTCATAGGAGCATGACCATATCCATGATTGTGGTAAAAAAATGTCAGACCATGCTTTTTGGCATTGCCACCTACTTCATTGAAAATATCAATGGTTCTTCTGTAGTCATCCAGGCTCTGGCGCATCTCATCTGGAATCATCGCTATTCCTACATATTTATGCCCCACAATATGAGCAGCCTCCGCCACGGCTTCCATATTCTCCTGCAAGGTAGGGAGGTCTATATGAATGGAGGGAGCTGACAAACCATAACGATCAAGTATGGCTTTTAACTCCTTTGGAGAGTTTCCAAAGTATCCGCTGCCGGAAAAACCTAGTGCATTGGCTGCCATTTTCCAACCTTCTTTCGCCGCAGCAGTACTGAATTCGTAGGGCCCAAAAAACTCCAGTTCTTTATACCCAGAATCAGCTATCATTTTTAAGGTCCCTTCAAAATCCTCGGAAAGGGATTTGGGCAAGGTAAACAATGCTACTCCAAAGTCGCTCGTTGTTCTAGCTTTTGCGAAAGAAAGTTGAGGTAATAAGCCGAGCCCAGCACCCGCCAGACCCAATTGATGCATAAAATGCCGTCTTTTCATATCCTTTATGTTAAATTTGAACACCTCAGTATAAACAATATGTGAAATTAACACAATGAAAAAATTGTTAATTTATAGTTTCGAGGTATTTTTTCACTTCTACAGCCCTTTTACTGATCAGGGTTAGGGGTACAAGCCAAACAATTTGGTTA
Organism: Cecembia sp.; assembly: GCF_007126775.1. Lineage (GTDB taxonomy): Bacteria > Bacteroidota > Bacteroidia > Cytophagales > Cyclobacteriaceae > Cecembia. Next base: position 557 of record NZ_SLAP01000169.1, on the reverse strand, counting down.
AATACCAGTTGGAAAATTGTCCTTTTATTCCATCCCAGTTCGGGGATAAAGCCTATCAAAAACCACACAGTCAGCACCAGACTGCCAAGGATTCCTGCCCAGGTCAGGTACCGCCAACTTATGGGGTAGAAAGCACTGAGAAAAACCAAAAAAGCAGAGACCATACCCACACTGCCAAACAAATTGCTCTGCATGGCTCCTGTCCAAGTGTTGTCCATGGAAAGCCATTTTAAAAAGTCCTCTCCAAAATATTTGAAAAATGCCCCCCAAGCGACATTGTACATTCCTGTAAGCAAAAGAAGGCCCCTCATTGGCATGGGAAAGCTTGGTGTAATGCTGTTTTTATCGCTCATAAGAAATTTATATCTTCCGTGGTTTAACTAAAATCAAATATTAGGGTTCACTATCCAAATACAAAACTACATGATGCTATTCAAAAACAAGTCAAAGCTGGGATTATTTATCCTCGGGGCGGGATTGCTCTCCATTGGTTTTATCGCTGGAAAAAAAGCGGGAGAAATTACCCCTGCTGCCATTTCAGGAGCAGAAACCCTGAT
>NZ_SLAP01000140.1 GCF_007126775.1 Cecembia sp. | reverse complement strand
GAAGGTTTTTTTCACCCCAGTGTATACGCTCTTTATGAAGTTTCCCTTTGGTTTCTTGTTCTATTTTGTATGACATAATTGAGGACTGTTCCGTTAATTAGACGAATTGTTTAACTACATGAACGTATATTTGTTGATGAGTGAAGTCCACAAATGTAAAAATAAAACCATAATAATATGTTATTGTATAATGTAACCGTCAATATTGAGAAGGACATAGAGGAGGATTGGATCATCTGGATGAAAGGGATTCATATTCCTGATGTTTTGGCTACTGGAATGTTTACTGAGAATAAAATTTATAAAATACTTCATGATACTGAAGATGGAAGTGTCAACTACTCCGTACAGTATTTTGCGGATTCAATGGAAAAGATCATGGAATATCAGAGGAGTTATGCGCCAAAATTACAGCAGGATACCAAAGAAAGGTTTGGTGAAAAGCTGATTACTTTTAGAACTTTATTAGAAATGATAGATTAAAATTCTTGAGCAAATGGGCGAGATACTTGCAGATAATAAATGCCGATGTGGTTGGTGCCTGGCTTTTGAAGAGTATGTGAGGTACCATGATGAGGAATGGGGTTTTCCTGTTTGGGAAGAAAGAAAGCAGTTTGAATTTTTGGTTCTGGAAAGTGCACAGGCAGGATTAAGTTGGGCGACCATATTGAAAAAACGGGGCGGATACAAGAAGGCTTTTGCAGATTTCGATTATAATCTAGTAGCGGAGTTTTCAGAGTTACACATCCAAGAACTTATCAAGGACCAAAACATCGTTAGAAATGAACTTAAAATCAGATCTGCTGTCAATAATGCGCGGCGATTCATTGAGGTTCAGCAAGAGTTTGGTTCATTTTGTACCTACATCTGGGGATTTGTGGATGGGGTTCCCATTCAGAACCAATGGAAAAGTCTGAGCGAAGTTCCTGCAAGGACTCCTGTTTCCGATAAATTGGCCAAGGATATGAAGCAAAGAGGCTTTAAATTTCTAGGCAGCACCATACTTTATGCTCATATGCAGGCCACAGGCATCGTCAATGACCACTTGATCTCATGTTGGCGCTATGAAGAAGTAAAAAATTGGAGTAAAGAAAAAGCTGGGCAAATTTGAAGCTGCCCAGCTATAACTGCCCGAGGTTTTATCATTTGCCTGGCTTATAGGCATCAGCATATTTACTCCATATTTCATAAATTGGGTTTCCAGTGGAACTCATTCCACTATGGTGCCATTCACCTTCCTTGATAGCATAATCAAAGCTCAGACTTGCGCCTACTCTGGAATCATCTCTGGAGAAAAATGTAATATTTTCCGTGTACTTTCCATTCTCTGCAGTATAGGTTCCTCCGCCAGTACCCATGAATTCTTTGGTTTCAGAATTGAAAGCTATCCACTGAAATCTTCCACCGCTCAGTATTTTTACTGTTCTCCTTGGACCTGGGGTTGATCTTGAAATTTCACCATCTGATTTTCGGCCTGTAAATACCCAATTCCTAGTGAGGTCATCCTTTGTATCTCCAATTTTTTCCCAAATTTCCACCAGTGTTTTGCCGTCAATTTCCGCAGAAATAACGAACCTGTTTCCATTTCTATCCAAATTGTAGACGGTGGTGGCCCCTACTTTTTCAGGAATCATTGTAAAGAAATCCAATGTTTCACTGTAGGTATTTCCTTCAAGGTTAAACTCTCCTCCACCAGCCCCAATAAACTTGTTCGACCCCAACTCCTTAGCCCCAAAAGCAAAGTATCCGTCTTGATAAATTTTAATAAACTCCTTATCATTCATTTCTTTACCATCCTGATGGGTCATTTTCCAAGCACCTTCTATGGTTTGTGCATGAATAATACTTGCTAAGAATAGGAGAGGAAGTATGAATATCTTTTTCATAAATGATTTATTGTTTAAGTTTATATATTAAATATATCATATTAAGGTTGTCTATGAAAACGTTTATCCTTGGAAGGACGAAAAAGGAGGTGGAAAGGTTGGTTCCTGAAGGCCAAATAAAAACAGTCAGGCTGGGAAATACCAAAATCTGTATGAGCAGGATAGCAGATAATTACTTTGCATTTGAACAAGCTTGTCCTCATAGAAAAGCGGATTTAGGAAAGGGGACGATTAATAAGTTCAAAGAAGTTATCTGCCCGCTGCACGAGTACCGTTTTGATCTAGAGACTGGAAGATGCAACCAGGCCAACTGTTCTGATCTAAAAATATTCAAAACTGAAATCTCAGAAGAAGGGCTAAAAATTTATATGCCCAACTAAAGTAATTTAGACCCGTTGGGCACACATTTGTCCACAGAAGCCAGAATTATCCCCCCTTCCCCATCTTCAAATCCTGTAACCAAAACCTCAGAAATAAAATTGGCTATTTGTTTTGGCGGAAAATTGCAAACGCATATAACCTGTTTTCCAATTAACTCATCTAGCTGATAGTGGGCAGTAATCTGCGCTGAGGACTTTTTAATGCCCAAAGTGCCTAAATCTATCCAAAGTTTGTAGGCTGGTTTCTTTGCTTTTTCAAAATTTTCCGCCTTCTTAATTGTGCCGATTCTAAGGTCTATTCTTTGAAAATCACAAAAGTCAATCGTTTGCATTGAGAAATATTTTTATTATTTTTGAAACATAGCATTGATTATCGGAGTTAAATTAAACAAAACCTACCTCACAAATGACATCAACTAACAAAAATTCTTTTGAAGGATTGCGCGTTTTCCTATCCGGAACGATAGTTTGTTTTTTGTTGAGTTTCAACTCTTTTGGCCAAAGTGAAAGAGGAATGCAGGATGTTCCAAAAAATACTGATGAATTGGGTCAGTTTGAAAGTCCTGAAAGCAATTCAGTGGAATGGAAACAAGAAAATGCCAAATCCAATTCACTAAAATCCTCCAATACTAAATTCCAATCAGTTGAAAATGCCGTTAGAAGAGAAAATCCGATATATAGGCAGGGAGGAGAAAAAGAAAATAGAAAAGAAGGAATGTCTACTTTATCATTCAATTTATTTCTATATATCGTAGATAAGTTCAAAGAAGATTAAATGCAAATACCAATAAATCCAAAATAAAAAAAGAGATCGCGTGATCTCTTTTTTTTATGTATCCTGATCAATTAAATTTAATTTTACTGTGAAATCCCATAGTGCAATACCCAAACTGACAGAGATATTTAGGGAGTGTTTGGTGCCTAATTGAGGAATTTCCAATGCGAAATCACATGCCTTAATCACTTCCTCTGTAACACCGAAGACCTCATTTCCAAAAACAAGGGCATATTTTTCATTTCTTTTTGGTGAAAATGTATGCAGCGCTAGTGATTGATCGACCTGTTCAAAGGCACAAATTTTAAAACCATCCTTTTTTAGTGATATGAAGGCATCTAAAGTGTGCTCATAGTATTCCCATTCTACTGATTCAGTGGCACCTAGGGCAGTTTTTTGGATTTCCCTATGTGGGGGAGTTCCCGTTATTCCACACAAGCAAATTTTGTCAATCAAAAATGCATCTGAGGTTCTAAATGCCGAACCTACATTATTTAAACTCCTTACATTATCCAGTACAATCACTATAGGGGATTTATCTTTTTTCTTGAACTCCTCCACTGAAAGCCGGTTGAGTTCTTCCATACTTAATTTTTTCATGAGGTTTTGTTTACCTTTTGATATATCTTAATTTCAGGTTTTGAAGCAGATCAAAATTAGCATAAAGATTTAATCCTGGGAGCATATGGCCAAAGCAAAACAAAAGGAGGCAAAAGAAACTCCATTGATGAAACAGTACAATGCCATCAAAGCCAAGCATCCTGGGGCCTTATTGCTTTTTAGGGTAGGTGATTTTTATGAAACATTTGGTGAAGATGCAGTGCTGGCTTCAAAAATCCTTGATATAGTCTTGACAAAAAGGGCAAATGGTGCAGCTTCTCATATTGAGTTGGCCGGATTTCCACACCATTCCTTGGACTCATACTTGCCTAAATTGGTCAGGGCAGGTAATCGGGTGGCCATCTGTGATCAATTAGAAGATCCAAAAGAAGTAAAGGGAATAGTAAAAAGGGGAGTGACGGAGCTGGTTACTCCAGGTCTTTCTTTTAATGACAATGTACTTGACAAAAGGAGAAACAACTACCTCGCATCTCTGCATTATGGAAAGGAGAATATGGGTATCGCCTTTCTGGACCTTTCCACGGGTGAATTTATGTGTGCAGAAGGATCACAGGACTATATTGACAAACTGTTACAAAGTTTTACTCCCTCCGAACTAATTTATTCCAAGGCATCCAAGCAAAAAGTACAGGAAGCACTCAAAGACCAATTTACGACCTTCCATTGTGAAGATTGGGTTTATCAATATGACTATGCTTATGAGAAATTAACTGGCCATTTTGCGACCAAAAATCTGAAGGGTTTTGGTATTGAAAATTTCGAGCTCGGTATTGTTGCAGCCGGGGCCGTACTGTACTATTTGGAAGAAACAGAACATAAAGAGGTCAAACACATTGCAGCAATATCCAGGATTGCAGAAGAGAAGTATGTTTGGTTGGACAAATTCACAATTAAGAACCTGGAGCTGATTTATCCCCAGCAAGACGGAGGAGTGCCATTAATTCAAATCCTTGATCAATCTGTCACCCCTATGGGTTCAAGAATGATGAAAAAATGGATGGTACTGCCTTTGAAAGAAAAGGATTCCATTGAAGAAAGGCTAAAGGTAGTCGCGTATTTCTATGAAAATGCCACATTGAGGGAGGATATTTTTGTACATCTCAAACAAATTGGAGACTTGGAGCGCTTGATTTCAAAGGTGGCTGTTGGAAGAATTAATCCAAGAGAGATGAACCAATTGAAAAAAGCCTTAAAAAGTACGATGCCAATCAGGGATCTGATGCAGTCTTCTGAAAACTCTTCCTTAAAAAAGCTTGCGGATCAAATCAATTCCTGCACTTTCCTATTAGAAAAAATTGACAAAGAGCTCCAAGAAGATGCTCCTATGTTGGTGCATCAGGGAGGGATTATCTGTACGGGTGTGGACGAACAACTTGATGAGTACAGGAATCTTGCCAAATCCGGAAAGGATTATTTGGTGGCCTTGCAGCAACGTGAAATGCAAAAAACAGGAATCAGTTCCTTAAAGGTTGCTTATAATAAGGTATTTGGGTATTATCTTGAGGTTACCCATGTTCACAAGGATAAAGTACCAGAAGAATGGATCAGAAAACAGACTTTGGTCAATGCGGAAAGGTATATTACCCCCGAACTCAAAGAGTACGAAGAAAAAATACTCAATGCCGAGGAAAGGATGATTGGAATAGAGCAGAAGTATTTCCAAGCTTTGGTTCTTGATGCGGCCGGTTATGTAACTCACATCCAGCAAAATGCACGTATTCTTGCATCGGTTGATTGCCTTTTGTCTTTTGCCCATGTGGCCCAAAAAAATAATTACAGTAGGCCAAAAATTTCTGATACTGATGCCCTGGAAATCAAGGATGGAAGACATCCGGTTATTGAAAAACAATTACCGGCAGGAGAGGAGTATGTTCCCAATGATATTTATCTGGACAATGAAAACCAGCAGATCATGATCATTACAGGACCAAATATGGCCGGTAAATCTGCATTGCTCCGGCAGACAGCATTGATTGTACTCATGGCACAAATGGGCAGTTTTGTACCGGCCTCTTACGCAAGAATAGGGATCATAGATAAAGTATTTACCAGAGTAGGAGCTTCCGACAACCTGTCCAAGGGAGAGTCTACATTTATGGTAGAAATGACAGAAACCGCAAGCATATTGAATAACCTTTCTGATAGAAGTTTGGTCCTGATGGATGAGATTGGACGGGGCAACTCAACATATGATGGGATTTCAATTGCATGGTCCATTGTGGAATTCTTGCATAACCATCCCAAGTCCAAGGCAAAAACACTATTTGCCACCCATTACCACGAACTCAATCAGTTGGCGGATGATTTCCCAAAAATCAAAAATTTCAATGTTTCGGTCAAAGAGGTAGGAAACAGGGTAATATTCATGAGGAAGCTAAGAGAAGGAGGAAGTGAGCACAGTTTTGGGATTCATGTGGCGCAAATGGCAGGCATGCCCAATCCTGTGGTGCTCCGTGCGGCGGAAATCATGGGTCACCTTGAAAAAGACAAGGCCATGCATGCTTCCAAAAATAATTTAAAGGACATGCCCAAGAATAATTATCAGTTGAGTCTTTTTGATATGGACCCAAAATTCAAAGAAACGAAAGAGATGATTGCTAAAATTGATATCAATACGATCTCTCCAATTGAGGCTCTGATTAAGTTGAATGAAATAAAAAAGAAACTAGAAGCATAAATTTCCCGTTTTTTATATATTACTGTTTTATTGAATAGGCATAAGGATAGACCCTATGGAAATTAGTTTATTAGAGGAGCTTAAAAAACAGAATAAAATTTCTGATTTTTTTTCTTATTGGAAGGGAAAACGCACCATTGATTATCCTGAAGAGAGAGAATTGATTCGCGATTTAAAGGTCATGAGCCAAAGTTTGGCAATGAAAGAGGGCATTATCATCGGTTGCTTTGATTACAGGGATCTGAGTCTCGCTTTTTTTACAGAAAATATTGAAGAAATTAGTGGACATAAAGCCGAATTCTTCAAAGAAAATGGGATGGCAGGTGTTATTTCTGCACTGCATCCGGAGGATGCCCAAGAGCATGTTTCTTTCAATAATAAAGTGCTTGAAGTATTTAAAGCTGCCAGTCTTGCTGAAAAGAAGACGTTCGAGCTTTCCTATACTTTAAGGTGGTTGCACAAGGAAGACCAAAGGGAGATTTGGTTTTTTACTAAGGCAAAGCCTTATTTAATTGACGACCAGGGGAACTTCATCTATGACCTTCATATTGGCTTTCAGATCAACAATCATGAACACCTTACCGGTTATGATTGGAGTTTTTCCTACACCAAGGAGAACGGAGAAAAAGTGGTTTTTAAAAAACATGATAAAAAACCTAATAATATTCCGCTGACAAAAAAGGAGCTGGAAATTGCGTCCTATATGGTTAAAGGCTTGAATTCTCAGGAAATTGCGGACCGTCTTTTCATTTCAAGAAATACTGTTTTTACACATAGGAAAAGTATAATGAAAAAGCTGAAAGCCAAAAACGTGGCAGAGGTTTTATCTACATTGATGTCTAATGGAATAAATTAACCCTCTGATTTTCAAAAATCAGCAATTTTTTCTTTGTGAGGCCTTAAAAAATATGAAAGTGCGTTTTGCAATATTAGAAAACTGATATACCTTTGCACACACAAAACACGGAGACAGATGGTTGAAGTGGTTTAATGAAAAGCGAGAGTAGCTCAGTTGGTAGAGCACGACCTTGCCAAGGTCGGGGTCGCGAGTTCGAATCTCGTCTCTCGCTCAACTTAAGGCCCTTGAAAAAAGGGCTTTCTTGTTTAGAGAAAAGTACCCTAGTGATAGGGCAAGCCGGGATGGTGGAACTGGTAGACACGCAAGACTTAAAATCTTGTGGCCATTAGGCCGTGCGGGTTCGATTCCCGCTCCTGGTACGAAAACCTCGCAGAAATGCGGGGTTTTTTTATTTTGTACTGTGTTTTTTTCTAAACGGATTGGTTTTTCGCTTTCTGCTCTTATCATTAAATACCTTTAGCTGCTGGTTATTCAGGTGTGAAGTATTTAATCGGTTTGTCCTTTCATCCGAAAATTGGTCTAAACCAGCTATTTTTTTACTAGTTTTCAGTTCAAATTAGAAAACATGAAGTACGTAAGCTTATTTATTTCCCTAATATCCTTTACTATCATTTCAGCACTTGCTCAAACCAAATTGGTCTTTGTGGATCAAAATAGCGGTGAAGCTGTAATTGGGGTTATGGTAAAAGTTCCCGGGCAAGCTAACCGTGTCAGTGATGTGGAGGGGAAGGTAGAACTGGAAATAACGAAGAGCCTTTTTATTTCATTTTCGCATATTGCCTATGAATCAGTGGGAATACAGGTAAGCCCCGGCGAAGAGCGTACTGTTTATCTGATTCCAACTGCCCAGTCCTTGAGTGAAGTAGTGGTTACAGGTTTTGAGTCAGAAAGGCCTTTGGTACATCAAGCGGGGGCCATTTCCAAGGTCCTTGAAAATGAATTGTATCGTTTCAATGAAAACTCCATCCTGAGTGCTTTCAATACCAAAGCTGGCGTACGTATTGAGCAAAGGGCACCGGCGAGCTACAGGATATCCATCAGAGGCAGCTCCTTACGTTCACCATTCGGTGTGCGTAATGTAAAGGTATATTGGAATGATATTCCCTTCACAGCACCGGATGGCACTACTGCACTGAATATTCTGGATTTATCCAATATTCAAAATTCCGAAATTATCAAGGGTCCTGCGGGAAGTATCTATGGAGCTGGCAATGGAGGTGTTATCAGTTTTGAAAGTAGAAAGGAGGTATCCGAAAATAGTTTTTCCACGGAGTATGGTTTTGGCGATTTTGGCCTTCAAAGATTCAGAATTGGTTTGGAACAACAAATAGGCAAAGGGGGAATAAGCGCCTCCTACGTACACCAAAAATCTGATGGCTACAGGGAACACAGCGCCATGGATAGGAAAGTTTTTCAGCTGTCCTTGAATACCAAGCCCTCTGAGAAACAGTTCTTGACTGCCCAAATACTGTATTCGGATTTGAATTATCAGATTCCAGGTGCATTGACAGCGGAACAAGTCGGGGAAGATAGAAGACAGGCACGTCCTGGATCTGTGGCGCAAAATAGTTCAATTGCCCAAAAAACACTTTATGGGACTTTGTCCCATGAGATAAAGTTTCATGATAAAATTAGAAATAATACAGCCCTTTATGTGAATACAACCGAATTTGAAAATCCCTTTATTCTTGATTACAAAAGAGAAACAGCGTTCAGCTATGGTGGTAGGACCAAGTTTACTTATGATGACATTTGGGGGGATTTTCCGGTAAAAATAATCGCAGGTGGAGAATACCAATATGGTAAAACCCTGGCGCAGAATTTTGGCAATAGACAAGGGAATGCGGATACGATACGATTTAGTGATGATCTGATTACTACCCAGGCTTTTTTATTCAGCCAGTTTGAGATAGAATGGACTTCTAAATTGCTGATGACCCTGGGCATGAGCAACAATTACTCCAAGTACAATATCGACCGTCAAATTGATGCCAGTCCCAACAGTCCCATGGCCAATAACAGGAGCTTTGATCCAATTCTTATTCCCAGGATTGCTTTTGTTTACAAGCTGAACCCCTTTTCTGGAATTCATGCCAGTGTAAGTTCAGGCTTCTCACCACCTACTATAGCAGAAGTCAGGACCAATGAGGGCAGTATTAATCTGGATTTGGAGGCAGAAAGGGGGACCAATTATGAGCTTGGGTATCGTGGGAGTTATGGGATTTTCAATATGGACCTAACAGCTTTTTATTTTAACCTCAACGAGACCATCACGACATTTACCAATGATCAGGGAGTTGTACTGTTCCAAAATGCTGGTGCCACGGACCAAAGGGGGTTCGAGGCGAGCATTGATTATGCTGTTTATAAAAATCAATTGGCCACAATTCAGGAGGTCAAGTTGAGCCATGCTTTTACAGGGCATTATTTTAAGTTTTCAGACTATTCTAGTAGGGGGAATGATTTTTCTGGCAACCAACTGACTGGAGTAGCTCCCAATACCTTGGTCAACCTCCTGGATATCCGGAGTAAATTAGGGATTTATCTGAATGTAACCCATCAATATGTGGATGAGATTCCGCTGAACGATGCCAATACTGTTTTTCAGGATGCCTATAATTTACTGGGTTCACGATTGGGATGGCGCAATGTATTGGCCGGGCGTTGGGACTTGGAAGTATATGCGGGTGTAGATAATCTTTTGGATGAAACCTACAGTTTGGGGAATGATTTGAATGCGTTTGCCAATAGGTTTTTTCAGCCTGCTCCGGGGATTAACTGGTACGGGGGAATTAAGCTTGGGTTTAGGTATTAAAAAAAATAGGGATAAAGCCCCTTTCGCTTTATCCCTTATGGTTAGAAAACCGTGAATAAAAAAATTGCTTAATCACCCAGAACAAATTTAGGGTAAAAAAGAAAGCCAAAAAATACCCTGTACAGGGTATTTTTTGGCTTTCTTTTTTACCCTAAAT
>NZ_SLAP01000168.1 GCF_007126775.1 Cecembia sp. | reverse complement strand
TCTTGTTTCTAAATTGAAGCTTTTACAATGATCAAATTTAAATTATTCGAACCCCATCCACTTTTGGCAACTTTTGTCCAAAGTATTTTTGTGGTGGATCATGTTCTTGAGCCTGGGGAAGGAGCAATTGTCGGTCAGTATCCCCCAACCCCCCAGCATTGTATTTTTTTATATATCAAAGAAAAGTTCAAAGCAAAAAAAGTCAATGAATCTGAATTTAAGGAAAGACCTAAAGCTGTGGTAGTGGGCCCACAGGTAACCCGAATGGAGTTGACAGTGAATCAGGATTATACAGTTGCAGTAATAGGCTTCCGACCAGGCGGGCTTTTTAGGTTACTTGGCATTCCTATGGAAGAGATTTTTGATGATGGTTTTGACGGGTTGGAATTGATGGGTAATGATATCAATGATTTGGTTGACCGATGTGCAGAAATTGAGTCATTGGATAAAATCAATGAATGCATAGAAAATTATCTCCTGGGGAAATTAACCAAGGTCAAGGAGCTTTTGCCTGTTGATAAAGCACTGCAGCAGATGCTCCATTTTCAAGGACATATGCCCATTACCCAGGTGGCGGATCATGCTTGTTTGAGTTTGAGACAGTTCGAAAGAAAATGCAAAGAAAGACTGGGACTCTCGCCAAAAGTTTATTCCCGACTGATCAGGTTTTCCAATGCCTACAGACTTTTTGAAAAGTCGGAAACCCCCAATTGGTCAGAGATAGCCTATACAGCTGGTTATTACGATCAGATGCACTTTATCAAGGACTTTAAGGAGTTTGCCGGAATCACCCCTACGATGATGGAGGAGGAGTTGAAAAGAAAGCCCTTGCGATTTCAGACGGCAATAAGATTCTAGGTTTTGTACCAAGTACCATCCACCACGGCGGACAAGATGTACAATGTACCAAGATGTGCCTAGCTTGGTACTTCGTACATGGTACTTTGTACAATTTAACAACATGTCGTTTTCTTACTATCCATTACATTGTTCAGACTTTAGGTTTGTAGGGTAAATATTTTAAAACCTAAATTCTTAAAGTCATGTATAGAATTAAAAATTATTTGTCCATCAAACTATTTGTAGGGATATCCTTTTTGTTCTTGGCTTGCGCCAATGATGATGTTCAACCAGCATTAACAGAACTTGAAAAAGCACGGATGGAATATGATCAGCTGAAAGCCAATCCTGCATTTATCGAGTTGGCATTCCCTAAGGATGATCCCGGACCACCATTTTATGCCAGAATAGCTGTTTTAGGACCTGATGTTTTATTGATGGAATCAAATGGGACGGTAGTAATTCCCATGATGCGGCAGGTGGAATGTATTGATCCTGAGTTTAATTTGCTGGATCTGTACCATGTTCCCAACGGATTTTTTTGTCCCTTGACACTATCTGGACGAGGTCTGATTGAACCAAATGCACCCATGGGAACATTTCCTGTCATTGCTTATGGAGCTGGTTCTGATATGCCTGTTTGGTTTGTGGAAAGCGGCCCTCTAGCAAGCGCAATGGCTGATGGTGTACTTACCCTGCCGGAATTGGAAGCACTCAATCCAAAAAAAGCTGTGGCTTCCCGCTATGAAGAATACAATAAACCAAGGTCTGAGGAAGACTATTTGTTGGTCATCGAATCTGAAGGATCTATATCTGGTACCAATCAGCGCTTTGAGTACAAAGTGATATCCAAGACCAAGGCTAAGCAAGATGTGGAGTTGAGAATTTGGTGATTTTATGATTTGAAATAGAGACTCTTAACTTTTCCAAAGTTTCAAACTTTGGAAAAGTTTCCTGAATTCATATACCATGATTAGGGTATTGTGTTGGGTTATTGAAATCGGTATCTTGAGTAATTGATTGAAAAATAAAGTATTCAAATGAAAATACAAAAATGTCTTTGTAGGCTTCCCTCATGGCTATATGGCTGTATGTTGTTACCGCTACTGGCTTTTGGGTTGAGTAAGCAAGGTACTTCCTACTTTTCTGTTTTGGATATCCCCCGCATCTGGGCGGATGAAGCTATGAAGGATTGGGAGTTGCCCAATTCAAATCCAGCCTATTCCGCACAGCCTGTATCGGAGGAGTTCTATTATAATCTCCCGGAAAGGGTAATCTATAAAACTTATCCTGTCTACCATCCTGACCATGAACCAGAGGGATACTGGGAATGGCTGTATCAACAAGAAGCAGAGATTGTATTGGATGAAAGCCAATTGCTCACAGAGGAGGATTATATCAAGGCCGGGGAATTGCTTTTTGATTATCCCATTGACACTTTAGGGGCGGTGATCAATACCCAACATGTCCGGAACAAGGATTTTTATTCAGCTACAAATATGCCCTTGACTCCTGAGGGCATTATGCCTTTTGCGCAGTGGGTCGTGGGTGGAAAAGGGAAAGTCTATTTAGGGAATTTGTCCTGTGCCATGTGCCATACCCGGGTGATGGATGATGGATCTTTGCTTAAAGGTGCTCAAGGAAATTGGCCCGGGGACAAGGCTTTTGCTTTTGCTCTGGAATCTGATGGGGTTTCTGAAAGGGGAGTGCAGGGGATTACCAATATCCTGTTTGGAAGCCCTTTTGCAGATGGTGATCCGCATGGGAAACTCCTTTCCAGTGGAAGAGAAGCAATTATTGAAGC
>NZ_SLAP01000072.1 GCF_007126775.1 Cecembia sp. | reverse complement strand
GTAGGAACATTCGTGATAGGGTCTATATTAACTATCCCAATTGGACTTTCATTGGCAATGATTTGACCAGTCCCCCAATTGTTATTCAACATATTGGTGAAGTTAAAAACATCCGCACGCAATTGCAGGGTATTTCTTTTTCCACCTATATTGACGAAAAACTCTTGCATAAAGGATAAATCCAGCCTCCCTACTAAAGGAAATTGAACTGCGTTTCTCATAGCATACATGCCCCTTCTGCTACTCAAATGGGAATCTTGTTGAATGAACTGATTGAATTTATCCCGTTGGTCTTGAGCCGTATAGCTTATGCCATTCAATGTGAATGGTTCAAACTGCATCTCTTGCAATTGGGATTCAGTTGGTACAAATATCAAATCATTTCCCGCAATTAAGTCTCCATTGATATCGGTATTGTAGACATAAGAATCTACTCCCTGATTTCTGAGTTCGTAGAATAGCGAAATTGTAGAGGAATAGTTTTTCCCATATTCTTTTCGGTATCCCACGGAACTGATCAATCGGTGTCTTTGGTCATCTAAAGAGAACCCAAGTTCTGGGAAATTTCCTCCTCGTACGGAGTGAATGTTTTCATACGATAAAAAATGCTGCGTATTTCCGTCCACCATGTTTTTGGCTTGGGCATACGTATAAGCGGCCATAGCGTGAAGACCATTGTCAAAATATTTTTTCAATTGGAATGTCAAACTGTAAGAGTATCCCTTTGACGTATTATCCATAACTACAGCATTGGTAATATTTGGATTTCTTCGGTTGGCTTCATCTGAGAAGCCATAGAGAGGGCGATTGTCTGGTCCTGCTAAGGTTCTGGTCGATGGCAGTAAATTTGCATCATAGAAAATCAAATCATGCACCTGTGAAGTGTAAATACCTTCTACAGTAGCCACAATTCCGCCCCATATTTCTTTATCAATTCCTATGTTTGTTCGCCACACTTGCGGATTTCTAAATCGGGGATCTATGTACGCTAGATCGTAAGTTTCAGGTCTGCCTCCATTCTGAGGAATGTAAGCATTTGGATCTGGATTGAATGGGAAATTCGTTGTATTGTCTTCTCTGATTTGGCCTTGCAGCATCCCATTGGTATTGACCATATTGGAAATGTTGACATAAATTGGTCTACCGGAGAATAACCCCGTCCCCCCTCTGATTTGGAAAGTTCGATCACCTGTCACATCCCAATTGAAGCCAAGCCGTGGACTCCACATAAATTGCGGTTCGGGAAGTCTATCTGTTCTGATTTCAATAGGTTCTCCATTGGGCCTTCTAAAATCAAGCGTTGCAGCTTCAGGATTAAGTAGAGCTGTTTGATCATAGAATGGCACATCTAATCTAACTCCTAGTGTCAACTTAAAATTATTCGTAACATTGATCTCATCTTGTACATAGGCACTTGCAATGTATGCCCTGGTCACTGCTGTTGGTACAGATCCATCGGCAAGAGCTGAGAATTGTCGTTGAAATCTCCTTAATTCAATTGCTTCTCCTGCCGCATCCCGATAAAAATCATCCAAAGAATTGTAGACATAATGACCAAAGAAGGTAGGAGTAAAGGTGTATTCGAAATTAAAGAGTTCAAAATTTACGCCTGCGGTGAGGGTATGGTTATTTAAGTAAGCTGAAAAATTATTTTGAAACTGCCAAACATCCGAGTTGAGTGCTCTATTTGGTGAAAGTAAATCTGTACCGAATGTGATGTAATTTCTTCCATCCTGCAATATATCTACCATAGGGAAATCTCCGCCTTCCCAACTTCTGAAGTTTCTATTGGAGGTAAGCCCAAATCGTAATTCATTAGAAAATCTGTTCCCGAATGATGAGTTGAGTTCAATGATACCTGAATAAATATTATCGTTCAGTAAGTAATTTGAATTTTGGAAATTGAGTGAAAATAGGTTTTGGTTTCTTCCACCAAATCCCAAAGATGTACGTGCCACTGGTCTATCTCTTGAAGAAATCATGGTATTGAATCGGGCGCTTAGATGATGGTTTTCATTGATGTTATAGTCGAATTTGATCAAAAATTTGTCAGAA
The DNA here is from genome assembly GCF_007126775.1 of Cecembia sp. Classification (GTDB taxonomy): domain Bacteria; phylum Bacteroidota; class Bacteroidia; order Cytophagales; family Cyclobacteriaceae; genus Cecembia. The sequence goes on along the minus strand of NZ_SLAP01000072.1, from coordinate 8,186 downwards.
ACTGTAGGTAAATTATAATCCTCGTACAATCCTGGGTCATAGTCAAAATTGGAAACCAAGAAATTCCTCAATTCATCCATATCAGATTGTAGTACTCGGGTTACATTGGCGCCTGTTCTTCCTGGTGCGCTTGCAACAAATGGGGAATTGGGATCTGATCTTCGTTCGGATTCTGCCGAAACGAAAAAGAATAACTTGTTTTTGATAATTGGACCACCCAATCTAAATCCGTACTGCTGCACATTGAAATCACTGGTGACTACTTCGGTTCCTCTTGCGTTGGATCCGACAAGTCTTTCATTCCGGTTGGTTATAAATGCAGAACCTCTAAATTCATTATCTCCGGACCGTGTGATTGCATTAATAGCAGCACCGGTAAATCCACCTTGGGTTACATCATAAGGGGCAATGTTTACTTGTATTTCTTCAATAGCATCCAGAGAAATAGGAGTAGAGTTGGTTGGAGCCCCAGGGATTGACCCTGAAAGTCCAAAAGCATTGTTGAAAATACTACCATCTAGAGAAAAATTGATAGCCTTAGGGTCCTGTCCGGCAAAAGACTCTCCATTGGACTGCGGAGTCAATCGGGTAAAGTCCTGAACACTTCTACTCAAGGTTGGCATTGTAGTAAGGGCTTCTCTATTTATTGTAGTGGCTGCGCCTGTCCTTTCATCATTCAATAAATTATCCCTAAAGCCGGCAACCGTTACCGCATCTAATTCGAAATCTTCATCACTCATTTTTACATTGAGTACATACCTTTGGCCCAGTGCGATATTTATATTTTCATAAATTCGGGTTTCAAAACCTATAAATGAGACTTCCACATGATAAGGTCCACCTGTCCGCATAGATGGAATAGTGAATCTTCCATTGGGTTGGGTGACCATGGTATAGGATGTTCCTGAAGGAGTGTGAACTGCCCGGATTGTCGCTCCGGGTAGCGGATCATCCAAATCATCAGTGATAAGTCCGGTCATGCTTCCACTTGTAACCCCTTGGCCGAAGGATGAGTGGAATGATGCCATTACTAATACAAATGATATAATTAAATTTATGTAAAGTTTTGCTTTCATGGATAAGAGCTTAAATTTTAAAAAACTGTTTCCATGTCTGTGCCACAAAACAAAAAGTTGTCTTAAGGCTTTAATTGCGGTATTTAGTTATAAAAATATTTAAGGTTTTATGGAATGATTCCCCTTTTTGGGGAATTTGGCCTCATTAATCCTGTATTTTTTATATCCTATAAAAAAGATAGGAAATATATGGTATATTTAAATCTTACTCTTAATATTGCAGAATGTTATTAGAAATAATTGTTGTTTTATATCATATTAAAACGATAGGAAATATATAATTTAACCAACATACACATATATGCACATAAAATCTTTACTCCCGCTATTTTTGTTACTTACTGGTTTTCATCTTAGTACACAAACCACAATCCATGGAATGGTAACGGACAAACTAGGAGAGCCAATTATTGGGTCATCTGTTGTGATTGAGGGCACAAATGATTATGCAATTACTGACGATAGGGGTATATTTGTGCTAAACACAACCAAAGCTTTTCCGCTTTCAATAAAAGCCAGTTTTGTTGGATTTCAGCCAAATACGTTGACCTTAAATTCATCTTCTTTGGAATTATTGGTTTTTGTCTTAGAAGAAGACAATCTCCTGTCAGAAGTACTGATTACTTCTAGGCGCCGTCAAGAAGAAATTCAAGCAGTACCAATTCCGGTTTCTGTGGTTTCCGGCGCCTTGCTGGAGGAGACACAGGCTTTCAATGTGAATAGGCTTAAAGAATTGGTTCCCACTGTTCAACTTTATTCCTCCAATCCAAGGAACACGACCCTAAATATCCGTGGCTATGGTTCGACCTTTGGTCTGACCAATGATGGCATTGACCCCGGAGTGGGTTTTTACGTGGATGGGGTGTTTTTTGCACGACCTGCAGTAACAGCCCTGGATTTTATAGATGTGGATCAGATTGAGGTACTCAGGGGTCCTCAGGGTACCCTTTTTGGAAAAAACACTACTGCCGGTGCATTTAATATTACAACCCGTAGGCCGAGATTTCAACCGGATGCTACCATAGAATCCAGTTTTGGGAATTTTGGTTTTGTGCAGACGCGAGGTTCGGTCACCGGGGCACTTTCCGAAAAATTTGCCGGAAGGTTATCATTTTCCGGAACCAAAAGGGATGGGCTGATTTACAATTTAGCCACACAAAAATATACCAATGACCTGAACAATCTTGGTGTAAGAGGCCAATTGCTTTATGTTCCTTCAGAGAAGGTAGAGATTTTGGTGGCTGCCGATGTCACCAGACAAAGACCGGATGGCTATGCCCAAGTTGTCGCAGGCGTTGTGGAAACCAGGAGAGCTCCCTTTAGGCAGTTTAACCAGATCATTCAGGATTTGGATTATGTCCTGCCCAGTACCAATCCATTTGATAGAATCATTGACCACGATACGCCATGGAAATCAGGCAATGACCTAGGTGGTGTGTCGATTAATTTAGATGCAGATCTTTTGGGTGGGACCTTGACTTCCACTTCCGCTTGGAGGTATTGGAACTGGGATCCTTCCAATGACAGGGATTTTACAGGTTTGCAAGCATTGGGCTTGTCTCAGGCACCTTCAAGACATGATCAATGGTCTCAGGAAATTAGGTATGCCGGGGACTTTTCGAATAAACTTAGTGGAGTAGTCGGGGTTTTCAGCTTATGGCAGGATTTAAGGTCATCACCTTTCCATACTGAGGAATCTGGAATCCATCAATGGAGGTTTGTCCAGAACAATCAAAATCCCTTATGGCGTACCCCAGGATTATTGGATGGCTTTGGGATAAGGACCAGGAATAGCCTTCAATCTTTTAGCGGAGCTTTTTTTGGCCAATTGGATTGGAAAATAACTGAAAAGTTGAACCTGCTTCCCGGATTGCGTTGGAATTATGATGAGAAACAGGTGTATTTTAACAGGGAAACTTATGGTGGTCTGCAAACGGATGATTTAGCATTGATTGCCTTGCAACAGTCCGTCTATAATGACCAGGAATTCGAAGCATTTGTGGATGAGTCTAATTTTTCCGGACAACTAACTTTAACTTACAGACCTTCAAAAAAGATCAATAGTTTTGGGACATTTTCTACCAGTTTCAAACCTGTTGGTATTAATTTGGGAGGATTGCCAAGGGAAGGAGACAGAACTATGATAGAATTGGCAAGAATTGAACCCGAATATGTAACCCATTTTGAATTAGGTCTTAAAACTAACCCAAGATCAAACGCAACTTTGAATATAGTGGCTCATATTACCGATATAAAGAATTTTCAGACGCTGGTACAAACACCGGATCTATCAGTCAATAGGGGATATTTGGCCAATGCAGAACGTGCAAATGTATCAGGTGTTGAAGTGGACTTTACTTTCAAACCATCGAGGTTTTTCCAGACTTTTGGTGCATTGGCCTACACGGATGCCAAATATGTGAAATTCACCAATGCCCCAGTGCCTTTGGAGGAAGTAGGAGGGGAGAGTTTCAAAGATATTTCGGGGGGAAGGTTGCCAGGAGTCTCCAGATGGGCAGGTTCTTTTGGAAGCGAATGGACCAAAGGCGCCAAGTTTCTGGGGCTTGGCGGTAAGTTTTTTGTAGGGTCTGAACTTTTCTTTAGGTCAACGTTTTCCAGCAGTCCATCGCCTTCTCAATTCATGAATATTGATGGATACGGTTTGTTGAATGCGAGGACAGGATTCAGAGGTGATTATGGATTTTCCATGTTTGTTTGGTCCAGGAACCTTACCAATACCCAATATTTTGAACAGTTGCTTCCTGGTGCAGGGAATGCTGGACATTATGCTGCTGTGTTAGGAGACCCGATAACAGTTGGGTTAACGCTAAAATTTAACTTTGAAATCATTTCAAGCCACTAAATTGTACCGCTTCGTTAAACCTTAAATTTTTATTTATATATCCTATCAAAAAGATAGGATATACAGGAATGATATGTTACTTTTAAATTGTCATAAATAAAGAGAAATTGGAAAAACTCATTTTAAAGATTAAATCAGAACCGAAATGGTCCTTATTCTTTGGATTAAGTTTGGTGATTTTGTTCTTGGTTACCTATAAATCATTGTTTGCTTTTATAGGAGAAGGGGAAAGTTGGGATGGGGAAATGTTCTTCTGGTTTTTGTTGGTTGGATTTATTGCTCAATCCATAGATGGGGCTTTGGGCATGGCTTATGGTGTTTCCTCTAATTCTATTTTGTTGGGAATTGGTATTCCCCCTGCGGTAGCCAGTGCCTGGGTGCATTTTGCACAGGTTTTCACCAGTTTGGCATCTGGAATTTCCCATTTAAAATTGGGTAATGTTCAATGGTCCTTGGCAAAAAGGCTGATGATTCCTGGGGTATTGGGTGCAATAATCGGAGCTTATTTTCTTTCCAGTGTGGATGGCGATACCATAAAGCCTTTTATTGCCATCTACTTATTGTTTATGGGCCTATTGATTCTTAAAAAGATTTTTAAAAAGAAGTCAAAACCTTTTGATGCTGAAGGAAAAAGCCTTCCTTATTTGGCAGGAGTAGGTGGATTTGCGGATGCCATCGGCGGTGGGGGCTGGGGGCCGGTAGTCAATTCTACCTTAATGGGTAAGGGGCAGCAACCAAGATTTGCCATAGGAACGGGTAATTTTGTCGAAATATTTGTTTCTTTAGCCAGTGCCAGTACCTTTTTATTTTTTATAAAAGAGCTGAATCTAGCACCAATACTTGGTTTGATAATTGGTGGTGTTATTGCGGCCCCATTTGCTGCTATGTTTGTAAAAAAGATTAACCCAAAAATTTTATTACTGATGGTTGGGCTATTGGTAATCGGTTTGAGCATACGGACATTTTATTTGGCAGTTGTCTAAATTAAACTTGCTATCCCGTCTGTATTGGATTTTTTGTATTTTAGCCATCAAAATAGACATATGCTTTCAAAAAGGGCCAAATACGCTATAAAAACCATATTGTTTTTACACGAAAATCAACGACATACACCTATTTCAGCCAAAGTCATTTCTGAAGCAGAGAAAATTCCCTATAAATTTTTGGAGAATATCCTTAGAGATTTAAAATCTCATCAAATTGTTAAAAGCCTTAGAGGTGCTGAAGGTGGGTATAGCCTAGCTAAAGAGCCTTCACAAATTTCTGTTTCTCAAATAATGAGGGCTATAGATGGTCCTATTGCGCTTATACCCTGCGTTTCCGAGAAATTTTATGAACCATGTCTTGAATGTACGGATGAGGAGACCTGTAGAATTAGGAAATTATTTGGTATTTTAAGGAATGAAATGGTTTCCATTTTAGATAAATCCATTACTGATTTGGCATCCTTATAATTTTTTATCTTATTACCCTATAAAATTGATAGGGTAATTAGGAAAAATAAAAAACCTTTATTTTCTTTACGTCGGATTACAAATTAACAACCTATGGGACTTTCGACAGCAGCCATCGCGACTGAGCAATTACAACAAGTTTTAAGGATTCAACCATCTGAGGAAGCAGCCTTTTCCAATAAATCATTGATTGAAGATTGGTTTCAACAATCTCCCTTTTTCATGCTAAAAAGTCAGTCCCGTTTTGATTTCCCCAATTTCCCTGAAACCCAGAAAGTATTTCATGTGCTGTACTTTGAATGGGATCAGGATGAGGCACGGCTCAAGGCTTTATTCAATGGTTTGATACTATTGGGCCAAGCTCCTGGGGTTGTGTTAGAATTTCAAAAAGAATTGAATACTTATGCGTTAAAATATTATGCGCATAATGCAACTTCGGTACTGGTTTATCTTCAGAAATTAGAACTTTATCTAATGAAAGATTTAAGATTCAAGCAGGTTTTGTCTTCCTACCTCATCCAGGAAAGAAAGCATCAACAAAGTCAAAGCCTATTACATAGAGAGCTATTTGCTCAATAAAATAAAATTAACAAAAAACTTAGGGAAAGGGGAAAATCTTATGGGATTTTCCCCTTTTTGGTTTGAATTCCGAATATTTAAAGCAAATTTTGTGACTGGTTTCAAGTTATAACCCAAACCAATACAATGAATAAATACATAGATCTCATTCAGCAGACCTTTGATTTCCCTACCAAAGAGTTTCATGTAGAAAATAATGAATTACATTTTAATGGTGTGAATTTGATGGACATCATCAAGACCTATGGCACCCCATTGAAACTGACCTATTTGCCCAAGATTTCGGAAAATATACAAAATGCCAAGACTTATTTTGGCAATGCCATAGAGCAGCACGGCTATAAAGGAAAATATACCTATTGCTATTGCACCAAATCTTCTCATTTCAGCTTTGTTTTGGATGAGGCTTTGAAAAATGATATCCATATTGAAACCTCTTCCACCTTTGATATTCCCTTGGTGAGGAACTTGTTTGAGAAGGGGAAAATCACCAAAGAAACCTTCATTGTCTGCAATGGCTTTAAGCGGGAGCTGTACAAGCAGTATATCACAGAGCTCCTGAATGATGGTTTTGTGAACTGTATTCCTGTGTTGGACAACCTTTCTGAGATTGATTATTACTTGGAGCATGTAAAAGTTCCTTTCCAAGTGGGCATCAGGATTGCGGCAGATGAGGAACCGAAATTTGGATTCTATACTTCAAGGTTGGGAGTACGCTATAGTGATATTGTGAAGTTGTACGAGGAAAAAATCAAAGACAATCCCAATGTAAGCCTTAAAATGCTGCATTTCTTTCTCAACTCCGGGATAAAAGATACCGCTTACTATTGGTCAGAGTTGACAAGATTTATCCAAAAATATGTGGATTTGAAGAAAATTGCCCCTTCTTTGGATACCATGGATATCGGTGGCGGCTGGCCCATCAAAACCAATGTATTTTTTGACTATGATTATCAATACATGGCAGAGCAGATCGTCAAAAACATCAAATGGATGTGTGCCAAAAACCATACGGATGAGCCCCATATTTTTACAGAATTTGGTTCTTATACCGTTGGGGAGAGTGGTGCTGTGCTTTATTCCATTTTGGATGAAAAACTCCAAAATGACAAAGAGCTATGGTACATGATTGACGGTTCCTTTATCACCCAATTGCCGGACAGTTGGGGACTCAACCAAAAGTACATCATGCTGGCGGTCAATAATTGGGACAATGAGTACCACAACATCAATTTGGGTGGGTTGACTTGTGATAGTATGGATTACTATAATTCAGAAGCCCATCAGTTTAATATTTACCTGCCAAAAGTGGAAGAAGGCAACAAGCAGTATATTGGCTTTTTTCATACAGGTGCCTATCAGGAATCTTTGGGAGGATACGGAGGTATTCAGCATTGCCTGATTCCTGCCCCCAAGCATGTGCTGATAGACAGGGAAAAGGATGGCAGTATCAAGCATTGGCTTTTCGCACCGGAACAACATGCAGAAAGTATGTTAAAAGTATTGGGATACTAAAAAATTAATAAGGCGTGTTTGAAAAATCACGCTTTTTTTTGAACTTTTTTCCTGTATTTCAGGTATTTAAATGTGTGACTTATATCACATAAAACCTGAGTTTCCATGAAATTTCTGATTAATTTAATTTTTGTTGGTTTGTTTTTTTTGTCCATTAAAAATGGAGTGAGAATCGTTTACATGGAGGACGAACCAACAGATATCCAAGAAATGATTTTTTTTAAAAAAGAATCAAATAATCATTTGGACAGGGGAGAAAAGCTATTACATGAAGCAGAAAATGAGCTTATAGAAATCGCCAAGGAAAGAGGAGTAGAGTTAGTTGAGATATTTGTGATTGAAATGCAACATGGTGAAATCCCCACCGAGTCCCAATTTGGAAAGAGGGGCTATGTCTCTCTTTGGGTTTCCTTACAAAATCACAATAATTAATGGTTTAATAAAAAAATGTAAGGATGTTTTGTCTTTAGCTTAAAATTTAATTTTGCCTACAATTCCCATATGTAGCAGAATTGTTATTTTGTTTTAAACTATTTTTTGGACTAAATTAAATTATTGAAATTTTAAGTTTTATCATTAATAACCCGTTGTGCTAATTAAGTTATAGCAACCTTCAAGTTATTAATAGGTCTATCAAAAACAAATTTATTTATGTATTGGATCAGTGTAAGAGCAGTAATCTTGGCAAGGATTCTTGTT
>NZ_SLAP01000179.1 GCF_007126775.1 Cecembia sp. | reverse complement strand
TATTGTATTTACTCTTATAGTGATGGATAAACCACCTGCCTATATAACCACCGGCTCCAGCAATTGCTATTGTTTTTTTCAATCAATAAACGGGTTGAAGGTTAAGAATAACTGCCTCTGCTGCCTTTCTTCCGGCAGTCATGGCAGCATTAATGGATCCATTCAATAGAAAATCCCCAGCAAGGAAAACTCCATCTGCCACCTTGGTATTCCCTGGATCCAAAGAATAAGCCATATCTTCAGGCTGCGGCAGTGCATTCTTGATTTCATAAGTTTTGATGTGCTCGAAAAACTCTGCATTTATTTTTGTCAAAGCTGATAATTCTATGGCCACCAATTTGATCAATTTCTCATCTGCCTCAACCGGCTTAGTTATAGACACAGAAAGTAAGGCTTTGTTGTTTTTCGAATAATCTTTGCTCAGATCTGTCATAAAGACCAAGTTATTGATCAAAAACTGATCATCTGTTACCAAAGCAATTTTTGGCTGGGCAATAAAAGAGTGGTCTAATGAAAAATACATATTGATCACTTTTCTAGAAGGTTTGAATTGGCCTGCAAGCTGGGGTAAAATATTATCAGGACGGGAGGCAATAATGATAGCGTCTGTTTCAAGTTCCTCACCTGAACTCAGCAGGATTTTTCGGCCCTCAACCTGCTTAACAGGTGAATGATATCTAATCTCTGTATTTTTTAGCTTTCTCAACAGTTGTTCAGGAATGGCCTGCATGCCCGATTTAGGTACAGCTGCATGGCCATAGGAAAACATTTTAAAAACAAACTTGAACATTCTTGAAGAAGTGCTCAGCTCGTTCTCCAGGAATATCCCTTTAAAAAATGGTTTAAAGAAATTATTGATTATTTTCTCTGAAAAGCCGTAGTCTTTTAAAAACTGAAGTGTAGTTACTGATGGCTCCGAAAATATACTTTCCTCTGTTTGCGATTTTAAAGATTTTGTCAATTGAAAAATCTTTAACTTATCAGTCAAATTCCCTACTGGAGAAAAGGCCATATTGAGAAATTTACCTGGATTCCTTAAAGGATCGCTAATAATAAAGGAGTCTCCTGGCTTTAAAATAAGTGCTCCGGGGTCAAATTTTCTAAGCTGTAATGCTTCATAATCCAAATATCTTTGGGCCTCGGGATAAGACGTAAGTAGCACTTGAAACCCTCTATCCAATAAAAATCCCTTGTAATCATCGGTTCTTACCCTTCCTCCAACCTGATCCGATGCTTCCAGAATTATGGGCTGGTATCCTGCCCTTTCCAATTCATATGCAGCTATCAACCCTGAAATGCCTGCACCGATGATATAAATTTTTTGTTCGTTCTTCATAAATAACAGGTATTATAAAAAGACCAATTCAACGATAAATTGTTTGTTTCAGGTCTTTTATTTTATGCTTTGGACAACCAATTACATTTCAAATAGAGGTAATCCTGTAAATTTCATTTCCTAAAGCGTAATAAAAACATAATTTACTAAAAAACTATTCCATGAGACGCATCATTTTCACCTATTTCTTGTTCTTATCATCGTTTTTCCTGCATCATGCAAAAGCACAATCCACCTATTTTCCTGTTCCGGGTTCCTGGGAAGAAAAAATGCCCGCTGATATGGGTCTAGATGAAGTGAAACTTCAGGAAGCCATCAAATTTGCCATACAGGAAGAAAGTGGTGCAGACAAAAACCTAAAATTGGCACACTACCTGAGTGCTTTTGGCAGGGAGCCTTTTGGATTTCCTATTGGACCTATGAAAGACCGTGGAGATGCTACAGGCCTGATAATTTATAAAGGCTATGTGGTCGGAAAATGGGGAGATCCTTATAGGGTGGACCTTACATTCAGTGTGGCCAAAAGTATTCTTTCTACTACAGTAGGCCTTGCTTATGATAAGGGGCTGATTAAAAGTGAAAGAGACCTTGTTTACCTCTACATGGCACCCATAATTCCCTATGAACCTTACAAACCTGCTATGAATAAATCTGATCATTTGTATGAGGAAGATATATTTGAGCTATTCGCTACAGCACACAATAAAAAAATCACCTGGGAACATCTTCTTAGACAAACCTCTGACTGGGAAGGAGTACTTTGGGGGAAACCAGACTGGGCAGACCGGCCTCAGGGAAGCGCATCAGGCTGGTTAAATAGAGAGAGGAGCGAGCCGGGAACGGTATATAAATACAATGATACCAGGGTGAATGTCTTAGCTCTTGCCATTTTGAATGTATGGAGAAGACCTCTTCCTCAGGTAATCAAAGAGCATATCATGGATGAAATCGGTGCAAGCCCAACATGGAGATGGACTGGTTATGAAAATTCCTACATTGTATTGGATGGACAAATTGTACAATCCGTCAGTGGAGGTTCCCATTGGGGGGGTGGCTTGTTTATCAGTGCGTATGATCAGGCACGTTTTGGATACCTCACCTTGAATAAAGGCAATTGGAATGGAAAACAATTGATTTCTGAAGAATGGATCAATAAATCAAGGGTTCCTACTGCTGTACAGCCCAATTATGGTTTTATGAATTATTTTCTCAATACGGACAAAAAGGAAATTCCATCAGCACCTGAGTCAGCATTCTTTCATTTGGGTGCGGGCACAAATATGGTTTATGTCGATGAAGAAAATGACCTGGTAATAGTTTCCCGATGGATTAACAATGACAAGAAGGCAGAACTTGTCAGAATGGTATTGGAAAGTTTGCCCAGATAAAATAATATTTATTCTACATCTTTTACACAGCGGAATCCTATATTTGAGGTTCCGCTGTCATAAGCCTGACTTTGCCTTGCTGATGGTCGGTAGTTGATACAATAATCATCTGCACATAAAAATGACCCTCCTTTGATTACTTTTTCCTTTGCAAATGGATTGGAAGGATTGTAACACAAGTTGACGCTGGAGTCAAGAGCGGGAGCATTGCCTGCAATCCTACTAAAGGTAATGGCATCATACCAATCTGAAGTCAGCTCCCACACATTGCCTATCATATCATATAAACCGAAATCATTGGGAGGAAAACTTTTTACAGGTGCGGTTCCTGAAAAACCATCTTCACCTAAATTTCGGTGCGGGAATTCTCCTTGATAAGTATTTGCCATAAATACCCCTGCTGGTTTAAATTCATCACCCCAGGCATAGCGTTGATTGACCCTCCCTGCTTTTGCCGCATATTCCCATTCAGCTTCTGTGGGTAACCTCTTCCCTACCCAATCCGCATAGGCCACTGCATCTTCATAGGCGATATGGACAACGGGATGATTTTCTTTTCCTTGTAAATCACTTCCTGGTCCATCCGGATACCTCCAATTGGCTCCGACAACCCATTTCCACCATAGACTGACATCTTCAAGGGGAACTGCATGAGAAGGCGGATTAAAAACAAGTGAACCTGCTTCCAGGTCTGCATCATCAGGCTTGGGAGTACCAGGGGGCAATTGTAATTTGAGTTCTTCCCAATCCACGGGCCTTTCGGCCACAGTCAAATATCCAGTAGCTTCCACAAATTGGGCAAATTGCCTATTGGTAACTTCTGTTTCATCCATCCAAAAAGCATTTAACTCCCGTTTCACTGCAGGTCTTTCTACTGCATAAGCCTCCATTTCATTGGTTCCCATATAAAATGCCCCTCCTTGGATCAAGACCATACCTTCCTGCTTTATCAGATCATTAGCATAACTCTTTTTGATTTCATTCTCCTTTTCCGGAGTTTTACAAGCCTGATATAAAAAAATGGAGAAGAAGAATATGGAATAAAATAAGCGATTTTTAAATTTTTCCGAAATTCTTTTTCTATCCAAATGTATTCTTTTGGTCATTACCATGACACTATATTTTTTAATTTTATACTAGTTTTTCTATTTTGGAAAGGGTGCAGTTATTCTGTCCTTTAACATAGATTTTAAGGATTCACCGATTAATATCAAAGAAGCAAACATCAACAAAACATCCCTTACGATATGCAGATAGATCAAAGACCAATTCACATTCGCTGAAAGATCAGTAATAATAAGTACAACAGAGGAAGCCAAAAAGAACAGAAACACACCAAGGCCTCCGATTAGCCCTGTTTTGGCATTTCGGTAATGGAGCATCAAAAGTCCAGGCGCAATTACCAAGTAAGCCATAACCAATGCCATCCAAAGGTTGTCTTTATCTAATTTAAAGGAAAGAAGGACGAATGACCACATGTAAATTGCAATTCCAATTCTCAGGAACAATTTACCCAAAAATTCCACCTTGATAATTTTGCTTACCATTTCCATTTTTTTATAAATCTATGAAAAAATATGGGCACAAAAAAAACGGTCTTTAAGACCGCTTCTTGGATATCAATGTTCAATGATATTTATTCACCGGCAACAGAGGTGGTTGCATGAAGCTTACCTAACTCCTGATCTATGGTCCAGAGTCCAACTCCTTCCTCCCCAATGATATCAAATAACTCCAATGCTCTTCTTGCGAGGGTTTCTTCTTCTCTTTGTTCAGTGACATACCACTGCATAAAACTAAAGGTTGCAAAATCCTTTGCGGTAAAAGCATGGTCCACAATGGCATTGATGGATTTGGTCACCTGAATCTCATGCTCCAGAATCAACTCAAATACCTCTCTCAGGGAATTAAAGTGCTGCCGGATACCAGTGATTTCAGGCTGTATGGCATGTCCACCAGCTTCATTGATATAGTGGAAAATTTTCATCATGTGCATCCTTTCTTCATCAGAATGTGTATAAAGGTATTTAGCTGCATTTTCATATCCCATCATCTGGCACCATGAGGCCATGGACAGATAATAGGCTGATGACTTTCCTTCCATTTCAATCTGCTGGTTCAACAGCTTTTCTGTATCGTGAAGAAGAGAGCGCTTTAAAGTGACGATTTCTTTACTTTTCATTTCCATGTTATCATTTAATTAATTTCTAATTTTTTGTATGGCATGATATATTGTAATCATTATTCAAAAATAACTATTTCCTTGATGAGATTTACTAAAAAACTGATTTACAAAGAAATTTGGAATTGGTATAAGTAAAATTCTAAAATAGCTCCTGCCCTATCCAATAAAAACTTTGTATATCTAGATGTATAGGTACAGTGAAAATTAAAAATTGAAAATCAACAGTATGCGGTTCAAATAGAAAAATCCTATATTGAAAGGAAAATTCATATTTAAGAAAAATTTAACTTCATTAAAACCAAACCTAAAATGACCTCCAGACGAAAATTTATCCAAACGAGTCTCTTAGCAGGAGCCGGATTAAGTATCCCAGGACTTGTGGAAGCAGAAAGTCTAAGCAAACTCGCCAGAAAAATAGCCCCATCTGATCAATTAAATTTTGCAGTCATTGGCTGCAAAGGTATGGGATGGTCAAACATGAATGCCCATCTTAAAATTCCTAATGTCAACTGTGTTGCCCTGGCAGATATAGATGAAAATGTGCTTGACCAAAGGTCAGCAGATGTGGAAAAATTAAGAGGCAAAAAACCCAAAGTATACAAAGACTATAGAAAATTGCTTGAAGATAAAGATATAGACGTAGTCATAGTGGGTACGCCCGATCATTGGCACTGCCTTAATATGGTTGACAGTCTGTCAGCAGGTAAACATGTATATGTTGAAAAGCCAATTGCCAATACCATAGAAGAATGCAATCTGATGGTCAAAGCAAAGCAAAGGTATGGCAAAATGGTTCAGGTAGGCCAATGGCAAAGAAGCGGGTCCCAATATGCCGAAGCCATAGATTATGTAAAATCTGGAAAATTGGGTCAAATACGTCTTGTGAAAACCTGGGCCTACCAAGGCTGGATGAAACCGGTTCCCGTCATGCCTGATGGGTCTGCTCCAAAAGGAGTGGATTACGATATGTGGCTAGGACCTGCACCAAAACGCCCTTTTAATGAAAACAGGTTTCACTTCAATTTTAGGTGGTTTTGGGATTATGCGGGTGGATTGATGACAGATTGGGGTGTCCATGAAATCGACATCGCATTATTTGCCATGGGTGTCAATGCACCGAAATCCGTTATGGCCTCGGGAGGGAAATTTGCCTATCCAGATGACGCCTCAGAAACACCAGACACATTGCAAACTGTCTATGAATATGATGGATTCAATATGTTATGGGAACATGCCACCGGTATAGATGGGGGAAATTATGGTACCACGGAAGGTATAGCCTTCATCGGTAATAATGGTACCCTAGTAGTAAACAGAGGTGGATGGAGAGTGATCCCGGAAACTGAAAATCAAGACGGTAAAAGAGTAAACAAATTGGAGGAGGTTGCCTTGATCAGACCCAGTAGAAATGCATTGGAATTACATGCACAGGGTTTTGTTGATGCCATCTTGCAGAATGATGCCTCCAAATTAACCTGCGGCATAGAAACGGGCAGTATTGCAGCCATCAATGCCCAGATGGGCAACATTGCTTATAAGACAGGTAAAAAAATATATTGGGATGCAGAAAAAGGCCAATTTACAGATCCGGAAGCAAATGCCCTTATGAAGGCGAATTACCATAATGGATGGGCATTGCCGAAAGTATAATTTCAATTGCGAAAAGCAGTCAAATTAATAGGAAGGGTACTGAGACCAGAAATCTTGGGCCCTTCTTTTGTTTCCCAATTGTGAGATATTCTTACCAGGTCATTTTGGACATCAAATTGCAGATTGATAAGGCCCTCCTTTCCAAAGAAAACCTCCATATAATTATCATTGCCTAAATACTGTATAAATAAGGTCGGAAAAGCCAACAAATCTTGTTTTTCCAGTTCTTCATTTTGATGTTCCTGATCAAGCAATGAGGGTTTGAATACTTGATAATTTCCATTGGGCAAAGAAAAATTAGGGAAACTCACTTCTTTATTCTTAAAGAGCAATTGGATATTTAGAACATTGGTATTTAGTGGTTGTGAATTTGAAAAATTTTCGTCTGTCGACAATACTAATGAAACTGAGACATGGCTATTGGGGCCAGTAATTGAAACAGGTCCTGTAATTTGAATTCTGGCTGCAGAGAAATTTACTTCCTGCTGATCTAAAAATACATTATTGACCACTTGTATCCGCTCATCGTCAAAATTAGGAGCATCACAGCACAAAAGGGCAAACCCTGCAAAAAACAGGATTGCAAGGCGCAATATTCCACTTATAGAGAAAGGTTTCATGATGGAGCTTTTTGACTACCAATTATTTTCTCTTTTCACATAGGACCACTCTTCCTTCAATATACTATAATAGATCGTATCCCTTCTTCTATTTTTTGTCATCAGGGTATGGCTTCTCAAGACCCCTTCTTCTATGGCATTGATATTTTCCAATGCTCTTCTTGCCGATAAGTTCAAAACGTCTGTTTTGAATTCAACCCTTTCAACCTTTAATTTTTCAAAGCAATAGGTGAGCAAAAGCTTTTTCATTTTTTGGTTAAAGCCTTTTCCTTGATACTGCGTTATCAACCATGTCCAGCCTATTTCGATCCTTTGGTCACGTTGGGCATAATTTCCTAATGCGGTAGACCCTACTATTTTTCCGGTCAACTTATCCATGAGAACCAATTGGAGCCTTTCTTTTTCCAATGCTGGCTTTAGCCACTCGTTAAACTCTTTGGGTTCGCTAAGATCAAAGGTAAAGTAATTCCAAAGTCCTTTGTCCGTAACAAGTTCTGATAAATTGGGAAGATCCCTTTCCTGCAAAGCCCTCAACAGGATGTCTTCATCCTCCAATACCAGGTCAAAATCCAGAGCCATCAACCGAGTGTTTCCAACAAGGCATTATTGAAAAACGCTACCTCTTCCAAGGTTCCTGTACTGATCCTGCACCAGTTATCGAAAGGAGGGAAAGGTCTTCCAATAATTACCCCTTTTGCAAGCATTTTTTCACCTAATTTCCTCACATCTTCTTTTGCGTGGAAAAAAACAAAATTGGCCTGAGAAGGGAGGTATTCCAGTCCCAATTGGTCTAAAGTAGCTTCAATCATTTTTCTTGCTTCGAGGTTTTTGGATAAGCTAAAACGATAAAATTCCAAATCTTTCAGCGCCTCTTTTCCTGCTTCAATGGCCATGATATTGGTGTTGGCCACTACCCTATCATTAAGCTTTGCGGCTATTTCCGGTTTGGCTACCAAATACCCTAAACGGATTCCTGCAAGCCCGTAAACTTTGGAAAGTGTCCGGGAAACAATCACATTTTTCCCCTTTTTAACCAATTCCACCATAGAAGGGTAATTGGGGTCTTCTATGTAATCGTAATAAGCCTCATCGCTGAAAACCATGGTTTTCTCGCTGGCAGTTTCACAGAAATCCATTACTTTATCCGCTGGTAGCAATTTTCCTGTGGGGTTGTTTGGATTGCAGAGGAAAATCAATTTGGTTTTTGCCGAAATGCGTTTTTCAATTTCTTCCAAGTCATAATCCATATTTTTGTCCAGAGGGACCCAATTGATATCTGCTCCCCATACTTTGGCATATTCCATCATGGATAAAAAAGTGGGTAAACCAGACAGAATTTCATCCCCTTTTCCTGCATAAGTTATTCCTGTTATCTTGAGACCTTCCGTAGAACCTGCAACCAAAACGATATGATCAGGTGTAACACCCTCCTTTTGGGCAATCATTTCGCGCAAAGGTGCATTGTATGCCCAAGGATACCTACAACCTAAATCAAAATTGTCAATCATGGCCTTTCTGACAGTATCAGATGGTCCATATGGGTTTTCATTGGAACCTAATCTGATGGGTGTATCAAAGGGCCTTGGATTAAATTTTTTGATTTGTTCCGCTGATAATTTACCAATGGAAGCACCTCCTGTAATCATTGCCATACCACCAAATAGGGATGCACTTCTCAACCATTCTCTTCTTGAAAGACTCATAACAGCTTATATTTTTCCAAAATCTAAGAAGTATTCACTGATAATCAAAACCAATTTATATGAGATCAAAGGGATTAGGGAAAAATAACTCACAAGGGGTATATTTTACCAATATGGTAAATCACATCAATTAAATCCTACAATAATTATTTTTTTTGAAATTTTATTCTTAAATTTTAAAGTAAACGAAAACCCTTAATTAAATAACCGATATGAAAAAGATCCTTTCAACCTTTGCCATCCTCATGGTTACTGTTGCCATGGTCTATGGCCAACAGAACCGGTACCTTGTCTTTGAGTTTATCAAAGTAGAATCCAATCAGACTTATGATTTTATCGAGCATAAAGAATTCATGGAAAAGATTTATCAGGGGGCTATCAACGATAAAAGAATTACTGGATGGGATTTCTGGTCTTTACAATCAGGAGCGGACCCAAGCGAATTTCAATACATCACTGTCACCTATTTTAATGACCCTGTTTCAATGATGAATGGACTTGGGGAAGATGACATGATTCGTTATGCCATGGTGGCTTATCCTCATATGACAGAAAAACAAGTGAGGGAAAAGTTAAACGAATCATCAAACCATATGGATCTGGCACAAAGATCCTACATGCAACAAATAGCCTCATCCCGCGACAGTTTCCAGTTTAAAAGAGGTGCTTTGGCTTCTTTTGACCTGATGAAAGCAGTAGAAGGTAAATTTCAAGAATACGAAAAAGCCGAAAGGGAAGTATTTTTACCTATACATCAAAACCGTATAGAAAAAGGATTAATGGGTCATTGGAGTTTATTGAGAACTGCTCTGCCTTTTGGAAGTGAGGCCAAATCCACCCATCTCACTATGAATGTTTATAAAGACTATCTACAGTTTTTCAACGCACAGGAATATGAAGATATGGAATCCACTACAGAACAAAGGGCTGCGGTGGAAAAAGGGCTCAAATCACGGGATCAAAAATGGGTTTACCTGGCCACATTGGAAAATTCATTGAGGTAAAAGAGGCTGTCCAAATGGACAGCTTTTTTACCAGGCAATGCCATAATCCTCTCCATGGTTACTAGAACCTCCCCAAAAACTCTTATGCTTCCAATCGAACCAGATTGCATTCAAAGGTCCTGAAGTCCTTTCGAGAAAATTCATTTTGTATCCCCTATTTCCAAGATCTTTTCTGATCCAGGAGGGTACAGCTGTATTCAGGGTAATGGAGCCAGGTTTGGATTCATGGGCACCAAAAGAAGACTGCATCTGATATGTGTGAATATTTGCAGCCTCAGATGCCTCCTGCACTGTCATATCAAATTCCACAATGTTTAGAAAAAGCTGCAAAAGATCCTGGTCCTGGGTATCTCCACCCTGAACTGCAAAAGAAAGGAAAGGCTTTCCCTCTTTCAAAGCCATACTAGGTGTCAAAGTAACTCTAGGCCGTTTACCTGGCTCCAAAAGATTATAAGGATTCAATGCTTCGTCCAACACAAAACTTTGCATCCTTTGACTCAACCCAACCCCTGTATTCCCTGCTATTGCAGCTGGAATCCAACCTCCAGAAGGAGTA
>NZ_SLAP01000120.1 GCF_007126775.1 Cecembia sp. | reverse complement strand
TCGGAACTGTCTTTATTGCTACAACTTTGCATGAATAGGATGAAAAGGCCTGACACAGTCAAAATGAAAATTTCAGAACTGTAAAAATAGTGATTATCCTTTTTCACTTTCATGTGGTTATCATTTCAATTTTCCTCAACTGATACTAAAATTCATAATTTTAGCCAAATTTATGAACTCAACTTCAAGTTTTTAACTAAATTCATGAAGTTATATTCAAATACAACCCTCACAACAAATCCAAATTCCCAAAAATCTTTCAGGAAACTTATCCGGAATCAGCGTTCAAAGTCATAAGCCCAGAGAATTTTTATGAATTGGCGGGTTTGGGATAATCATAGCCTGAATTATATCTGCCTATTAGCAAGTTGGGGAAACGCTCACCATAAGATTTTCGCTTTGAGTCATTTTGATTAAATTTAGGCATGGAAAAGGATGTCGAAAAATCTTTGGCAAAAGAACCCGACTTGAGTTACGGGAACTATACCTATGCAGATTACCTGACATGGGAAATGGAGGAAATGGTCGAGTTGATCAAGGGGAAAATCTTTAAAAAAGCTGCTGCAGCACCCAGAAGAATCCATCAATGGCTGACAGGGATTCTTTTTAGAGAAATGAGTCTGTTTTTAAAAGGTAAAAAATGCCAGGCCTATATTGCTCCTTTTGATGTCAGACTTCCTGTCAAATCTCAAAAAGATGATAAAATCCATACCGTCGTACAACCTGACATCTGCGTGATTTGTGATGAAGAAAAGTTGGACGATCGGGGTTGCATCGGTGCACCCGATTTGGTAGTGGAAGTGCTTTCTCCCGGGAATAAACAAGTGGAGCTTCAACACAAGTACGAGGTCTACGAAGAATCGGGCGTTACTGAATATTGGTTGGTCGATCCCGAAAGTCAGACATTACTGATTTACAGTTTGGTTAATGGAAAATACCAGGCCTCCCGCTTACTGACCATAGGCGATATTGCCAAATCGGCTGTTCTTATAGGTTTTGAATTGAATTTGGAGGAGTTTTTTGGGGATTTTAGGTGATTAGAGGCGTTTCACCAACCCAAATTAATCGCTAAAATCACAACTTATGCTTTTTGTATCAGTATACTAAAGTGTACATTGTTTATCATTTAACACCAAAAAAATGGATTTAACGAAAAAAGCAAAAGAAGAATTAGAAGAACGATTGGAAAAAATTGAAAATTTTATTGCAAAAAATGGTTTGGGATCAACCTACCTACAAAAAGCCCAAAAAACACAAAGAGACATCAACCTGCTTCTCGCTTTAGGTGGAGTACTTACTATTGCCGGTCTTGTCCTATGGATGAAAGTGAGGAACAACGAAGAATAAACTGGTTTTTTTCAAAGATTTTGGATTAATGGGTTGATTAATTTCAACCCCTTGATCCAATAAAAATCTTTATTATTTGCTGTAATTAAATGCGCGCTGCATGTTATTGCTATAGCTGCAATCGGGGCATCTCCCGGGGTCATTTTTTTTCTCTATTTTAGGGAAATTGCTTTTGTTCCAATCTCAGAGCTTACAGGTATAATTTCAATGCTTTCTAAAATCAACTGAAAATCATCCATATTTCACCTCTTATATTTTTTAGATTCAGACAAACGCTCGAATATCCATCTATGTTTTGATGAGGCAAATTAGCGTTAGGTCCCCCACCCCATTATTTCAACCTTATTTCCACAGTATTTCTATTCCATTGGCCCTGTTCGAATATCTATATCTACAAATATCTCCTCACCCCCAATTTATTCCTTCCCCAAAATTCGCCTTGTCCACTTCTTCAAATCCCCTTATCTTACGGAATTAAAATTTAAATCTATGAAGAAACTATACACGCTTATTCTTGGCCTGATATTAAGCTTCCAAGTTTTTGCCCAAAAAAGCCCGCAGGAATTTCTAGGCTACCAAATGGGAGAGAGATTCACCCCACACCATAAGGTGGTGGACTATTTCGAACACCTGGCCTCCACATTGCCTAATGTTCAATTGGTATATTATGGAGAAACTTACGAAAAAAGACCGCTGTTTGTAGCCATTGTTTCCAGCCCAGAAAATATTGGAAACCTGGAGAATATCCGCTTGGATAACCTCAAAAGAACGGGCATGGCAGAAGGTAGTCCCAGCACTTCCGTCGCCATCAACTGGATGTCCTATAATGTGCACGGCAATGAAGCCGTGGGCACGGAAGCTGCCATGAAAACTTTTTGGCAGATCGCTGATCCTAACAATGCACAATCAAAAGATTGGCTGAAAAATCAGGTACTCATTATTGATCCATGTGCCAATCCGGATGGAAAGGATAGATACACTGTTTGGTACAACCAAAAACAGAACAAAAGGCTACAACCGGACCCTCAGTCTATTGAGCACTTCGAACCTTGGCCTGGAGGCAGACCCAATCATTACCTGCTTGACTTAAACAGGGATTGGGCCTGGCAAACACAGATTGAATCTGAACAAAGACTAAAGCTATACCATGAGTGGATGCCACACCTTTTTGTGGATTTCCATGAGCAAGGCATCAACGACCCCTTCTATTTTGCTCCTGCTGCCCGACCTACCCATGAGCAGCTGACCCCTTTCCAACATGAGTTTCAGGAAATCTATGGTAGAAATACTGCCAGGTATTTTGATGAAAATGGTTGGTTTTATTTCACAAAAGAACGGTTTGACCTGCTTTATCCTTCCTATGGTGATACGTATCCCATGTACAGTGGCGCTATCGGAATGACCATCGAAAAAGGTGGATCAGGACGTGCGGGTTTGGGTATGTTGGACGCCTTGGGAGATACAGTTACGCTTAAAGAGAGGATAGAGCATCAGCATTATGCCGGTATTTCAGCCATTGAAGTTACCTCCCAAAATGCCGGAAGACTGGCAGAAGAGTTCAGCAATTATTTCAAAAGCAACAGCACTAACCCAAGAGCCAAATACAAGAGCTTTGTGATCAAAGGAGACCAAAATCCTGAAAGGGTGAAAGCCCTTTTGGCCCTAATGGATAAAAATAAAATCCATTATGGTTTTGCCGGAAACCGATCGGGATTGAGGGGCTTGGATTACAACACAGGAAAAACAGCGACTTTCTCTACTACGGAAAAAGACATTGTCATCAATGCTTACCAACCAAAATCGGTATTGACCCAGGTGCTTTTTGAACCCGAGGCTACCCTACAGGATAGTATCACTTATGACATCACGAGCTGGGCTATGCCTTATGCTTATGGGGTGCAGGCTTATGCCTTGGAGACCCGTCTGGACGCTGCCAAGAAGTTTGAAAAACCTGCTTTTACACCCAACGAGGTGGATGGTAAACCTTTAGCTTATCTTGCACCTTGGCATGCCACTGTGCATGCTAAGTATTTAGCAGCTTTATTGAATGAGGGGATCAGGGTAAGGTTTGCAGAATTTGACTTTGAAATCGGTGGTCAGTCCTATCCAGCAGGCACCTTGATTATTCACAGGAATGGCAACCAATATGTGGCCGACTATGATAAAAAAGTTGTAGATCTGGCCAATACATTTGAGATCAGCCTGCATACCAGCAACTCTGCTTATGTGGACAAAGGCAAAGATTTCGGTTCGCCAGATGTCCGGCCCATCGTCAAGCCAAACGTAGCCCTGCTCGGTGGAAGTGGCACCTCTTCGCTCAATTTTGGGGAGTTATGGTATTTCTTTGAGCAGGAGTTGGACTATCCAGTCAGCATATTGGAAGCAGAAAATCTGTCTAGATTTGACCTTTCCAAATACCATGTGATCATATTGCCATCTAGCTGGGGTTCCTATCTTAACGAAAGCAATATGGACAAAGTAATAGACTGGGTCAGAAATGGTGGCAAACTCATTGCTATTGAAAATGCATTGAATGCTTTCGCTGATAGAAATGGCTTTGACCTGAGCCGTTACGATACAGATGAGGAGAAAAAGGCTGCTGAAAAAGAGCAAAAGGAAACTCAGAACGTAGAAAGGTTAGAACCTTATCAGGAAAGGGAAAGGTTGGCCATTGCCAATGCCGCTGCCGGTGCAATTTATGAAGTAACCTTTGACAAAACACATCCACTTGGATTTGGTTTGGGAGGCAAATTCTACACCTTGAAAAACAACAGTTCCCGCTATTCTTACCTCAATAATGGCGTCAATGCAGGCATTATCCCAAGCAATGATGCTTACCGCTTTGGCTATATCGGCCACAAGATCAAGCCAAAAATGCCAAAGTCTATGGTATATGGGGTAGAAACCAAAGGCAGGGGACAGATTGTCTATATGGTGGACAACCCCATGTTCCGTTCCTTCTGGGAAAGTGGAAAGTTGTTAGTGGCGAATGCGGTTTTCTTTGTAGGACAATAATAGAGGCGAGAGAGGGCCGAGCGTTAAAAAAAGCTATTTGATAGCTTTTTAGCGAGGAGCCAGGTTGCAGGGCTGGAAAAACAAGAAATTAGACTCTATCTGTGTAGAAATGGAGATTTTGTACGAAGTACCATCTACCATGTACTAAGATAAAGTTCGAGCAAATAGGAAGCGAGCTTGTCTACCTTATGATAGGAGGTGATAGTTTAGAGTCAAGAAATAAGACTCTGGTAGGAGTCTAATACCAGCAGGTTATTTGCCCCGAGTAACCACTCGGGTTTCAAAGCGAATAATTGATCGGGCCCTTCCAACTCTGTTAGGAGTTGAATGAATGGTTTAACCTGTGATTTTCAGAAAACACAATTTTAAAAACCTCCTAGATGGATCTAGGAGGTTTTTTTATGCATGAGACAACCATCTAAACTGACTTCCACAAAAATATCAAGCACCTGATCTGCAAAAATTCAGTAACTGTATTCGACGCTTGGTCCATCTTATTTGAGGACTCAGTCAGATTCATTTTAAATGCCTCAAGTTTCTCATGACTTTTGGGCATATATCTGAATCAATGAAAGCCATATTCTACTTCTTTTTACTTTTGATCAGCCCGATGATATGGGCACAGACCTTACTGACCGGAGAGGTCAGGGATCAAAAATCCGAAACCATTCCAGGGGTCAATGTTTACCTGAAAGGCACGTATACTGGCACCTCTTCAGAAATCGACGGGAGTTTTAAACTTGAGGTAGAAGAAAGTGGCCTCCATATTTTGGTATTCCAGTCCATGGGTTTCAGGGCTTTGGAAATAGAGGTCAACCTACAAGGAGGCAAGCTTGAATTTTTCCCAATCCTGAAGGAATCCATCAATGAAATGACCGCTGTGACCATATCAGCAGGGGCAATGGAGGCATCTGATGAAAAAAGAGCCGTGGTATTACGTCCTGTTGATATTGTCACAGTACCCTCTGCGATGGGCGACATTATCGGTGCATTTCAGACCTTGCCGGGGACCGCCAATGTTGGTAATGACGGGAGGCTGTTTGTTCGTGGAGGTGATGCCACCGAAACAGCCATTTTTATAGACGGTCTCAAAGTTGGAAATGCTTTTGGCACCACCGCCTCAAATGTACCGACCCGGACCCGATTTAATCCCAATTTATTCAAAGGTTCTTTTTTTAGTACGGGAGGTTATTCGGCGGAATACGGTCAAGCACTTTCATCTGCTTTGGCGTTGAACACGGTGGATTTTCCAGTAAGAAATCAGGGTGATATCAGCTTTATGTCAGTGGGTGGGGGTTACACACAAACCTTGACAGGAGAAAAAAACAGCCTGACAGCTTCAGCCAATTACTTTGATTTATCTCCTTACCAAGCAATGATCAAGCAAAATTTTGATTGGGAAAGGGCTCCTTTTGGTTGGGATGCAGAGGTATCCGGCAGGCAGAAGTGGGGAAAAAACGGAGTCATTAAAGCTTACGCACATACAGAAGCAAGCGGGATGAAAATCTGGCAACCTATACCTGGTTCTGATGAGCGCGGCCAATTGGTTGGAGTACAAAACCAATACACTTTTGCCCAAACATCATTCAGACAATTAGGGGAAAACGATTGGAGTTATTATGGCGGAATATCTTATTCCAATAATGTGGACAAATTTGACATCGGTCGGATGGAGATGAGAAACCAAAACCAATTGGTCCATTCCAAATTGGCTGCCATCAAAGGTTTTTCGGAGAAGTTTTCGGTCAAGACCGGTTTTGAATCTTATCTGTTCAACTATGAAGAGGCCTTGATTTCAGAAGATTTGAAAAGGGATTTCAGGGATCATCATTCCATCCTGTTTTCAGAAGCGGATTATTATGTCAACAACAGGTTGGTATTCCGCGGAGGAATCAGGGCAGGACACAGTTCCTTGGCTGGTCAAAGTTGGTTGGATCCACGGATTTCTTTGGCTTACAAATTTGACCATGATGGGCAACTTTCCTTAGCTGCTGGACAGTTCAGCCAAATGCCTGTTGAGCAATTAAGGGTTCTTGAGCAAAGCACTCAGAATACCCGTGCAGACCATTTGATCCTAAATTACTTTTTGGTCAAAAATGGCAGGACTGTTCGGGCAGAAGCATTTTACAAAGACTATAAAAATCTCATCACTTATGAAGTGGCCCAATTGTTCCCAATGCCTTTGGGATTTGACAACATTCAGCAGAATGGGGAAGGTTATGCCCGTGGGGTTGATATTTTTTACAGGGATCAGAAGAGCTTCAAGAACACTGACTTTTGGGTTACTTACAGTTTTGTGGACAGCAGGAGAAAGTTTGCACATTTCACCGAAATGGTACAGCCCGGCTTTGCTCCCCGTCACAATGGTTCGATAGTGGTCAAGCATTTTATTTCCTCTCTTAAATCACAATTGGGGGTTTCTCTGAGTGCCAATGATGGCTATACCTACGAAAACCCAAACCTACCGGGGCAGATGAATGCCAAAACCAAAAGCTTTCAAGACCTGAGTCTGGGTTGGAGTTACCTGCCAAAACCAAACCTGATCATTCATTTGGCCTGTTCCAATGTATTGGGCAGGGACAATATTTTCGGCTACCAATATGCCAATGAGCCCAATGAGAACGGATTATATGAAGGAAATCCAATACGGCTTCAGGCACCAAGATTTCTTTTTTTGGGGATATTCCTGACCCTTTCAAAAGACAAAACAGCAAATAATTTAAACAACTTATAAAATATAGAAACTATGAAAAAGTACAGTCTTGCCATTATCGTGATGATGCTGATTTCCTTGATGACATATGCATCCAATGAAGCTTACGAAAAAGCCATGCTCAAAGAGCTTCAAAATATGAAAACCGCTACCAGTCCAGAAGACCTCAAAAAAGTTGCCAATGGTTTTGCCAGAATTGCCCAAATGGCCGAGGAGGAATGGCTACCGGATTATTACGCAGCCCTTGCCCTGGCCAATGCAGGATTCCGAAGTGAAGGTGGAGCAAATGTAAAGGACCCCCTTTTTGACCAAGCAAAAAAACATGCGGAAAAAGCAGCCAAAATTTCTCCCAACAACTCTGAGGTTGTAGCACTGCAAGGTTTTATTACGATGGGTGAATTGGCTGTAGATCCCGCTTCCCGTGGACAGCATTTGTCCAGTTTGGCCATGCAGACTTTTGGTAAAGCTGTGGAACTTAACAGACAAAACCCCAGGGCAGTCATGATGTTGGGGCAAATGGAGATGGGTATGGCCCAGTTTTTTGGACAGGGTCCTGAAAAGGCATGTGGCTTAGTAGATGCCAGTTTGGCACTTTTTGCCAAGGAAGCCGCTGAAGCCAAAGAAGGCAATCTGAATCCAACATGGGGAAAAGCCATGGCTGAAGAAATGAAGAAAAACACCTGTAAATGATTACTTGACCTTCTTGATTTTTTTCAGGAGGGTCTTTATTCTGATTATTCAACATATAGAAATACACAATTCCTATGAAAACCACACTAATTCTGCTTTTAATAGGACTGTTTTTTGGCTTATCGGCATCTGTTCCGCTTTGGGCCCAAGAGCAATTGAAGCCTAATTCCGGTCTAGGTTTCGGATTTCAAGTAAATCAATTTCAGAATGATTTCGGGTTTGGGCTGAATCTGACAAGTCCGGAAATCCTGAATGGAAATGCAGCTTTCCGCCTAAAAGCCAATCAGGTTTACTATGAGCACCTCTTGGATGGGAAGTATGTTTGGTCCGGCTATCAAAATGTCTCCTTGGGTTTCGTCGGTTTTGGCGGAATGGTTGGCCAAAGTATCCGCCTATATGGTGAAGGAGGGTTAGTTGGAATTATCCCTTCAGACAGATTTTCTTCGGAATCCTTTAGGTTAAGCGCATACGGAACTTTTGGTTTTGAGTTTTTCCCAACTCCGGCTTTTAATTACTTCCTGGAATTGGGTGTCATGACCTCCCAAGCAAGAGCTGATAAAATCGTAGGAAGTCCATTTTATTCAAATGGATTTGTTGCCAGCGTCGGGTTTAGAATGAATCTGAAAAAATAAAATCACAGAACTTTATTAAAATACCCTTTAGCCATGTACAACCTCATTAACAATCAAATCGGTTTGATTCACTTTATAGCTTCTGTTTTGGCTTTGGTTTTTGGTTCAGCAGTTTTGGTGATGACAAAAGGAAGCAAAATCCATAGCAGAACAGGCTATTTATATGTAGTAAGCATGGTAGTTTTGCTGGTAACGGCCTTTATGCTTTATAACTTATTTGGCAAATGGGGGATTTTTCATTTCTTCGCAGTGGTCAGTTCCTGCCCGCTGATTTTAGGGATGATTCCGATTTTAGTGCGCAATCAAATCAAAAATTGGGCTTATCTTCATTTCTCCTTCATATATTGGTCTGTGATAGGGCTTTATGCCGCTTTTGTCAGTGAGATGTTGACCCGAATTCCTGAAGTGCCATTTTACAATATGGTGGGTTTGGCCACCGCAGGGGTGATGCTTGTTGGCGGAATATTGTTTGGAATCAATAAGGCAAAATGGAGTAGAATGATGATAGAAATATCCAGAAATAAATAAATCAGTTGTTTCAAATCTAAACCAATTTATAATGAAAAAGAGCCCTAAAAATCTAAAATCCAATAAAATTCTATTGGGAATTTTCCTGCTTACTTTGATGACTTCCTGTGCGGCAAATGAGCCAGTTGATGAATGCCTTACAGGTCAGACCTATGGATTCCTTTGGGGAATATGGCATGGGATAATCGCTCCAATCAGTCTTACCATCAGTTTATTTGATGAGGAAGTAGTGATGTTTGCGGTGAACAATACCGGGTTTTTCTATGCCTTGGGTTTTCTGATTGGTTCCGGAGGTTGGGGAATATTGGCTTCAAAGGCCAAAAAAGACTAATATTTAAAAGCAAAAAAACAGATATTCCCATTATAAACATCCTCTCAGGAAAATTTTATGAGCAAAGATTTTTTCCGATCAGCCACCATCTTCTACTCCGCCAAGCGGTTTTTCCTACTGAATTTTGGGATTTCTACCACCTTGATGTTGTTGTTCTGCCCAACTTGCTTTTTGTCTTTGGAGGGGATTTTGTCCATAGCTCCGGATTGGATTTTTTCTTTTTTAATGTCCTCTGCATTAAGTTTGGGAGGGTTCAAGGTAGAGGAGTATTATAACAAAAGAATATCTTGGATCGAAAAGCCGGTGAAAAGACTCTTTTTGACAGCGGCTTCTTACATGGTTTATTCTTTTATAGTCAGTTACATATTGGTGGTACTCTATGTACTCATGTCAGTAGAAGGGGTAAACCTGACAAATATCAATTGGATCTCAATGTTGGAAAATACCCTGATGCCAACATTTATAGCCCTAATTATCATTACTATTTTCATTTCCAGATCTTGGTTATATGAGTGGCGTTCTGCTGCCATTGAAGCAGAACAGCTTAAATCAGAAAATATCGCCAGCCAGTACCAATCTCTAAAGGACCAATTGAATCCCCATTTTCTGTTCAATTCACTCAATGTACTGAGTAACCTTGTTTATGAAAGTGCCGACAAATCTGCAGAATTTATTCAGCAATTGTCCAAAATCTACCGCTATGTTTTGGAGGTACAGCAAGAGGAGTTGGTAGGTTTAGACAGGGAAATAGGTTTTGCAGAGAACTACCTAAACCTTCAAAAAATCAGGTTTGAAGGTAGTTTGGAGTATTTCATCGACGTTCATCAGTTAAAGGGGTATCACCTCCCGCCTCTTTCTCTTCAACTGCTATTGGAAAATGCCATCAAACACAATATTGCCAGTTTGGAAAAACCACTCAAAATCATGATTGAACAAACGGATAGCAATTTAATTGTGAGCAATATTCTTCAGCCCAAATTGACCAAGGAGGAATCAAAGACTGGAATCGGCTTACCCAATATCGAAAAGCGTTATGCCCTCTTAAGTAACCAAAGTCCAAAAATCACTGAAACAGAAAAGGAGTTTATCGTAGAACTTCCCCTGCTAAAACTTAACGGCGCATGAACATACTTTTGATAGAAGATGAAAGACCTGCTGCCAATAGATTGAAGCAACTTACATTGGAATTGCTTCCCGTGGCAAATATCTTTGGACATTTGGACAGCATTACATCGGCAATCGAATGGCTGCAAACCAACCCTGCGCCCGACCTGATAT
>NZ_SLAP01000214.1 GCF_007126775.1 Cecembia sp. | reverse complement strand
TTTCGTATCCAATACTTCAAAGAACTTCCCGCCGCATCTAATGCAACGATTGACAGCAACTGTTTGCCGTATCATTATCCCCGCTCCAGCGAACAGGACTGCAAAGGTAAAACAAAATTTTATTTTAACAAAATCAAATTTTTGATTTTATATTCTAATTTCGCGCTTTTTATAAAGCTGAACGAATTATTGTCGGGGTGATCTTTTTTCTTCCCTCGTTTGGGAATGCAAAGGTGCAACTCTTTTCTGCATTTACAAAACCCTTTTCTCAAAAAACTGTTCCCTCAAGAAAACAGCGCTGATAATCAAGCATAAAAAATAAATTCTTCCTTCAATATTGAAAGAATGGCTTTCTTTTTTTGTTTTCCGGTCTCCAAAGTTGATTTACAAATCTATAGCGCAAGGAAACCTCATGAGCCCCTCCAGAATTTCTCCAGCCTAAAGCAGAAAGGGTGAAATCATGACTATAGCCAATGTCCATCCCATTCTCAAAAGAAAAACCTATAACTGCAATCAAAGCTTCATTATTGGGCAACCCTATACGGGTAGGAATTCCCCTGTACCATAAACCTAGCACAATGGGATCAAAGAAAAGTTCAGTGCCTAGGTCAAGCTGATCAAACAAACCCTGTCTTCGGTAATTAAAAGCAAAAGATACAGACCGTTCCTGACGGCTATTGTTCACATAATCATTGATAAATCCTCTGGGCAAATCAAATCTGATCCCTCCATGCGCACTGTAACGGATTGCCAAAGGATCTGTGCCCCCATCCAAATATGAAATATTCGGCCTGTTGATGTGATGTCCTGCTAAGCCGAACCATACTTTATCATTGTAAAATAGAATACCTGAATGCAGATCAAAAAACGTCCGTGTCCTATCTTCCATACCCCCTCCACCCGAACCAGGAAGCACCATTCCCCTGTCAATATCCAATTGTGCACTTAGAATAACATCATCAAAGGAGGCTGAACGGGTCGCAAAACTGCCCTGAGCCCCCAAATGAAGGAAGGACTGCTCGCCTAACCTTACTTTATAGGCATAAACCAAGCCTACTTCATTATTGGCCAAATTACTCAAAGTTTCATAGCTGCCATTTACTATAAGCCCCAAACCGGAATTCTTTTTTTCAATAGGATGGTCAAGGTAAGCTGAATAAGCGACAAATGTTTGATCTAAACCTGGCCATTGATTTTTAAAGTTAATTCCAGCCCTACTCACTTCAGCACTACCTGCAAAAGCAGGATTCAGGTACAAAGGTGCTGCATAAAATTGAGAAAACTGAATATCCTGACCTTGTAGAGGTAGACTAAAAATAAATACCACTATTACTGAAATTATCCCCCTCATCTGATTAGCGTTAGCCTTCCACTTTCATCAAGGACCTCGCCATCTATGGACTTCATTTTCACCCTATACACGTAATTTCCAGATGGGGCTGCTTCCCCCTTGATTTTCCCGTCCCATCCCACGGTATCCAATTCTCTTGACTCAAATACCATATTACCCCAAAGATTAAAAACCTGAATTTCCATTGCGACGATCCCCTTTGTTTTGGGTCTGAAATAATTATTATTACTTAAGTCAGGGGTAAAACCGGTCGGAAACATGACCCTATAAGACAAGGTCAAAGGCACTTCGATACTGATGGATTCCCGGCAGCCCAATGCATTGATCACAGTAAGCTGGACTGGAAAAATACCTTTTTTGCCAAAAACATGAACTGGGTTGCTTTCTGTACTGGTAGTACCATCGCCAAAATCCCATTCCCAAGCCACTGCACCCCCTTGGGTAAAATCTTTAAAACGAATGGGGTCATCAATGAAAATCCCCCCTTCCTCCTCAGTCTTGATGCCAGTGCCATCAACTTCATAGTCAAAATTGGGCGTCAGGGTTTCCCTTACAATATTTACCTCCACCTCTTCTGGGTCTGACCAACATTCCAGGTCCTTATGCTTTACACTAAGGCGGTAAGTACCGGACAAGAATACCTCAGACATCATTTCATTGACCAATAAATCCCCAAGGGGTGTTTCCAATTGATAATCAAACAAGCTTTCATCATACGCTACAATAAAATCCCTCAAGTCCAAAGCTATTCCGGGCTCGCACCCTATTACCGGAGCTGTCAAATCCAAAGAAGGGAAATCCGGATTGATCAAAAGAAATTCCTCAGAAATAGTAGGGCAACTTTTGGCATTGAAAGCAATCACCTTATAGTTCCCTGGTTGATCTGCAAACCATTCCGCTTGGTTAGATTCAGGTAATAACAGATCATCTCGATACCATTCAAATGAAAAATATGCTTCCTCTCCAATTGCCTTAAGTAATAGCCCCTCTCCTTCGCATAACCTTATAGATTTAGCATCATCTTCCAATCCAGCAGTCTGAATCCTGACTGGTTCAGGAGATTCCTGAATGAGCAATTTGATCGCATTTCCAGAAGAGGTTTTGCCATAGTTGTCCGTGATGGTATAGTACACCACTACTTCTTCATCAGTAAAGCCAAGATTGGGAAAGAATGTAAAGCCACCGCCCTGATCATCTGCCCTGAAGCTCCCTTGTGGCAATTCTAATACGCGGTTTTCAGGCCTACACCTTGCCTGCGAGCAAACATCTTCCTCTTCTGCCTGAATATCTTCGAGAGAGGCATAGAATTGTATACAGCGCAAACTGGAATTCTCATTGGGCAAGAAGATGTTTTCATTGAAAAGATCATAGGTGTTTTCCTGCCCTTCACAGGATGCAACATCATCTATATC
>NZ_SLAP01000144.1 GCF_007126775.1 Cecembia sp. | reverse complement strand
CTAATGGTTTCAATGATCAAAGGCTTGAGCATTTCGTAATCAAGGCCTTTTCTGTTCATAATTTCTTCTGCCAACCGCAACATATGATTGGAAAAATTACTGGCAAAAACAGCCGCAATGTGCAGGGCCATCCTATCCTTGGATTTGATCGTGTATTGTAAAGGAGAAAGACTTTTGGCCAGCTTTTTTAATTTTTGTAAAGTCTCCTGATCGTCTGATTCCAAGAGAAAGGGCACCTCTTCAAAATCCATTTTCCGATCTTTGGTAAATGTCTGTAAAGGGTAGAAAATACCCGTATAGGCAGCAGAACTATAACCCAAAATATCCATTGGTACCGACCCCGATGTATGGACGAGAATACTTTCCTCTGGCAGAATAAGCTCGTCTGCCAAGTCGGAAATGGCCTGATCACTGACTGCAAGAATATAAATTTCCGCCTCAGATTCAGAAAAATCAAGATCTTCTTTGGCTTCAGCAGTATATAAGTTTTTGATCAGGGATTTGGCTTTTGTCAAATCCCTGCCATATATCTCAGTGACTGTATGCCCGGCTTCCTCTAAAGCAGGTGCCAAATGCCAGGCTACATTTCCTGTTCCCAGGATAGCAACTTTAAACTTCATACAGGAAATATAAAAGTTTTTTGACGGATCAAAAAAAGGGAATGCAGATGTTTACATTCCCTTTGAAGATTTGTAGCAAAACGCTCATATCAATTGTTTTCCAGCCCTTTATCTCTCATCTTCTTAAATTCGTCGTATCTTCTGTATATCGCTACACAAAAACCGATCAACATGATGATGGTTCCTATCCAAAGGATATTGATCTGAGGTTTTATAATGGCTTTGAGTACCACATAATCTTTTTGGTATCTGTTCACTTTGAAGGAAAACTGATTGGTTTCGGGAAGTATGTTTTCTACCTCTACTTTCACACCCAATTCATGATCAATGGCGGGAATCCTTCCTATTTGGTTTTCCCT
This sequence comes from Cecembia sp., assembly GCF_007126775.1. GTDB lineage: Bacteria > Bacteroidota > Bacteroidia > Cytophagales > Cyclobacteriaceae > Cecembia. The sequence goes on along the minus strand of NZ_SLAP01000144.1, from coordinate 9,649 downwards.
GATAATGAAGATAGGCTCCAGGTATTTCTCTACATCATAATCCTGAACCATCAATTTGGCTTTGACGGCCACATCTCCATCTCTCAAGGCAACCCCATCTATCTGAGAAAGGACCTCTCCTCCCTGAAATTCGGTTACAAAATCAGCGATGAAGAAATTCTCTCCGGGGGAAACATCGTATAATTCATCTTCTCTCCATTCAGGATCTTCAAAGTCATTGATGGCCGAAACAAAAGTATACAAATCCCTGCTTAAAAATCTTCTGGAATCCGGAGAAGATATCAAACCCATTTGGGGATTGAATTGGGACATGGGATTCAGCGTAAACTGATATTGATCCTCCTTGTAATAGTCAATTTGAAAGTAATCGTTTTCTTCCAAGATCAGCGGAACCCTGTCCCCTTTCTCAAAATACAACTTATTCCTATAAACAATATCCTCTAAAGCAATGGCTTCATTGACATTATCGGTGAATTTCAGCTTGTTCACATTGACAAGGGTTGGCATGCCTTTGACCTTCTTCTGTCTCCCTCTGTAGATAGCTGTATAATCTTTGATCTGTGTGGGTTTGTTGATCCATAACAATACATGCTCTTTATTCAATTCATCCTCCCAGCTGTTGCTATAGGTCAATCCGGATAGATTATAGGAGATCACTTCGGAGTACCCAGAGGAGAACATCACTCCAATAAGAATCATACCCAAACCTATGTGTGCAAGTGACCCCCCTGCTAATTTAAATGTTGATTTCTTGACCAAGCGGTACAGAATGGTGGCATTGGCTACAATGGTAAATGTACCCGCTAATGTTACCACAATATAAGAAAGGTCATACACCTTTCCGAATACAATGATAAGTGCTGAAATTACTACTGCAATAATATAGGGCATTACCAAAGCCTCCCGAAGTGCTTTACCGTCCATTTTATTCCACCAAAAAAACTGGCCCACGGCAGTGAGTAAAGCCACTACTACAGCAAACCAAAGCTGGAATTTCGTATAAAACCCTACCTGATCAGCAGGTGGTGCCATATTGGAAATACCTCCGAACATTTCTACAATGGCATTCCACACTGGTATGGAAGTGGGTAGAATCACCTGGAATGCCATCAAAGCAAGTGTAGTGGCCCCAATAAATATCCAAAACTCTCTGGAATAGACGGAGGCCTCTTTTTCTGAGGTAGGAATATGTTTCCAATGCCTTATGGCCAAGAAAACCGCTACTGCAAGGAAAAACAACATGTAGATCAGCAACTGACCTGAAAGCCCCAAATCTGTAAAAGAGTGGACGGAGGCATCTCCCAATACGCCGGATCTGACCAAAAAGGTAGCATAAAGTACCAATATAAAAGAGGCTATGATAAGCACCATGGAGGATTTCAAAGCTGTACTGCTTTTTTTGAAGGTAATCATGGTATGAATTCCCGCCACCAAAATCAGCCAGGGAACATAAACTGCATTTTCTACAGGATCCCAATTCCAATACCCCCCAAAATTAAGGGTTACATATGCCCAATACGCTCCCATGATGATACCCATCCCTAGGACCATGGCGGAGAAAATTGCCCAAGGCAAAGCCGGACGCACCCATTCTGTATATTTCCTGGTTGCTAAACCTCCCATAAGGTAGGCAAAAGGAATCAGTGTGGTTGCATAACCCAGAAATAAGGTAGGCGGATGGATGACCATCCAAATATTTTGAAGCAGAGGGTTCAAACCTGTACCATCCTCAGGCACAAAATCCGGATTAATTTGGAAAATTGGAGCGCTCATTGCATCTCTAATCAGGATAAATGGAGAACTACCTATCTTCAAATCTCCGATAACCACACCCAATATCATGGAAACAAGAAATGCTTGCACCAAGGCAAACACCAGCATGACCGGACCTTCCCAAAATTTATTGGTATGAATCAAAATGAGTCCCAATAAGACATTCCATACAATCCAAAGAATAAAGGATCCTTCCTGACCTTCCCAAAAAGAAGAAATCATGTAATGCACAGGCAATGCCATGGAAGAATGCGAATACGCATAGAAATATTCAAACCTGTGGTTATAAATGATTTCAAATAAAGCTACAGCAATGGAGATACCTGCGACGGAATGAACATAAAATGCCACCCGACTAAATCGTTTCCAAACAGGCTTTTCCAGTTCCTGCGCAAAGGTATATTGGTAATAACCATAAGCAGCAACCAATGCGCTAACAAAAGCCAGGATTACCGCTAAATGTCCTACATTACCTACAAAGGTATTGATCATGTTTTTTTGAAATCAAAGGATAAATTCATTTACATACCAGCAGTGCTGATTTCATTTTCCTGATACTTAGATGGGCATTTCATCAGGATTTTGTCTGCGACAAACAGCTCCTCGTTCTTATAAGAACCGATTACCACTACTTGTTCCGCTCTTGAAAAATCAGGTGGCACGGGTTCGTTGTAAAAGACTTTTTGTTCGGTACCATCATTGTCCACCATCATGAAATAAAATGAAGTTTTATTGGGGTTAACCTCTATTCCCTCCACTGTGCCTGAGATATTCTTCTTCAATTCTCCCACCACATGGATAGGTTTATCTTCTCCTTTCATCTTCATTGCCTTGGCAGTGGAGAAACTTTCATAGGTGCTGGCATCACCGATCATAGAAACGATGATGATGATTGCCACTGCAATGATTCCAAGTCCTAAAATATGCCCTTTTTTCATATGATTTAATCAATAGTCTGCCCCTCAAGGCAGTTTCATTTATTTTATTCCTGAAGTAACTTTTCAAGTTTACTTATTTTTTTGTCCGTATTAATAATGTATATGACAATCCCCGCAAATACTATTATAATGATACCCACTAAAACATAAATCTTCCCCTCAGACCGCATCACATCGGCCATTTCTATTCTATTGTTCTGATAGTCTGCTTCCGTAATTTCTATCTTTTCCTGAGCCATAGCCTGTAAACTAAAGGCCAGGAAAAATATTAACAACCATTTTTTCATGATACCTGATTAATCAACCTGTCTTCAATTTTTCTTTCTACTCTTCTAAGCCTTACACGTACAGAACTTATCCAGGTTCCCAAAAGTGCCCAGCCGATAATTGCCGGATAAAACACCAAACGCAATTTGCTATCCAAATCATAAGCGTTAAAACCCGGATTACCCCCGTTTCCTGGATGCAAACTATCCGTCAAACGGGGAAGTACAAATATCAAGGGTATGAAGGCAGCAAATGCAAATATGCTATACACTGCGCCTATACGGGCTCTTTGGTGTACATCGGTCAAAGAGTTTCTCAACACCAGATAAGCAAAATACATGAGCAAACCAATCGCAGATGCATTTTGCTTGGGATCGCCGGACCAGTAGTCACCCCATGTGAATTTGGCCCAAATCATACCTGTCACAATCCCCAATACGCCAAAAAGTATGGCTGCATTGGTAAATTCTATGGCCAAATCATCATGCTTAAGGTCATTGCTCCTGAGGTATTTGACACTGTAAACTACAGCTACCACCAACATGATGATCATACCAAACCACATGGTCACATGGAAATGCAGTGCTCTGATGGTCTCATTCAGAATGGGTAATCGGGGCACATCAAGTAGTAAACCTGCTGTTAGGGTGTAAGCCAGTAAGGCAATGGTCAATATTTTCCACCAACTCGATCTCATCGAAAGATTTTGCTTATTTAAGTGCAAAAATACGTCATAAGTTCCTGATTCCTGTGCTTTTTATGACATAAGTTTATGAATGTTATCCCCGGTATGACCAATCTCTTATTTTAGGACACCAAAAAATGGGGTTCAGCAAAAAAGAAAAACTCAACTCCTCCACAAATACGGGAATAAAATATAAGCGGTTACCGCAACGATGGCATTGATTGCCAAAAGGGTTATCAACTTGTCTACGCTGACAGACCAATCCAAACCATCGATCGCATTTTTAGAGACCCTGATAGCCATCAGCAGAATAGGAATGATCACCGGGAAACTCAATATAGCCATCAAAGTGGCATTATTGCTTGCCTTGGATGCAATCCCTGAAACCATGGTCAGACAGGCAGAAAAACCTATGGCACCCAATAATAAATTCAGTACAAACAAACCTTGGTCCTGTACTGGGTTTCCAAGTATTATGCTGAACACCAGGTACCCCAATAAGGCCAAAACCAAGGTCAAAATCGTATTGTACAGAATTTTGGAAATTATAATAGCCTCCGGTGATGCAATCATATAATAATACAATTGTCTGCCCTGATGCTCCTGTACAAAGCTCTTGGCTACCGCATTGACTGCCGAAAAAAGAATGATGATCCAGTAAAGTGCATTCCAGGTAGGCACCGCAATGTTGCCTTGCTTGGCTCCTACACTGAGATAAACAATAAAAACTGCTGAAACCACATACAACAAAATCCCATTGAGGGCATATTTCTGCCTCCATTCTAAGGTAAACTCTTTGATGATGAGGGTCCGGATTTGTTGGAACATGCCGCAAAGATAGGGGAAATAAGATGTATATAAAGGACAAAAATAAGCAAGGCATAAAAGCCAAAGAATGATGTCAATTCTTTAAGATGTTTCAAACCCAAAAGCAACCTGCATTTTTTTGACCTATCATAATCCAATTAACAATTGGTATTTATTGGGACAAATCCCGTATTTTGAGGGTTCACCAATCCATTCAAACCTCGTGAAAACCTTTTCAAAATTAAGCTTATTTGGAATTATCATGCTTTTTGTTCTTGGCTGTAGCTCAAAAGAACAAACTGATACACATACAGAAAGGCTTCCCAAAATTGCCATTGCCGGAATCGCCATAGAATCCAGTACCTTTTCCCCTGCCGTCAGTGAGATGGATGCCTTCAGGGTAAGCAGAGGAAATGACATATTCAACCTTTACCCTTTTCTTGCTGATGACACTCCGAATAGAAATCGTGCTGATTGGTTTCCAGCGCTTTATGCCAGAGCAATACCGGGAGGTGCTGTCACAAGAGACACTTACGAATCCCTGATGGAAGAAATGCTAGATATGCTCCGCGAAAATGCCCCTTATGATGGAATGTTTTTTGATATTCATGGAGCCATGAGTGTCATTGGACTTGATGATCCGGAAGGTGACATGATAGTCAGGATAAGAGAAGTAATTGGTGATGAAACGATGATTTCCACTTCTATGGATCTTCATGGAAGTGTTTCCTGGCGCTTGGCTGAAAATACAGACCTTATTACCTGTTTCAGAATGGCGCCCCATGAGGATGCTATGGAGTCCAAGAAAAGGACTGTAGATAATCTCTTGGAAAGGCTTGAAGGGGGAATGGGAAAGCCAGCATATAAGGCTTGGGTTGCCGTTCCGATTTTGTTGCCTGGAGAAAAGACAAGTACAAGGGTAGAACCGGCCAAAAGTCTTTATGACAAAGTAGCCCCGATTGCAGATCAGAAAGGCGTAGTGGACGCTGGGATCTGGATAGGCTATGCCTGGGCAGATGAGCCCAGAAATCAGGCCTATGTCATGGTAACCGGTGACGACCAACACCAGGTAACCGAAGGTGCAGCCTATTTGGCCAATAGTTTTTGGGAAGTAAGGAAGGCATTTGACTTTATTGCTCCCACTGCTAGTCTGAAAGAATCCCTTGATAAAGCCATAAAAAGTGAAGTCCACCCTTTCGTAATCAGTGATATGGGCGACAATCCTACTGCCGGAGGAGCAGGGGATGTGACTTGGACATTGAGAGAAATTCTTAAAAGACCTGAATTCCAAAACCCGAATGGCAAATCACTGATTTATGCCTCCATTCCTGATGCCGACTTCGTAGAAAAAGCCATACAAGCCGGTGTGGGAGGACAGGTAGAAGGGTATGCAGGTGCAAGAGTGGATGACCGTTATTCTCCCCCCATCCTCCTTAAAGGTCAGGTTATGGCCATTGAACACGGGGATCCCAATGCCCAGACTGAAGTGGTGGTCAAGGTGGGCAGCCTGTCTGTGATCGTAACCAAAAGAAGGAAACCCTATCACAGAGAATCCGATTTTACCAATTTGGGACTGAACCCAAGGGAGGCGGATATTCTGGTGGTGAAAATAGGTTATTTGGTACCTGAACTCTATGACATGCGGGCTGATTGGATCATGGCATTAACCCCTGGAGGAGTGGACCAAGATTTGGAAAGAATGGAATTTAAGCGCATCAACCGACCCATGTTTCCCTTTGACCAGGATATGGAAGATCCGGACCTGCAACCCAAACTGGTGCCTGTGAAGTAATTTACAATTTATTAAGTGTATTTCTTTTGTGACTAGTATTTAGATATTGGATATTTATTTCGCCGAAGGCATATTTCTACCTTATTTCACCGAAGGTATATTTCATATAAACTGCCAAAATGACATTTTTTACCCTTTGGAACGGGGCTTGATGAGGCTGTATTGTCAAAAATGTTTATCAGTAACTTAAAATCAATATAGCTATGCAGGAAAAAGGTACCATCTCGATTCATACCGAGAACATTTTCCCTATCATTAAGAAGTTTTTGTATTCAGACCATGAGATTTTTCTCCGTGAACTGGTCTCTAATGCAGTAGATGCCACCCAAAAGATCAAAAGATTGGCCCAATTGGGACAATACCATGGAGAACTGGGCGATGTTACCGTGGAAGTGGCTTTTGACAAAGACAAAAAGACCATAACCGTCTCAGATAAGGGATTGGGCATGACCGCAGATGAAATCAAAAAGTACATCAATCAGATTGCTTTCTCCGGTGCTACGGAGTTTGTGGAGAAATTCAAAGAAGCCAAGGATGCCAATGAAATCATCGGTAAATTTGGTCTGGGTTTCTATTCAGCCTTTATGGTGGCCAAACAAGTAGAGATCAACACCCTTTCATACCAGGAAGGAGCAGAAGCAGCCCGTTGGACCTGTGACGGCAGCACGGAGTTTGAAATCTCTGCAGGTGACAGAAAGACAAGAGGCACGGATATCATCTTGCACATCAATGAAGACTCTGAAGAGTTTTTGGACAAATGGAGATTACAGGGCATTTTGGATAAATATGCCAAATTCCTGCCTGTGCCAGTGAAATTTGGAACCAAAACAGAAAGTATAGAAGATGGTGTAGATGACAAAGGGGAGAAAAAATGGAAGTCTGTTGAAGTGGACAATATCATCAACGATTCCACACCTATCTGGACCAAATCTCCCAGCGACCTGAAAGATGAAGACTACCTGAATTTTTACAAAGAACTTTACCCGATGAGCGAGGATCCGCTATTCTGGATTCACCTCAATGTGGATTATCCTTTCAACCTGACAGGAGTATTGTATTTCCCTAAAGTCAAAAATGACTTTGAATTCCAAAAAAGCAAGATCAAATTGTACAGCCGTCAGGTATTTATCACCGATGAAGTGAAGGACATTGTACCAGAGTTTTTGATGTTGCTTCACGGGGTAATTGATTCACCGGACATTCCTTTGAACGTCTCAAGGAGCTTCCTGCAATCAGATTCCAATGTGAAGAAAATCAACAACTACATCACCAAAAAAGTGGCGGACAAGTTGGCAGAACTCTTCAAGAAAGACCGCAAAGTCTATGAAGAAAAATGGAATGACATTGGTCTGTTTGTAAAATACGGCATGATCAGCGAGGAAAAATTTGCTGAAAAAGGCAAGGAATTCACTTTGTTGAAAAATACCAATGGGGAGTTTTTCACACTCACAGAATATAAAGATAAAGTCAAGGCCCTTCAAACGGATAAAAATGAGCAGGTGGTTTACCTCTATGCTACCGATTTAGCCAAGCAGGATGCCTTTGTTCAGTCTGCCAATAAAAAAGATTACGATGTATTACAAATGGATTCTCCTATTGACAGTCACTTTATCCAACACTTAGAAACTAAAGAAGAGAAAACTTCATTGAAACGTGTAGATGCAGATGTGGCTGAGAAATTGATCCAAAAAGAGGACACGTATGACAGCCTGCTAACAGAAGAGCAGTCCAAAAAGGTGAAGGAAGTATTCGAAAAAGCCATAAATAACCAAGCCTACAGTGTAGAAGTTGAGGGATTAAGTCCTGAGGAAATGCCTGTGACAGTGACCATGGAGGAGTTTATGCGCAGGATGAAGGAAATGGCCCAGATGGGCGGAGGTATGGGCTTTTACGGGGCCATGCCGGACAACTACAAAGTCGCCATCAACGGCAACCATCCTTTGATTGACAAGATTTTGAAAGCAGAGGCTGAAGAAGATCAGGCAAAACTGGCCAAGCAGGCATTTGACCTGGCTTTATTGGCCCAGGGCATGCTTACTGGCAAAGACCTGACCGCCTTTGTCAAGAGAAGTGTGGAGTTGATTTAAAATCAGTAACCATACCACCCTCCAAGGGTTCCGAACCCTTGGAGGTTTTTTTTATTGAATATATTTTTTAACCACAAAAGAACACAACAGTCACAAAAGCTCCCTATACTCCCAAAGAACCTTCTTTTGTTCTCTTTTGTCCCTGTTGTGGTTCATAAAACAAATCGAACTGTTGTTTTTCAAAATGAGGTATTTCTTTTTTCTATCAAAACTTTTTCCAACAGGACAAATGTGACCTACTTCCCGTCTTAAAGAAAAACAGAGTCCTATGCGTTTCTTTTTTCTGCTCTTTTTCCTTTTCTTTTCTGTCAGGTCTGCGGCACAAGTGGCCCAGGATGATAAACCTTCCCTATTGCTTTACCCGGAAGTTTATGAGGTAATCCACCTCATAAATACAGTAGAAAGCCAAAAATTGATTGCTGAAATACTGGGCGATTCAAAGCAGGTGCTTTGGAAAGCTTTGGAAAATGAAATCATTTTAATCAAAGTCCATGCCTCGCATAAGGATTCTAAAAAACCGGATGAAAAGCTTGAATCTTGGCTCAATCAATTTATCGAATTCACCATTTTATCAAATAAAAATTATGGTAGAGAATACCTGCCTCAGGCGTATGCTTGGTGCTTGAACAAGCCATAAATGTTTATTTTTTTTGTTCTCTTTTGTCTCTTTTCCCAACTTTCGGGACAGGTTGTGGTTCAAAATAAAAAGCTTTTGCCGATAAACCTTGTATATTCCAACTGCTGAAGCAATCAATTTTTTCAAACACAAAAGACCACAATAGTCACAAAAGCTCCCTGAATTACCCCTAGACCCCAAAAGCCCTCCTTTTGTTCCCTTTTGTCACTGTTGTGGTTCATTAAAAAATTGACAAAATAGGATGTTTCATTTTTATATGGAAGCTATTCATTTACACTATCACAAATATCATCTATCAATTATAAACTATTGATATTCAACACATTAATAAATTTTATGGGTTAAATTTTTATCGCTGTAAATCAGCAGGTTAACTGTTGAAAGGAAATATTTTTTAGTTTAAAACTTGACAACTAAGCTATTTTTTTTTGATTAGTGAAGAATTAGTTGTTACCGGTAAACTTTTAATTCAACTCATCAAAGGTTGATGAGATTTGTATCCTTAAAATTTAAAAGTATTATGAAAAAATTAATTGCGGTTTTAAGTTTTGCCCTTTTTGTATTTGCTTCAGTTCCTATTACAGGAATTGCACAGGAAAGTTTACCAGACCCTGATGGTGGAAAGGGACCTAAATATGTATTTTGTGTAAAGACTGCCAAAGT
>NZ_SLAP01000253.1 GCF_007126775.1 Cecembia sp. | reverse complement strand
CTTGGAGGTGAAAATTATGTGTTCTGGGGTGGTAGAGAAGGTTATATGTCCTTGCTCAACACCGACATGAAAAGGGAAACTGAGCACCTGGCCAAATTCTTGACCATGGCGCGTGACTATGCTAGGTCCAAAGGTTTCAAAGGCAATTTCCTGATCGAACCAAAGCCAATGGAGCCTACCAAACATCAATATGATTACGATGCGGCAACAGTTGTTGGTTTCTTGAGACATTACGGTTTGGACAAAGACTTTAAACTGAACTTAGAAGTAAACCACGCTACTTTGGCTGGGCATACCTTCCAACATGAACTTCAAGTGGCTGTAGATGCCGGTATGTTGGGCAGCATTGACGCCAATAGAGGCGATTACCAGAATGGTTGGGATACCGATCAGTTTGCCATCAATATTCAAGAAATGGCAGAATCGATGTTGGTGATTCTTGAAGGTGGTGGCATTCAGGGCGGCGGCGTAAACTTTGACGCCAAAGTAAGAAGGAATTCCACCGATCTAGAGGATTTATTTTATGCACATATTGGCAGTATGGATGCCTTTGCAAGAGGATTGCTTGTAGCCAGCGAAGTACTTGAAAAATCCGAATACAAGTCTTTGAGAAAAGAGCGGTATTCCTCTTTTGATTCAGGAAAAGGTAAGTCTTTTGAAGAAGGTAAATTGACCTTAGAAGACCTAAGGGCTCATGCCAAATCTGTAGGAGAACCTAAACAAAGAAGCGGAAGACAGGAGTTGTTTGAGAATATTTTGAATGACTATATTTAAATCTTCTACTTCAGGAGAACAGAACTTGAACTTTAACTTCGAGTTTTAATAATCCAAATAAAAATCTCAAGGGGCTCAGATTTGACAATTCATCAAATTTGAGCCCTTTCTTATTTCAAATTAATTTTTAAATTTTCTTATATTTTTATAGATTTAATCATGGTAGTTTTAAATAGATTAATTCTTGTAGTGTTTTTATGCTGCTTTTGTCAAGGAGTATTCGGACAAATCAGCTTTGGTGAAAGAATTGAAACCATTAAGGAATTCACCTCTCAGCCTGTGTGGATTGAAATCTCTGAAAATCATTTTATTGCCTATCAGACCAATGTAATTGAAGCTGCCCGACAAATTCATCTCAATGTTTTTTTGGCGAATCAGGATTTTACAAATCATACAATCTTAGATGTCCCCCTCCGCTGGAGTCATGTGATCAAAAATCAAAAAGTATATGGGGATAAAATCTATTTTTTATGTGAAAACACAGATCATTATTTAAATGAAAATTACCTCTTGTCAATTGATCTAAACTCAAAAGAGGTAGAAGAATTGGAATTAAAAGCTACCATTAAAGAAAGAATCACAGATTTTGAAGTTTTAGGTAATTCTGTTTTATTGATGTTTTACAGTCAAAAAAGGTTGGTTGCACAAGTTTTGGAGATTTCCACCGGCAAACTTTTTACAGTGGAGGATGTGTTTCAGCCGGGAATGACCCTTCAGAAAGTCTATCAAGACGAACTGTCAGGAGTATTTAATTTGATTTTTAATTTTAGAACCCGGGATAGTGGCAAGTCTTATCTTATGTCGACCATCAACAAAGAAGGTGTTTTGCTCAGGAATTACTTATTTGAAAGCGAATTTAAAAACCGAGAAAATATTGAGGTTTTGCTTTCTGGAACTGGCCCATTGAGATTTATTGCGGGGACTGTCGGCATGACTAATCGAGTTGGCTATAATGGGTATTACGCAGGGTATCTGGCAGAAGGAAGTGATCCTTTCAACAATATTTTTGAGATCAATGACCTGCCCGCATTCTTTGCTTTTGAAAAAGATGGAGGTGAAAAAAGTATAAAAAAATGGGAAAAGTCTAAAAAACCTTCTTTGAATGGTATTCTCACAGCTAGAAATTTAATAGAAAATGACTATGGATTCCTTTTGTACTCAGATCATTTTTTGGCAGTAGGTAACTCACATTTAACAAAAGACGGTGTATATGATCACAATTATTATCATTTTAATCCAATAAAAGACATGAATTATGGGAGGAGAGGTGGAGTTGAACCTCAATTTGCGATTGGTACAGGTGAAAGAATTGAGCCCAGATTGACTGACCCTGATATTTACTTTTCATTCAAATCATCCCACTTTATACAGTTTGACAGTAATGGAGAAGTCTTATGGGATTATGCCATTCCTTTGCCCAAAAAATCAACTTTTGTTCCTCTTTCCTATGGTCAATTCGTATCTGGAAGTGGGGATCATTTTATATATGAGTTTGATGGGAAGCTTTTCTATTCCCAAATTATAGAAGGAGAAATCAAAGAGCTAAACAAAGAGATCGAAATCCCAGGACCCCAAAAATCCAATAAAATATTGAAGGTAGAAAACTATGACTTGGAGTTAAAATCCTTGAATAATGGGGCATTCTTGTTGACCGGAAGGCAAAAAGTAAGGTTTGTTGATGATAGAGATGGAGCTGTAGACAAGGTTTCGTTTATTTTCCAGGAATTGAAAGTGGATGATTTTTAACTTTAAATCTGTCTGGTTTAGTAGAACATCATACAAGTAATTTAGATTTTTGATGAGGCTAGATTTGAGTATTTTAGTTTTTATTAAAAAGACTTGATCACCGAAATGCCAAAAGTTGTCTCTATGAAAAATCACCTTTATACCTATTTTCTCTCATTTATACTCTTATATCTTTTTTCCTGCAATTCTTCGGAAGAGCAACAAGTAGACAGCAAACCCAATATTTTACTGATCCTCACCGATGATCAAGGATGGGGAGACCTTTCTTACCACGGCAATGAACTTGTGGAAACCCCACATATTGATGAATTGGCCGGCCAATCAGTAGTTTTTGACAGGTTTTATGTTTCTCCTGTCTGTGCCCCGACAAGGGCGAGTTTGCTGACGGGGAGGTACCATATTGCTACAGGTACCACGTGGGTTACCCACAGGATGGAGGTGATGCGGGAAGAAGAAGTGACCATTGCAGAATTCCTGAAGCCTCATGGATACGTATCAGGTCTTTTTGGTAAATGGCATCAGGGTCAACAATTTCCCCATGATCCCATTGGACAGGGTTTTGATGAGTTTTTTGGATTTTCGGAAGGTCATATCAACAATTACTTTGACACCAAGCTTACCCATAATTTTGAAGAGGTGCAGACTTCGGGCTACCTGCCGGATGTACTGACTGACCAAACCATGGAATTTATGTCCAAACAGGATCAGTTTTTTGCAATCCTATCTTTGAATACACCCCATAGCCCTTTTCAGGTTCCGGATCGTTATTTCGACAAATACAAAGCCAAAGGCTTGGACGACAAGGATGCCTGTGTCTATGGTATGGTAGAGAACATTGATGACAATGTGGGTCGCTTGATGGATTACTTAGAGGAAAGTGGGAAAATTGACAATACCATTGTGATTTTTATGACCGACAATGGGCCGAATGGTATACGCTATAATGGCGGTATGAAAGGAAAAAAAGCTGACCTTGATGAGGGTGGGGTTCGGGTGCCGTTTTTTATGAAAATCCCTGGGTACCAACACCGATTGATAAAACCTTGGGCGGGTCATATTGATATTTTGCCAACTTTGGCTGATCTCTTAAAGCTTCCTGTTCCGGATGCTTTGGAGATTCATGGAAAAAGTCTCTTGCCATTGATGGAAGATCAAAGCAATTGGGAAGACAGGTATTTTTATACCCACCATGTACACTTAAAATTTGATACCATTCCCGGCGCGATCAGAAATCAGGAATATTTACTCACATTGAAAAACAAGGAAAAGGCGCTTTTCAACCTGATCAATGACCCTTTTCAACAGCATAATATCTTTGAAGAGGAAAGGGGGCTTGCTTCCGAAATGGAAAAAAAGTACCTGTCGTGGTTAGAAGCAATGACAGAAAAAGGAGTAGCGCCGCCATTGATACAGGTGGGGCATCCAAAAGTGCCAAAAATAGAGCTTCCTGCTCCCGATGGGAAGAAATCCGGAAATGTGGCTTTCCAGGGCGATTGGGGTTGGGCCAATGATTGGTTTATTGGATTTACATCCCCCGCAGATATTGTGCGATGGGAGATAGATGTGGTGGAGGATGCTACTTATGAGGTTTATCTTCAGATGAGCAATGAAAGTCCGGTTACACTCCTTTTTTCTGCAAATAATCAAGAGACGAAAATAGGTATTGATCAGCTTAATTCAGCCACACTCATTCCCAATCAAGATAGGGTGCTGAGGGGCGAAGTAGAGGAATATATTTGGCCGGAATTACCTTTGGGCAAAATTAAGTTTGAAAAAGGTGGACAACTCCTTACATTAGGGTTGTCAGAAAATTACCCTAAAAACCTTTCCATCAAAGGACTGATTTTAAAGAAAATCACCAATTGATAATAAAGCCTACCAACCAACCCATGCGCTATAAAATCTATCCTCTTTGTTATTGCCTCTTATTTGTTATTTTTTTTTCCTGTGAACAAAAGGAAGAAGAAGTTAGAAGGCCGAATATCATCTTTATCATGTCTGATGACCATGCTTACCAGGCCATTTCGGCTTATGATGACCGTTTGATCCAGACACCTAATATTGACAGGGTTGCGAAAATGGGCATGTTGTTCACCAATGCCAGTGTGACCAATTCTATCTGTGCCCCATCAAGGGCCACCATCCTTACAGGAAAACATTCCCACCTCAACGGAAAAACAGATAACCATTTTCCTTTTGATACAACAAATGTGACTTTCCCTCAATTGCTCCAAGAAGCCGGATACCAAACCGCCATGTTTGGCAAACTTCATTTTGGAAATAATCCAAAGGGTTTTGATCAGTTCAAAATTCTTCCGGGACAAGGCGCTTATTACAACCCCACTTTTATCACAAAGGATGAAGGGACCTATGATATTGAAGGCTATGTGACGGACATCATCACGGATATGACTTTGGAATGGTTGGAAAATGAAAGAAAGGTTGAACAGCCCTTTTTCCTGGCTTATTTACATAAAGCCCCTCATAGAGAATGGTTGCCTGCTGAGAGGCATATAGCCGAATTTACCCAAAAGCAATTTCCTGAGCCCGCTACGCTTTTTGATGACTATTCAGGTAGAGGAACCGCTGCCAAAGAGGCGGAAATGAACTTACTTCACCATATGAATTGGGCAGGAGACTCCAAAATTTATCCGGAAGTGATGGACCAATTGGGAATCCCGGACGCTTCCGGTTGGGATAAGGGAGCTTTCAAAAGAGAAGTAGGCAGGTTGAATGCCAGTCAGCGGGCCAATTGGGATGCGGTATATGGACCGCTCAATAAGGAATTTGCAAAATCTTTTCCGGAAATGAGTGAGGAGGATAAAATGCGCTGGAGATACCAAAGGTACTTGCAGGATTACCTGGGTACCATCGCCTCTGTGGATGAGAATGTAGGAAGGGTTTTAGACTATCTGGAAGCCAATGGATTAATGGAAAATACCATTATTGTATACACTTCTGACCAGGGCTTTTACCTGGGAGAACATGGTTGGTTTGATAAGCGCTTTGTATATGATGAATCTTTCAAGACTCCGTTGTTGGTAGCTTGGCCTGGAAAAATTAAGCCGGGTACAAAATCGGATGAATTGGTGCAGAATCTGGATTTTGCACAGACTTTCTTAGATGCTGCCGGTATCCCACAGCCAAAAGATATGCAAGGGGAAAGCTTGATGCCTTTATTGACTGGGAAAACAGATAAATGGAACAGAGAGGCAGTGTATTACCATTATTATGAATATCCATCTATCCATATGGTCAAGCGGCATTATGCTATCGTGACCAAGAAATATAAATTGATTCACTTTTATTATGATGTAGACGAATGGGAACTCTATGACAGAGCCATTGATCCCCATGAACTGACAAATGTCTACGATGATCCTGCATATAAAGAGATCAGGGAAAAGCTTCACCGTGATTTAGATGCATTAAGGGAGAAATATGGGGATTCTTCTGAGATTAGTCAAAACCTACTAGAGAGGTATTTAGATGGGATTTCCAAATCAGAGAGAGAACTGGTAAGGTCAGTAAAGAAACCTGGAAACTAAATTTCCCTGTAAAGTTTCATTTCTATTTAAAAATAGGAGAAGGTGGAGAAGATGTAGCGCTTTCAATACCTTACATTGATCATTGGATCTTATTGATTTTATCGGTAAAATAGAGAATATGGATTTTGAAAGTTTTATGCTTAAATGAAGAGAAGACATGAAGAAATTAAGTTATTTGAAATACCTGCGATCAGCTTTAGATGCAATACCAGTTTTTTTTCTTTTGTTTTCAATTGTTGTTTCTGGTCTTGCTTTTAAAAGTTGTCAACAACCGACCGAGTCACAGCTTTTCCAAGCTGATATTGTGGTTTACGGCGGAACCTCCGCTGCCATCACCGCAGCCGTCCAAGCCAAAAAGATGGGTAAATCAGTCATCGTGGTATCTCCTGATGTCCACTTGGGGGGATTGTCTGCGGGAGGGCTTGGATTTACCGATACAGGGGACAAATCTGTTATCGGTGGTTTGGCTAGGGAATTTTACCACAGAATATATATGCATTATCAGAAAGAGGATGCGTGGAAATGGCAGAAAAAGGATGCATATGGCAATGTGGGGCAGGGGACTCCGGCCATTGATGGGAATGCCCGTACCATGTGGATTTTTGAACCCCATGCCGCAGAAAGAGTTTTTGAGGATTTTGTTTCAGAATATGAAATCCAAGTCTTTCGGGATGAGTGGTTGGATAGGGAAAATGGCGTCCAAATGGAAAATGACAAGATCACAGCCATCACCACCCTTTCCGGAAAAACTTTCAAAGGTAAAATGTTTCTTGATACCACCTATGAAGGGGATTTGCTGGCTGCTGCAGGAGTCAGTTACCATGTTGGCAGGGAATCGAATGATACCTATGGTGAGACCTGGAATGGGGTTCAGTTTGGTGTATTCCAGCATAGGCATTATTTCTACGAGCCTATCAGTCCTTATGTGGTTCCAGATGATCCTTCAAGCGGCCTGCTACCCGAAATTTCTGATGCCCAATTGTCCGAAAACGGCACAGGGGACAATAAGGTACAGGCATATAATTTCCGGATGTGCCTCAGCCAACATCCAGAAAATAGAGTTCCTTTTCCCAAACCCGAGGGATATGACCCTTCCCGTTATGAATTGTTAGCAAGGGTTTTTGAAACAGGATGGGATGAGACTTTTGATAAATTTGATCCCATTCCAAACCTGAAAACGGACACCAACAACCATGGCCCTTTCAGTACTGATTATATTGGGAAAAATTATGCTTATCCAGAAGCCAGTTATGAGGAGCGCAAAGCCATCATCAAGGAGCATGAGGACTATCAAAAGGGCCTCATGTATTTTTTGGCCAATGACCCTAAAGTACCTGAAAAGGTAAGAAGTGAAATGAGCAAATGGGGATTGGCAAAAGATGAGTTTACGGATAACGGGAATTGGCCCCATCAGATATATGTCAGGGAGGCAAGAAGATTGATAGGAGATTATGTGATGACGGAGCATGATGTGTTAGGTGCCAAAGAAGTTCCCCAACCCATTGGAATGGGCTCCTATGCCTTGGATTCCCACAATATTCAGCGCATTGTTACAGCCGAGGGATATGTTCAGAATGAAGGAGATATTGGTGTCAAACCTAAGGAACCTTACAGTATTTCCTATGGCACCATTATTCCAAAAAAACAACAATGCGAAAACCTGTTGGTGGCCGTATGTGTTTCAAGTTCCCATACCGCCTTTGGATCTATCCGTATGGAACCGGTTTTTATGATTTTGGGTCAATCAGCTGCCACAGCTGCTGCATTGGCGATTGAAGATAATATTGCGGTTCAGGATTTGCCTTATGAAAAATTGCAAAAAAGATTGAAAGCGGATGGACAAGTGATGGTGTTGAATGAAAGGTTATGATTGTATTTTGATCCAAATTTTTGCATATTTCATCTCAGCACGCATCATATCCACATGAAAAACATTCAATCATTCCTGGTAATATCCTTCTCTTTATTTTTCTTTTTTTCGATTCAAGCTCAGACAGATCATCCCAATATACTATGGATATCAGTAGAAGATATTAGTACCACCTTAGCAGTTTATGGTGATTCGAGTATTCATACTCCCAATATAGATCGGTTGGTAAAAGAAGGAATTACGTATTATAATGCCTTTGCCACGGTTGGAGTCTGCGCACCAAGCAGAAGCAGCATCATCACAGGTATGTATCCTGTAAGCATTGGCACCCATAATATGCGGACCGGTCCGCATTATGCCTATAGGGAACCTGAGCAAGAGATCTATCAAGATTATTATGGACTCACAGATGTCAAAGGTAGAAATGTACCCGAATATGCGGCGGTACCTCCTTCCTATGTGAAAGTATTTACGGAGTATTTAAGAGCTGCTGGTTATTACACTTCCAATAATGCCAAAACGGATTACCAATTCAACTCTCCTATCACGGCTTGGGATGAAATCGGGCGGGATGCCACTTACAAAAATAGAAACCTTGGCCAACCCTTCTTTGCGGTTTTCAATCATGAGATTACCCATGAGTCCAGGGTTTTCATGAAAAAAGAAGACCCTATGTTGGCAGATAAAAATCGTGTAGCCATCCCGGATTATTTTCCGGATATACCAGTAGTCAGGCAGGATGTAGGCAGGGTGTATTCCAATATTCTGGAACTGGACCAACAGGTGGGCGAAATGCTGGATAATTTGGAAAGGGAGGGCTTAATGGACAATACGATTATTTTCTTTTGGTCGGACCATGGAGGTCCCTTATTGAGGCAAAAAAGAGCAGTAGGGAATTCAGGATTAAGGGTGCCTTTACTGGTGCGATTCCCTGACGGTTATGGGGCTGGAACCGTGGTGGAAGATATTGTCTCCTTGATGGATTTGGGGCCAACTGTTTTGTCTTTGGCAGGCTTGGAACCGCCAAGCTATATGCATGGAAAAGCTTTCTTAGGAGAATTCAAAACCGAAAGTCCCCATCAATTTGCCTTTGGTTCTGCTGATAGGTTTGACGAAGCTGTGGACATGAGCAGATCAGTCATTGATGGGAGGTATGTTTATATCAGAAATTTCCGACCTGAGTTACCATTGATTTATAGGAACGCTTACCGGGAACAGATTGACATGACCAAAACCTTGATCGAGATGGATCTTAAGGGTGAGTTGGAAGGTGGTGCTGCCTACATATTTATGAAGACCAAACCTTTGGAGGAGTTGTATGATTTGCAGACGGATCCTGATGAGTTGAAAAATCTAGCGAATTTACCAGATTATCAGGGAAAGTTAAAAGAGATGCGTGCAGCACTTTCTGCTTGGCAAATGGAAATCGGTGATTTGGGATTTGTACCAGAGTATGACCTGGTGAATATGATGTGGCCAGGTATGGTACAACCAGAAACTGAGGCGGTTCAATTTGAGCAAAAAGATGGTCTTTGGCATTTGTCATCTCAGACAGAAGGGGCAAGTATTGCCTATCAGGTAGGGGAGGAGATAGGAGGAAAGCATTGGAAACTCTACCATCAGCCTATTCCTGCGGGAGGAAAAATAGCCGGGATAGCGGTGAGGATTGGGTATAAGGCATCTTCCATCAGCCAATTTGAAAACTAGTGCTAAACTATTCTTTCATGAATGGTATCGTTCCGAGACTATAGGCCGGTGTACTTGTATTGACCTTAACTTCCAAGTAATGCCGTCCAAGAGCTAAGTTTCCTATATCTACAAATGTGATCAGGCCTTTTCTTTTTTCATCTTGATGAAAATAAAATAGCCAATCGGGATTTTCAACTTTCTCTCCATCCAAAAATATTGCATATACCGCATTCATGCAGTCAAGTTTATTTTGATTCGCCTGCTCATTGGAGTCTTTCAAGTCTTCAGGTTTCAATCCACATACTTCCATCATTTTATTTTCCAGAATCTTTTGGTGTTTCACCCGCAGTTCTAAAAAGCGTCCTGAAACAATCGGGGAAGGGATTTCCAATAAATATGAGGACCAATTTTGGTTTCGATCTTCAAAATTGCCACTGAATAAAGTCGTTCCAGGCGATCGGGAATAAAACTTAATAAAACTGAAGGCGCTTTCGTCGGGAGCTTGTTGCATTCTATTCTGTCCAATAAAAGAAAAGACAATAAAGAGAACAAAAAAGCCAATAAGGTATCCTTTCCTCAAATTACTGGCAAATACATAATAAATAGATCGGTAGAATTTTGAAAATGTAATCCAGCCAATAAAACGATGAATGGGATAATAGATTTTCGCCAGATACTTGTTTTTGCGATAAATTCCCAAACCAATAAAGTCAAGGACAAGCACCATGAATATTATAGTGATGATGAGATCTAGGTTTAAATCCATCCAGTAAGCCCCGGAGATCCCTAAGCTTTCCAATAGGTGAGCCAATAAAAAAACAAAGGCAACAAAAATTATTACGCTTGCCATTATACCAATGATCAGCATGATCAGGAAAAAACAAGTGGCAAAAATTGAACTGCATATTTTTTCCAATAGTATGATCTGATTTTCCAGACTGGAAAGAGATTTGACTTTTCTTTCAAATTGAGGTTGGTATCCGAGTTTTTCCGCTTGTATTCCTTTAGGGAAAGTATAGGTCAAACCGATCAATCCTACCCATACGCTCCTTAAAAAAAGGTGAACAAGTAAACCCAGAATCAAAACATATACGACTTGCTCCATTCCAGTAAATACCCCTGACAAATTACCCGAGAGTGCCTCAGAACGCATATAATTGGATAAGAATCTGATTTTTTCCGGCAACTGAAGCAAACCAATCAAAACCAGACCTGATAGCAGTATTTCGGGCTCCCAGGAATTCTCCTGTACCCGTTTCAGCCATTTTGGGATCGTATTTTTGGAAGGGGTTGTTTGCATAATCATTTTGTTCCATTACCAAATAATCAAACAATTTAATTATTACAGACAAATTCCAAATAAATAAAGAGGGTCAATTTTTGAAGAATGTCTAAAATGGACCTTAATAAACTTTTTTAGCTGTATTTGCTGTTTAAGGCTTATGTCCTAGAAGCCGCAAAATTGGAGGAAAGCTCCAAAAGTGGTGTGTTGTATGTATATTTGATCAGTGAGGACCAACAATTGGTGAAAAGGCCTGCTTTGCCCATATCCGATGGAGAGGCCTATGGGGATTTTCATTTAGTTGATGACTTTTAGGAAGGAAAATACACTTTGGTGGGTTTATACCAATTGGATGAGTAATTTTGGTTTGTTGGGATATTAGTGGAATAACGAATATTTTTTGAAAATTTGGGTTAAATCTCTAAATTCCCTCATTATGACAATCCTATTTAAGCCCAGCTACCTTCTGATGATTCTGATAGGAATTATATTTTCTTCAAACCTTATCGCCCAAGAACAATTCAATTATGATGAATCCAAAGTTCCTGCTTTGGTTTTACCCGATCCTTTTGTCAGCACCAAAGGTGAAATAATCAATTCAATAGAAGAATGGGAAAGTACCCGAAGACCCGAACTACTTCAAGCTTTCGCTGATGAAATGTATGGGCAATTACCAAAAGATTTTGACAAAATCACTTTTCAGGAAGAAGTGATTGCTAGTCATCCTTATGCTGGCTTTTCTAGTTATAAGCTTGTCCAAATCGGTGTTTCAAGAAATGGCAAAACACAGACCATTCCCTTACACCTGTTCTCTCCAAAAGTTGGACGTGGTCCATTTCCCGTAGTATTATTGATCAGCCATAGAAAAGTAGAACACCTGATCAATGATAAAGAGGATAAGTTTTTTGATATTCAACAAATAACCCAAAGGGGATATGTGGCGGCAATTTTTGATGTGGAATATGTTTCTCCAGATGATAAAGATAGGTTTTCAGATGGCATCCTAACCTCCCTATATCCTGAGCAAATGCAGCTGCCCAATGGTATGCGTGGCCTCGGTGCTTGGGCTTGGGGGGCGATGCGTGCAATGGACTATTTTGAGCAGGAGCCATTGATTGACCATACCAAATCTGCTGTAGTGGGACATTCCCGTGGTGGCAAAGCTGCTTTATGGTGTGGGGCCAATGATATCCGTTGGGCCATCACTTATTCCAATGAATCCGGATGTGGAGGAGCAGCTTTGTCCAGACGAAAGTTTGGAGAGACGGTGGAAAGGATCAATACTGCTTTTCCTTACTGGTTCACTGATAATTTTGATTTCTTTAATGGCAATGAAGAAAAATTACCATTTGACCAACATCAATTGATTGCTTCCATCGCCCCAAGAGGTGTATATATTGCCAGTGCCATGGAGGACCTTTGGGCTGATCCCAAAGGAGAATACCTTTCCTTGAAACTCGCTTCCCAGGTTTATCAGCAGTTTTACGATGAAAAGACCGACTTGCCAGAAGATTATGTTTTTGCCCCTCATTTTCACCATTCAGGATCCTTGGGTTATCACCTCAGAGCAGGTCAGCATAACCTGACTGGAGAAGATTGGGAGAAATTTCTGGATTTTGCTGACAACCAATTTGGCAATCTGTCGAAGAAAGAGAGTCGGTAATTAAATGCTAGAGGTGACATAGTGAAAATGGGGATTTTATCCGTTAAACAAAGAGTAAAAAACTTAGTGTCTTCGAGCCTTTGTGGCATAATCAATAAAAAATTAAAATGTCAAACATCGAGAAAAACCAAAAACACCTCTTCCAACTTCCGGAAGATATTCATTATCTCAACGGGGCATATATGTCTCCATTGCTTCGCTCTGTAGAAGAAATCGGTATTCAGGCTCTTATACAGAAGAGAAACCCAACTTCTATTCAACCCAAGGATTTTTTTGAGACGGGGGAAAAAGTAAAAGCCAATTTTGGGAAATTGGTCAATTGTCCTGCCCAACAGGTGGCCATCATCCCGGCAGCTTCCTATGGTTTGAGCACCGCCATCAATAATTTGCCTTTAGATAATGGGAATACTGCGCTAGTTGTATCTGATGAATTTCCGAGTGGCTATTATGCCATAGAAAAGTGGTGCAGGGATCATAATAAACAGTTAAAAACCATTCCCGCACCGGAATTCAATCAAGGAAGAGGAGAGGTCTGGAACCAAAGGATATTGGATGCCATCAAAGAGGATACCGCTGTCGTGGTCATGTCCACCATTCATTGGGCAGATGGCACCCAATTTGACCTGAAGACTATCGGTAAAAAATGTAAGGAGAATAATGCCTTCTTTATCCTGGATGGAACCCAATCAGTAGGAGCCCTTCCTATTGATGTGCAGGAATGCAAAGTGGATGCCTTGGTCTGTGCCGGGTATAAATGGTTGATGGGGCCTTATGCCATCGGGGCTGCCTATTATTCAGAGTATTTCAATGAAGGGGCGCCATTGGAAGAGACTTGGGTCAACCGCAGCAATGCACAGCAATTTTCTAACCTTACCGAATACGTGGAGGACTATACGCCTGGTGCCGGCAGGTATAATGTAGGTGAATACGGCAATTTCATTTTACTGCCCATGTTCAATGCTGCTCTGGAGCAATTACTGGCCTGGGGAGTACCAAATATTCAAAGCTATTGTGAGACCTTGTCTAAGCCTATGATTCAATTTTTGGGAGATAATGGATTTTGGTTGGAGGAAGATGCCTACAGAGCCGAACACTTGTTTGGTGTAGGTTTACCGGATGGAATGGAGAGTGGGGAGGTCATTCAGCGGTTGCAGGAAAATAAGATTTTTGTTTCCATAAGGGGCAAAGCCATCCGCTTGTCTTTGCATTTGTACAATACGAAGGAGGATGTGCAGGCTTTAATTCATGTACTGGATGGGATTTTGGCTGAAAAAGCCTAAATTAAATCCAATACCCATACATGGATGATTTATATTCCGCTTTTAGCCCGAGAATTGGACTTTCCGGAAATTTTGGGCCTAAGGGCTCCCAAGCCAACCTTAGTACTAAATGATATAGAAGACAATTTGTTCACACTGGAGGAAATGAAGAAAGCAGATCAGGTTTTGTCTGAAATATTCAAAAAGGCAGGAGCATCAGATAAGTACCGTTGTACTTTCTATCCTGGACCGCATAAGTTTGACCTCGCGATGCAGCAGGAGGCATTTGGATGGTTTGACAAATGGTTGAAGTGAGAAAAAGTCTTCACCTAAGTTGTAAGTAAAATTGTCTCTGCTAGAATTTATTTTTGGGTTTTTCTGAAATGACAGGCAATATTCGCTGCTATTCGCCATCCAAATAATTTTTTGGTTTTCATAAGGCAGTTTTTTTGTAGCTTGAACCTTCAATCAAGCTACACCATCATGAATAAAACTTTATCTTTCTTTTGGATTTTCTTGGTCATAGCGATTACTGACCTAAAAGCCCAGCAAATCGATCAGGACTATGTACGAAAAATAAAAGAATTTACTACGGATGATAAGTTTCTTCCAGCCTCCTTGTTGGATATAGTAGACCATCCAACGGTTCCTTCTCCCCTGAAGCATTTTGGGCATATCATCGGAACCGAAGGAATTGTCCATAGGACTTCTGAAATATATGGGTATTACCAAAAACTTGCTGAGAGTTCCCCTTTGGTGCATATGCAAGAAATGGGTTTGACCGAGGAAGAAAGGAAATTTTATCTGATTGTTATTGGTAATCAGGAATCCATGGATCGCTTAGATCATTATAAAGGGCAATTGGCAAAATTAGCAGATGCCAGGAAGACAAGTCCTGAGCAGGTGGAGGCGGTTATTTTGGACAGTAAACCTGTGTATTATGTCAGTGCGGGGATGCATGCTACTGAAATGGGCGCTCCAGAAATGTTAATGGAATTGGCTTACCGCCTCGCAACTTCCGAAGCTGGGGATATCAAAGCCATCCGGGAGAATGTAATCACAGTAATCAATCCTGTTTCTGAGCCTGATGGATGGGACAAACAAGTAGATTGGTATTTCCGACATACCAAAGGGAGAGAAAAATTTGATGATGGTTTTCCTCGCTCAGCACCTTATTGGGGAAAGTACGTATTCCATGACAATAACAGGGATGGATTGCAAGTATCCCAAGAGATCACCAAATCCATTTTCAAAGGATTTTTTGAATTTCATCCTACGGTAATGCTAGATCTTCATGAATCGGTTCCTTTGTTGTATATCTCCACAGGTACCGGTCCATACAATGATTTTGTGGATCCCATTACCCAGAGCGAATGGCAGGTCATGGGGAATCATGATGTAGCTGAAGTTTCTGCACAGGGAATGCCCGGCGCTTTTACCTGGGCTTTTTATGATGGTTGGTGGCCAGGATATGGCATTTGGGTGGCCAATAATCACAATTCCAATGGAAGATTTTACGAAACCTATGGGAATGCCGGTGCCGATACTTATTTGAGGGATTATTCCACAGCAAGGTTCGCTGGTGACCTTGCTTCTTCTAAGGAATGGTACCGACCTTATCCAGCTACGCCTTTGGTATATTGGTCTTTCCGAAACAACATCAACTATACCCAGGTCGGGGTGATTGCCTCTTTGTATTATGCAGCCATGAACAAAGAGCTCTTATTGAGAAATTTCTATAAAAAAGGATACAATAGCTTAGAGAAAGGCAGGAATGAAGGCCCTAAAGCATTTACAATCGCTAAGGAGCAAAGGGATCCGGCCATGGTAGCCTATCTAGCTAATCAGTTGAGGATACAGGGGATTGAAGTGCATGAAGATGAGGAAACTTTTGTGGTACTATCTGAGCAGCCTTACAGAAACCTTGCTGTATCTTTATTGACACCACAGGCCTATCCCAAGGATGCCAAGTATCCCCCTTATGATGCTATAGCTTGGACTTTACCTTATTTGTATGGAGTAGAAGTAGAGGCCAAGGACAGCATTGATTTTGAATTGGCTTCTCTCAAACTCCTTGAGCAAGATGCGGTATATGAAGGAAAAATGATTGGAGAGGGATCGACTTATGTTCTCCCATATCATGCCCAGAATACAGTTTTATCTGCTTTGTATTGGGTAAAGGGCCAAAACCGAAATGCTGAAATTTCAGTGCTTAATGGGGCAACTGTTATCTCTGAAGACACATTGCCTGCAGGAAGTATTGTGTTTCGCAGGATCAATACCAATCAGGCCAAGCAGTTGACTTCTGATTTCGGATTGGATCTTCAAGCTACTTCCGCCGGCATTACTTCAGATAAACTAAAACCTGTCAATCTTCCTAAGGTAGCCATCTACCATACTTGGTACAATACACAGGATGAAGGTTGGTCCAGGTACACTTTAGAACAAAGGGAGATACCATATACCTCAATTGATAAAGATATTTTGAAAGCGGGAAACTTGAAGTCTAAATTTGATGTAATTATTCTTCCTAGAGTTAGGGGAAATGCCAAGAATTTTGTGAATGGGGTGGACAAAAAGTTTGGGCCAATGCCTTACACAAGGACTACTGAGTTTCCTTCCCATGGATTTCCTGCTGCTACAACCGATATGACCGGAGGTCCCGGGTTTGCAGGAATAGAGAATTTGAGGAAGTTTGTAGAAGAAGGAGGCTTGCTGATCAGTTTTGATAATACCTCTGCGATTTTGGCGGAATTGGGTATTGCATCAGAACTTTCTCCAGTGAGTGCTTCAGGTCTATTTCATCCTGGCAGTATTGTGAGGGCCAAAGTAAGAAAGTCAGATCATCCAGTATTGTATGGTTATCCTGAATCTTTCCCAATTTTTAGAGGAAATGGCCCATTGCTTCAGACGAATAAATACAATAGGGATTTGATGCTGGTGCAGTATGGCCATCAGCCCCTAAAAGATGAAGTGCCTTATGAAGGGGATATTCTAGGTTTGCCAGAGGAAAAGAAACCTGAAAAGGTAGAGAAGTCAGAAGAAAAGGCTCCTCCTTATGTAGTAGCGGGTATGGTTAGGAACGAACAGGAGATCATTGGTCATGGTTCTGTTTTCAATCTACCATTGGGCAGAGGAAATGTTTTAGCCTTCACATTTGATCCTTTGCACCGTTATTTGAATCATCACGATGCCCCCATGGTTTGGAATGCCCTGATCAATTGGGATAAAATGAGGTGATATTAAACCCTAATGTATAATTCGGGTTAAGAACCCTTGTGTTTTAAAGCCAGCATATGTTATAGAAGTATGCTGGCTTTTTTATCGTTAAATAGAACGATATTTGATAATATCGTTATATTAGACGATATTTGATGTTATCGTTATATTAGACGATATCTATTCAGGAAAAATATGAAGTAAGTATTTAGTATGATAGCTGTAATAACGGGAGATATTATCAAGTCAAGATCCTTAGGGGATATGCAGTATTGGCTAGCGCCTATTCGGGAGCTATTATCTTCTTTTGGGGTGAGTGAAAATGATTGGGATGTTTATAGAGGGGATAGCTTTCAAGTTGAATTGGATCATCCAATTGAGGCGTTACTGTTAGCTTTAAGCATAAAATCTACTATAAAATCTATCAGAGTCAAGTCCCAAAAGCAAAGGAAGTCAACAGTAGATGTCAGGTTAAGTATTGGAATAGGAGAAGGTGCAACCAAAAAAGAAAAGTTAGGAGCAAGAATGGGTATAGCGCATATTTATTCAGGTGAAGGGTTTGAGGCCCTAAAGAAAATACCAGTGAATATGGTTATACGCTCAGAATGGTCCGATTTTGATCAAGATTTTAATTTATTACTTAAGTTTGCTTTAATTTTAATGGATGATTGGACGATAAGTTCATCTGAAATTATGCAGATTTTACTGCATAATCCTAAAATTAAGCAAGATGATATAGCTAGGCAATTACAGATTGAACAGCAATCTGTCAGTGGTAGAATTCAAAGGGCGCATGCGTATGAAATCATGGAACTGGAGCAGCATTTTAGATTAAAATTGAAAACATATCTACAATGATTTTTTTGATCAAATTACTTTTAGCCCATATGATTGGAGATTTTTTGTTCCAGTCTAAAAATTGGGTATTGGCGAAAGAAAAGAAAAAAGGGAAATCTTGGCAGCTTTATGTCCATAGTATCATTCATGGTGTACTGGCACTTTT
Source organism: Cecembia sp. (assembly GCF_007126775.1). GTDB lineage: Bacteria > Bacteroidota > Bacteroidia > Cytophagales > Cyclobacteriaceae > Cecembia. The sequence goes on along the minus strand of NZ_SLAP01000253.1, from coordinate 11,701 downwards.
GTTTGTATGGGAAATTTGGTTTTGGCCATACGCTCTTTTTATAGCGATAAGCCATTTTCATATTGATTGGCTAAAATTAATCTTCCAAAAAAATGACACCAGGACGAGCTGGTTTTTCATTGACCAAATCCTTCACTTTGGTGTTATTTTAGGTTTACTCCTTTATTTAGAAGGGCCGATAGACTTTTCATTTTTAGAAATCAGTTTACAAATTATTTGGCTGATTATTCTAGGATTGGCTTTTATTTCCTTAGCGTCCCCTATAGTAATCAGTATAATCTTGCAAAGTTTAGCAAACGAGATTGCTGAAGATCAAAACAACTCATTGGTAAATGCGGGAAAAATCATAGGGATTTTAGAAAGGGTTTTAGTTTTCGTATTTATTATAAGTGACAATTGGGAAGGAGTAGGATTTTTGATTGCGGCGAAGTCTATCTTTAGATTTGGAGATTTAAAAGAGGCAAAAGACCGTAAATTGACAGAATATATTCTAATTGGTACGCTATTGAGTTTCGGAATTGCTATTTTAGTAGGGATTTTGATACAATATTTCATTCAAATTTACAGCTGATGAAAAGACGGCCATTTCTAAAAAAAATATCATTGCTCACTTCAATGACTAGCCTTATGCCTTTTTTGAATCATGGGAAAATGGATTTTCCCGAAAATCCCAAACTTAAATTTATCATAGCTTCGGATGGACATTATGGACAGCCCAATACGCCATACGAGGATATTCATCAAACCCTTATTCAGGCCATTCAAGAAGAAAATGGAGTTGATTTTGTGGTGTTCAATGGGGATTTGATCCATGATGACCCTATATGGATGCCAGAGGTAAAGCAAGTGTATGATAAATTGAAAATTCCTTATTATCCAGTAAAAGGTAATCATGACCGGATTTCCGAAAGTGAATGGGAACGTATATGGGGCATCCCTTCTGATCATCGTTTTGTAGTCAAAGAGCAGTACGGTATGGTTTTAGCAAATAGTTCCAATGAGGCTGGGGATTATTTATGTATTGATGTCGATTTTCTTCAATCAAGTTTAGAGGAGTTTAAAAATCTTTCCCATGTGTTTGTATTTATCCATATTTCACAAAATGATTGGACTTTACATGGCATTTCATGCGAGAAGGTTTTGGAGACTTTAGCGGCTTATCCAAATGTGCGGGCAATTTTTCATGGACATGACCATGATGTGAATGGGATCATGCGCAACCGTAAAAAACCTTATTTATGGTCGGGACATTTTGGAGGCAGCTGGGGATCCCCCTTGCCAGGTTACAGGGTATGTGAAGTGGGAGAAGATGGGAAAGTAACAACCCATTTAAAAGCCATGAAAGATGGCTTGATTTTAAGCGGTCATACACTTTAAATTTGTAAATAAAACAATTCATTAGAACAGATAGATTCCAAATGCCTAATTCTATGAGAAATTCGTTGGCTGTTGTTGCATTAGTCATTTCCCTGTTTTTTAACTTCTCCTGTTCTTCAAGTGGAGAAATAGGAGAGGTGGAAATACCAAAGTTTTTTACTGACAATATGGTATTTCAAAGGCACCAACCTATTAGGATATGGGGGAAGGGAGTACCAGGTCAAAAGGTAGTAGCGGCTTTCAATACTGAGGAAAAGTCCGTCAAGGTAGCCAAGGATGGAACTTGGCAAATAGAATTTGACCCCTTGCCTGCTTCGGGGCCATATGAATTGGAAATCAATGATAGGAAGTTTTATGATATACAGGTAGGAGATGTCTGGGTGGCTGGAGGACAGTCCAACATGGAGTGGGTAATGAGTGCCCAGGTTAAAGGTTTACAGCAAGAATTGGCTGATTCGGATTATCCTTTGATCCGCTTCTTTAAGATCCCCCATGATTATGATGCTCAAGAAAAGTTTGATATTAGAGGAGGGGAATGGCGTAAAGCGGACCCGGACAATATCCTTAATTTTTCTGCAGTAGCCTGGTTTTTTGCGAAGCAACTCCACTTGGAGCAAGGCGTACCAGTAGGTATTATTGAAAGTAATTGGGGAGGTACACCTGCAGAAGGTTGGACTGCGTCCGAAGCCTTATTGAAAAATGAATTTTATAAAGATAAGGCAACTGATATTATTGAAAGACAAGATTTTTGGATTCAGGAGGTCATAGACAACAAAATTAGGGAATTAAAAAGGAATGATCTTGTCTTGGCTACCCAAAATGGAGAGATCCAAGGCGTTGCCAACCCAAACTATGACGATAGCGACTGGGAAGTTGTTCAATTACCTGAGGATAATCCATTTAGTGATATTGCTTGGTTTAGAAAGAATTTCACCATTTCGAATAAGCAAAATATTCGACTTAATCTGGGTGATATTCAACAGATGGCTTATGTCTATATCAATGGAGGCCGATTGTTCCTTAAAGATTTTGGAGATGCTGTCCGTGAATACCCAATCCCCTCAAGTATGCTGAATGAAGGGGAGAATATTCTGGTAGTTAGAGTGGTAAATACTTGGAATAACCAAGCTCAACTGGGAAAAAAAGGGGAGATGTTCCTCAGACAGGGGGATAGAAAGATTTCTTTAGAAGGGGAGTGGAAGTACAATAACCATATAGAGGAAAACCTACCTGTGGTAGAAAGGCACCATTGGTTGCCAGGTATGATGTACAATGCCATGATTGCGCCCATAGTAAAGTACCCGATCAAGGGAGTGATTTGGTATCAAGGAGAAAGTAATACGGATACCCACCAACATTACAGGGACTTATTTGAAACGATGATAAGCAATTGGAGGGAGCGATGGGAAATAAACGATTTTCCATTTCTTTTTGTACAATTGGCCAATTATATGGAAAGGAAGGAAGTACAGCCCGAATCCAATTGGGCGTATTTAAGGGAGGCGCAGACTCAAGCTTTAGATTTGCCCAACACCGGTATGGCAGTTTCTATTGATATCGGCGATGCAAAGGATATCCATCCTCGGAATAAAAGGGATGTAGGTATGAGACTTTGGAGGGCAGCCCAAAAAGTGGCCTATGGACAAGATGTGGTATATTCAGGACCAGTGATACAGGGTTTTGAAAAGAAAGGAACAGCAGTAGAGTTAATTTTTGAGCATGTAGGTGAAGGCTTGACCATATCTTCAGGACAGGAAGTAAAGGGATTTATTATCAGCGATGAAACAGGAACATTTTATCCTGCCAAAACTAAAATAATTGATAGGGATAAGGTGTCGGTGAGCCATCCACAGGTCCTAAATATCACTGAAATACGATATGCCTGGGCAGATAATCCGGAAGTCAACTTGTACAATTCCGAAGAATTACCCGCAGGTCCTTTTAGGATCAAAATTGATTAACGGAAGGGTTTATTTTTTTATACCATTTATCATACAATTCCTCAACCTTCAGGAGGCAGGTGTTGCTAAAGGCTTCTAATTCAGATAGGGTGGGAACTGCAGCAAGTAAATCGGCTTCTTGGTTCAAAAATGATTCTTGTAGGGCTTGAAGTTCATTTTGAATTACTGGTTTTCTTGACTGATAATCTTCGCAGATCCAGCGGTGGATGAGTTCTGCTTTCCACCAAAGGGAAGTGTCAGCTGTAGCTCCCGGCGCAATAAAATTTCCTAGGGTTTTTGTCCCCATAAAAAACGGGATGAAGATCGAAAGACAGGGCATGGAAGTGCCGGTCAGCCAAATTGTAGCCAGACCGTTTTTCCTGACTTCGGAGACCATACTTCCAGTTGTGGTACTTGGGTTAGTCAATCCAGTTGCATGCATACACAAAGATGCCGTGCTGGCTTTTTTTGGATTGAAATCAGGATCAGGAGCTTCATGTGTTTTCAAAATGATCATTGCCTTTTCCACGGTAAGCGAACCTTTGTCTTTTTGCAATAGCCCAAAGCTACAGCTTTGTCGCTTTTTAGCACTGCCCACTTTTGTGTACAGAAAGTCTGAAAAATAATCCCTGAATGAAAAGGGCTGAGGTTTTGGTAAGAGATTAAAAGGGAAAACCAGCTTTTCTTCAACCAAATGAATTTCATCATATTCTGCTCCTATTTGAAGCCCATTAGAAATAGAACCTGCCTCTTTGATTTTTTTAAGTGCCCAGGATTTCCCGGCAGTTTCCAAGATATAAGCTTGGTCAGTATCCGCAATTATAAAGCTGTTATGATAAAAAAAGTCCTTGTTTTTATAACCTCCACAAGCATTTTGACCGTATTTTTCCAATAATGATGTGATTAGCTGAATGGCCTCATAGGCAGTTTTTGAGCGTTCCAGGGCAATCCTCAGCAAATCCATTCCTGTCAGGCCGGAATTTTCTTTTTTTATGGTAGCCCGGGTAAATACTGCTTCATTGCCGATGACCACACCGTATTCATTGATACCCATTTCGGCCCCCCACATCTGAAATGGTTTGGAAATTATTACCTCATAGCTTTCCTGCACTTGTGGGACTTCAATATAGGTACATTGTAGTGTGGAAGCCATATGCTTCTTTCTGGGGATATGAATTAATGCTTGGGCCTCATTGGGTTCACGGTCTGAATTTTTGGCAAAGATCAGATTGTTTTGAGCCGTAAAAGAAGGTAAAGCTATTAAGGTATCACACATGGTCTTTTGGGATTGTAAGTATTAAAATAGCTGAAAAAATCCTAAATGTCATAAATGTATGTTAACCAATATGCTACTATTCTTAACCATTCAATTTCATTGATATTTTTTTTCACCTCAATTTATATTCTAATTTTGCAGGGTTAATCCTATTAAACCAATCAACATGAAAAACATAGATCCTACATGTACCAAAGCTTGGCGGAAATTGTCCGCTTTAAATGAGCAGTACAAGGGACTTCATATAAAAGATTTATTTCAAGATACTTCAAGGTTTGAGAAATATTCCCTCCAAAAGGAAGAGATCTTGGTTGATTTTTCAAAAAACAGGATCAATCAGGATATTTTTGATGCCCTTATTGCTTTGGCTGATGAAGTAGACCTCAAATCAGCCATTGATTCCATGATTTCCGGTAAAATAATCAACGGGACAGAGGGTAGGGCTGTTTTGCATACGGCATTGAGAAACCGTTCCAATACTCCTGTTCATGTGGATGGAAAAGATGTAATGCCGGATGTCAATGCAGTATTGGCTCAAATGAAGGTATTTGCTGACAAAATATCCCAAGGTACCTGGAAAGGGTATACAGGAAAGCCTATCAAATATTTGGTCAATATTGGAATTGGTGGCTCAGACCTCGGTCCAGTCATGGTGACAGAAGCGCTTAAACCTTATCAAAACCCTAATCTGGAAGTATTTTTTGTATCCAATGTGGATGGAACCCATATGGCAGAAACTTTGAAAAAGGTTGATCCGGAGACTACCCTTTTCTTTATAGCTTCCAAGACTTTCACTACGCAGGAAACCATGACCAACGCCTATACCGCCAGAAAATGGTTTATGGCCCAGGCCAAGGATGAGTCTGCAGTTTCCAAGCATTTTGTAGCATTATCAACCAATGCCAAAGCAGTAGCTGAATTTGGTATTGATCCTCGGAATATGTTTGAATTCTGGGATTGGGTAGGTGGAAGGTATTCGCTTTGGTCCGCAATTGGTCTTTCCATTGCCTGTGCCATTGGATTTGAAAATTTTGAAAAGTTGTTGTCCGGGGCGCATGCCATGGATCAGCATTTTAAAAATGCTGCATTTGGTGAAAATATTCCCGTGATTCTGGCTTTGATTGGTATTTGGAACACCAATTTTTTGGGAGCCAGTTCTGAAGCGATTCTCCCTTATGATCAATATTTACACCGGTTTGCAGCCTATTTCCAACAGGGAAATATGGAGTCAAACGGGAAATACATTTCCAGGGAGGGTGCAAAGGTAAGCTATACCACAGGACCCATCATCTGGGGAGAGCCTGGCACCAATGGTCAACATGCCTTTTACCAGTTGATCCATCAAGGAACCCATTTGATACCATGCGATTTTATTGCACCTGCTATTTCCCATAACCCAATTGGGGATCATCATGTCAAATTGCTTTCCAATTTCTTTGCCCAGACGGAAGCCCTGATGAACGGTAAGTCTTTGGAGGAAGTGAAGGCAGAAATGGGCAAAGCAGAGAAATCTGCTGAGGAGATCGAAAAAATAGCTCCTCATAGGGTTTTTGAAGGTAATCGACCTACCAACTCTATTTTGGTCAAGCAGATCACTCCCTATACCTTGGGGCAGTTGATTGCCATGTATGAACATAAAATCTTCGTACAGGGCGTGATTTGGAATATCTTCAGTTTTGATCAATGGGGTGTGGAATTGGGTAAGGTATTGGCCAATGCCATTTTGCCTGAATTACAAGATGAGCAAATGGTTACCAGCCATGATGCCTCTACCAATGGTTTGATCAATGCTTTTAAGAAGTTTATAAAACTTAGAGATTAGATATAAGAAACAAGAAACAAGACATAAGACTCAAGATATTTCGGAGGTCGGAAGTCGGGTGTTGGAGACTTTGAACCATTTAGAGTTTAGGGATTTAAGGGGTTCATTAAGGGGTAAAACTTTTTAAAGTTCAGATGGTCAAATATTTTCAAAGGCTTCACCTTGTTTCGAGATTATAACATTTAGGGAAATGTAAAGTAAGCGTAATGGCAATGTTACCCGTCATGCTGAGTTTTTAGAATTTTGCATTTACAGAGAGGCAATGACATCCCGTACCGTCATCCTGAATCCGAGGAACGAGGATGAAGGATCCCCTAAAATTTTGGAGACCCTTCGCTTCTCTCAGAGTGACAGTTCCGGTAATCTGTCATTGGTACGACGAAGGAGGAGAAATCTAGAAAACGAGGTGATTGACCTCATGGGGCAACTTATCCTCTGAAAAACAGGAGAGATTTAGAAATAAGTAGTAATAGTTCAGGTAAAATCATGACTATATAATTTCAGTTACCAGAAAAATTATTTTCAAAAATTCTCGCAACTCTCGGAGGATCACTCATGAGGATGTCCAGGACTTTATGGGCTGATTGTCCATTGTTGGAGAATGTAACAAGAACCCTGCTCTGAGGGGGTAAAGAGAACATGCAGGAAACACAAGAGACCTCAGTATGCACTATACAGGTCTTTTGTGATAGCCAGTCATTTAACTTTTCTAATTTTTCTACATCAGATAAGTTTCCCGATAGTTGCGTGAGAAACCTGTCAGTGAGGGGCAATAAGCTTTGGTATGCTTCTTTTTGGACAGCCGAGCAAAATTCCTGCTCGGCGTCAAAAGCGTCATCACCTATGCATTGTCCAAATAACAATGGCAAAAAATAAAGAATGAAGATTTTTGACCTATGTCTTTTTGAACCCATTTTTGTTTAAAGATTCGAATTTGTTTTACAGTAGGGAAGGGTTTCCAAGTTTCCCCATAAACAGAACAGCTCCTGAACTTTTTTCTTTGATGAGGAAATAAAAGGGTTTGTCCAGTGTTATATGAGTTGGACCTGCCGGCATAGAGGTCAAAACTACTTCTACCACAGTGGCTGCAGCGGCCTCTGTTCCCTTTTCATCTACTTCTATCAATGCTTCATGAATAACTCTTGAAATCATTAAAGGGGGAAGGTTTCCCTCAAACAATTTGGTGAAATTTCCTTGATTAGGAGTAAATGCCTGTACCAACCCCATTTCCATCAATTGTTCCTTTAAGTTTTCAATTTTATGTTTGATTTTAAATTTGGGCATTTTTAGAACTACTTCGCTTTCAAAGGAATTTTTGGACCATGAGTTCAGGTTTTCAGGGGTAATTTCAGAAATTATGTTTTGTAGGTTATCATTTTTAGGCTGGATAATGGCCATTTGGTATTGACCGGTGCTGTAAGGGATTTCGAAGTAATTAACCCTATTATTGCCACCTATATTTATTTTGATTTTATCCGAAGAATCCATCATATCTACTTGAACACTGCTTCCATTTTCCGGATAAAATGGTTCTTTTTTGGTGTTTTTAGGTTCAAATTGATACTTCCAATCCCCTTTGAAATAGATGGCATTGACAAGGTACATGACTGCATCTCTTGGTATTCCATCCAAAATGTCTTTAATGAGGTCATTCGTCTGAGAAGCAATCCAATTGTTAATGATCTGATGGGCATTGGGCTGTTCAAAATCCAAAGTACTTACATTGGCATTATAGTAAGTGTTCATGGCTTCTTTGAAGGTAGTCTGTACTTGAAGCCCTTCTCTATACCAAATCCCATTGGCAATATTCACTTTTACCTTAGGATCTACTTTCATCAAATATTCTGTCAGACTTTTGACAGTTTGATTGGCTTCTTCTTTACTTAAACCATGAAAGGCAAGGACTTCTAAAAATTCCTGCAATACTTCCCCTTCATTTCCATTCATAGCCATCGAGAGGGCCTGGTGAATGCTAAATGGGCCTGTGAAGTAATTGTCAAGGTTTTCTTTTTCCATTTCCTGAAAGAATCTCAGGGCAAAATCGACATTGCTCTGTACCAATTCGTTCTCAGAATTGGTCATTTGTCTTACATTGGCTTCCACAGGTCCAATATCGGTATTTTGAAGAGGATTACAGGAAGCGGCCAAAAGGAAAAGGCATCCAAGGGATAAAACAAAGAATCTCATAGTTTTTGGATTTGATCTACTTTATGAAGACGAAGAAACTTTGTTTTATGCTACAAATTGCCGTAAGTATTTTTTGATTTATCTTTATTTTGATTTTTCGAGCGCTCTTTCTATGTCCTGTATGATGTCATCGTGGTGTTCAAGACCTACGGAAACGCGAATAAGCCCATCGGTAATGCCTACCTTTTTTCTCTCCTCTTCGCTTAGCTTGCTATGGGTGGTGGATGCTGGATGGGTGACAATGCTCCTGCTGTCACCCAAGTTGGGCGTGATGGACAACATTTGCAGGTTATCGATGAACTTTATCGCCCTGGACAATCCGCCCTTTAGCGTCAGGGTAACAATACCTCCACCAGCCTTCATCTGTTTGATGGCCAAGTCATATTGGGGATGGGTTGGTAAAAAGGGATATTTGACAAATTCCAATGCTTTATTGTCCTTGAAATATTCTGCCAGTTTAAAAGCATTGGCGCAGTGCCTATCCATTCTTACGGCCAAAGTCTCCAAGCTTTTGGACAAGACCCAGGCATTGAATGGGGACATGGAGGGCCCGGTATGCCTTGCAAAATAGGTTACTTCATCTATGAGTGATTGTTGACCCAAAATCAGTCCGCCTAAAACACGTCCTTGTCCATCGATAAATTTGGTAGCGGAATGCGTAACGATATGAGCGCCCCATTTGGCAGGTTGTTGCAAATAGGGCGTAGCGAAACAATTGTCTACCACCAAAATCAAATCATGCGCTGTTGCAAATTTTCCTGCCCATTCCAGGTCAATGATTTCCAGTCCTGGATTGGATGGAGTCTCTAGAAAAAGCATTTTGGTGTTGGGTTTTACCAATTTATCCCAATTTTGAAAATCTGCAATATCCCCATAAGTGGAGGAAATACCCCATTTGGGAAACACTTTGGTGAGTAGTTGGTGGGTAGAACCAAAAAGGGAACGGGAAGCCAAAATATGGTCCCCATGCTGTAGGAGTGCAGCCATGCTTCCAAACATCGCTGCCATTCCTGATGCAGTAGCTACCCCATCGTCCGTACCCTCGGCTGCGCAGACCTTCTGGATAAGTTCTGCTGTATTTGGATTGGCATAACGGGAGTAAATGTTCCCTTCTATCTCATCTGCAAACATTTGTCTGGCTTCTTCCGCACTTTCAAAAGTGAAAGATGAAGTCAGGTAAATAGGAGAGGAGTGTTCCCTTTGATTGGATTTGGTACTGTTGAGTCGGATGGCCTCTGTTTCAAAATGGGGCATATCAGATGTTTGGTTAATTAGTGAATAACTTGTTGGGTCGATTAAAATTTGGATAGTAAAATGGTATAGATTTGACCATTAAAAGACATCCTTCCTTTGAAATAAAAATCAAAACTGTTTTAAAGGAAATCAAGAGATTAAAAAATCTGAAAGATTTGTTGTAAAAGCACAACTTTTTCCAAGGCATGGTACTCGCTACTTGGTACTTGGTACTTGGCACTTGGTACAAAAATATTTCCCTTATTGTCATATCATCTAATTTATAGCTCCCGTTTTGGGCAGGTTTTGGCACCTTTCCATATGGTTGGATGGTTGCCAGAGGGTCTTGGAGCCTGTTCTCTCGCCTCTTCTTTATAAATCAGTTTCCTGAAGTGGTTACAAATAAAAGTCAGTCTAAGTTTAAAAACAAATTCCCCAACATATTCATCTTTGTTTTTTCTTACTTTTTCAAGTCTATATGCATTGCTCAAGAGAAAAAAAGCTATGGGTTCGGGAAATACATGATAATTAGTACATTGTTTTAAGTACTTGCTTCCTTGTACTTGGTACCTGGTACATAGAATTTAATCATTAAACTGCGTCATGGTCATTTGGATACCGATTGTACAGAAACTCAAGCACATTTCAATGGCTTTATCCATAAAAACAGGAAGCTCATCTATCTCCTGTTGTGTCCAGCGCCCAAGGACATATTCCACTTGTCTTCCTTTTGGAAAATCATCCCCAATTCCAAACCGGAGCCTGGGGTAATCCTGTCCTCCGCACATGGCTTCAATATTTTTGAGCCCATTATGTCCTGCAGCAGATCCTTTGGCACGCATCCTTAATTTGCCAAATGGTAAGGCTACATCATCCACGATCACCATGATATTTTCCTTGGGGATATGCAGTTCTTTCATCCAATAGTTTACCGCTTTTCCGCTAAGGTTCATGTATGTTGATGGTTTGATCAGGTGGATTTGCCGGCCTTTGTATTTGCTATGAGTTGTGAATGCCAAGCGGTCACTTTTCCATTCAGCGCCCAATTTATCAGCCAAACGGTCAAGTGTAAGAAATCCAACATTATGCCTCGTCAATTCATATTCAGGGCCTATGTTTCCGAGACCTACAATCAGGTATTTCATGGATGAATTATTATTAAGGATGACTAAAATAAAAAATCCTGCTTAAAGCATAAGCAGGATTTGAAATTATACATTTTTGGATTTTACTCCTCAACTTTTTTGCCTCTAAGTGCTCTCGGTATACCGATGGTAACGATTGATACATTTGGAGAAGTAAGGATTTCAAAACCTTCTGCTGTCAATTCTTCTACTTTAAAAGATTTTCCTAAATCTAAGCCAGAGATATCCACTTGGATTTTATCCGGTAAGCTGGAAGCCAATCCTTTAACTGCAAGCTTTCTGGTCTTTATCTCTAATTTACCACCCTTTTGGATACCTGGAGAAGTTCCGACGATTTCTACAGGAATTTCGAATTTGATGGGTCTGTCTTCAGAAAAGGCCAAGAAATCTGCATGCAATAACACCTCAGAAACAGGATGGAACTGTGCGTCTTTCAAAACTGCTTTCATTTTGGTGCCCTCTACATTCAGGTCTACCATATGCACATCCGGTGTGTAGATCAAGTCTCTGAAAAGGATGGCTGGAGAGTAGAAATGGATTTGTTCTTTGATGGCAGGTCCATAAACCACACAAGGAACATTTCCTTCCTCACGGATTTGCTTCAGTTCTGCACCATCGAGATTTGCTCTTTTAAACCCTATAATCTCTAGTGATTTCATAAGTTTTTTGTTTGAATGAATATCGTCAACCACCCCTTGTGGTTTACGAGGTGCAAATATAG
>NZ_SLAP01000116.1 GCF_007126775.1 Cecembia sp. | reverse complement strand
CTTGAAAATGTGGATCCTAGAAATATTATCCTTCGAAATGGGGAATTGTGGGCAATGGAGAAGCCGGATTGGGAGATCGAAAAGGATTATTTCACAGTTTATAGGCTTGAATTAAAGATTGATTAAATGAAGCGTTTCATTCAACCAGGTCTGAATTTCACTTGTAAACCCTTCAAAAAATTACGCAAGACTTGATCTTTACAAGGTCTGTACTGGGCTTGGGTGGGCTTGCGGAATAAGGCACTAAGTTCGTGCTTTCCAAACTTAAAATCCACTGATGCCAAGGCCTCTAAAATATCTTCGTCTCTCATGTCCAATGCAATCTTTAGCTTTCGAAAGATGATATTGTTGCTGAGCGTTTTTTCGTGTTTAGGTTCTTCTCCTTCCCTTTTACCACGCTTTTTGATGATGAGCCCATTAAGTAAGGCTGCCAAATCGACATCATAAATGGCCTTAAATTCCGGGTCATCTTCCCTTTTGAGCCAATCACTTACCTCTGCCCTGCTGACTTCCAATCCTCCGAGTTTGAAAAGTTGCATCATCTGATCATCGGAGAAATCAAAGGTATATCGAAGGCTTCTAAGAATATCGTTGTTGGACATGTGTTTCTTTTTTGTATGGCGTTCAAGATTTAAAATTAACAAAATAATTATATGAATCAGGAGAAGAAATAGAACTACCGGTAAAAAGCGAGACCGGTTAGGTCCAGCTTTTTTTTATAACCCCGAATAGCAAGGAATTGCCAATGAGAAGATCAGAAAATTCACTTCAGGGTAATGCAGGGATCTTTGATAGGCTTTTAAATAAAGTATAGTTTTGAATTTAGCGGAATTAAACTATTTTTATGTAAAACCAAATATTCATCCACATGAAAAAGACGGCATTGGTATTGAGTGGGGGAGGATTTAAGGGAGCCTTTCAGGTTGGAGCCCTGGCTTACCTGAAAGAAAATTGGGGAAAGGTTGTCCCCGGAAAACCCAATATGCATTTTGATGTGATTGCTGGGGTATCTGTTGGCTCACTAAATGGTCTTTTGATTGCCCAGGATAAGTTTGATGATTTGCTTGAATTATGGGATAAAGTGGCTGAAAATGGGGTGAGTGAAATTTACCAGTCTGATTTTATTGACACCCGCCCAGATCATTCAGACCCAAACCCAAAATTGAAAATGAAGATATCATGGGAAAGTATCAAAAAGCATTTTCCGAAAACAACCAGAAATGTATTATGGAGAGCGATTTTTAATCGGGCTAGAATTATAGATGCTTTAAGGGATGAATTCCAGAATTTTCAGGCCATTGCTGACAATTTGCCGCTTAGAAATAAGCTGAAAGTTTACGCAAAGAAGGGGAATATTGAAGGTACTATCTACAAATGTGGTTATGTTTCTCTAGTAGATGGCAAGTATTTTGCCACCAAGCATGTGGACTTTGATACGGATGATGACTTTTTGGAAGCGGTTCTTGCTTCCACAGCCATGCCCATTATTTGGAAGCCAATAGAGAACATCAGGGCCCAATCTAAAGTGGAACCAGCCCGTCAGGTCGTGGATGGGGGTATCAGGAATGTTTCTCCTCTCAGCGATGTGATCAAAGAAATATCGAAAACTTATCCAGATGATGATTTTACCATCATCATTATCAATTGCAACTCAGGAGATATTTTGAAAGACGAACCGGATGCCAAGAGGAATATTGCGCAGATAGCACTAAGATCATTGGTAGAAATCTCCATTACAGAGATCTTTAATAATGACATCAAAGAGTTTATGGACAAAAACTATCTGGTCAAACAGGTCAAAGAAAACAATCCAGACCAGGTGATTTATGACTATGACTTTACCAATAATTCCCAAGGAAAGCCACTGAAGTTTTTTGAAGCAATAATTATTCAGCCAGAGAATAATGTTTTGGGTGATACCCTTACTGCAAACAGACTCCAAATTAAAAAACGGATTGATCATGGGAAAGAAAAAGCAAGAATGGCTTTAGATAAGCATTTAAAAAATGGAGACCTTAGAAAGTTCACCATTGTTTAAGCAGAAAAAACACCTTTTATCTTTATCCTTTAATTATTTGATAAAGGTATCTACCCAATTTTTTTTTTTTTATAAACAAAATTGACGAGGTAAATTAATTTCCCCATGCTGAAAGTTAATTTAAGGTCAATATATGATTTCTATTTTAGTAGATCATATTCTATTGCCAATTTTACCAGACCAACTGTGTTGCGGGCCCCTGTTTTAATGAGCATATTCCTGCGATGTGTTTCAACAGTCCCAAAGCTAATAAACAGCTTATCAGCAATTTCCTGGGTTGTATGTTCTTCTACAATCAGACGAAGCACATCTTTCTCTCTGCGAGAAAGTTGGGGAAGATGTTGGGTAAGCTTTTGTTTGCCGCTATTGGTTACAGTTTGAATGACAATCTCGTTGACGGTATCATCAAGAAAAATTTTTCCTTTATAAACTTGATGAATGGCATAAGTGACTTCATCTTTACCTGCATTTTTGAGTACGTATCCTTTGGCACCATTTCCCAGCATCAATTTTATCAAACTGGCCTCTTTATGCATAGAAATCGCTATAATTTTGATATCTGGAAATTGAGAAAGGATCTTTTTACTGGTTTCGATTCCGTTTAGACCCGGCATATTGATATCCATTAATATTATATCCGGTAGAAGAACAGGCACTACTTCCAACGCTTCTTCCCCAGAAAGTGCATATCCTATTACTTCAATTTCAGATTGATCTTCCAAGAGAAGCTTCAT
>NZ_SLAP01000026.1 GCF_007126775.1 Cecembia sp. | reverse complement strand
CCCAGCTTCCCATGCCAAAAAGACAGCAATTGAAAAAAAACCTCAAGGCCGATGTGATTCTATATCTGGAAACATGGACGCGTATACTTGAAGAGGAATGGCTGGATAAATCCACACAAAAATTATTGATAAAGGACGAAAAAAATATCAGTCAAAAGGTATTTGCATAAATCTTTATTTTATCGTACTTAGCAAAATAATCCAAACAAATATCGCAACATTAACTTAGAGCAAGCTATGGAGGATTTTGACGACGATTTCGATGAATTCGAAGATGATAATGAATTCGCTGAAGAGTTTCAAGATGAAGTTTATGATATCGATGAGGAAAGCGAATTGATAGACGACAACTTCATGGATTTTGAAGATGACGATTTTGATGAAGACTTCGATGAAGACGAGTTCGAAGATCTTGATGATGAGATCGATTAAATTTTGAAAACCAAAAGCAGGTAATTACAATTCACCTGCTTTTTTTATTGTCCCATTTTGAAGCAAATTTCTTCTACCTTATATTGCGAAAAATTTATCAGAAACCCATAATCTTAATTATATGACTTTATTAGAAATATTCAGTGCACCGATTGCATCTGGAGCACAGCTCTTCCTTTTGATTGTTTGTATTCTTATCGGTCTTGGAGC
The DNA here is from genome assembly GCF_007126775.1 of Cecembia sp. GTDB lineage: Bacteria > Bacteroidota > Bacteroidia > Cytophagales > Cyclobacteriaceae > Cecembia. The sequence continues at coordinate 29,195 of NZ_SLAP01000026.1, read as the reverse complement.
AGGATTGTCCGCTATGGATTTTAAAAATACTTCGGCCCCGAAGGAATCAAAAGATAAATAGAAAGAGGTCCATTTGGACCTCTTTTTTAATGCACATTGCCCATCAATCGACGGATTGGACGACTTAATAAGAGTAAGAGTACCCCAGCTCCCACTGCTGTATAAACAATGATCATGTACTGATCCGGCATTCTCAACAAAGCTTCTTCTGTTCCCCCACTTGCTTCTCCGGCTATCAAGCCTGCAAAAAGATTCCCTAAAGAAACTGACAAGAACCAAATACCCATCATTTGACCTCCGTATTTAGCAGGAGCTAATTTGGTGACCAAGCTTAAGCCTACAGGGCTTATACTCAATTCCCCAAAGGTATGTAACATGTATGTAAAAATCAGCCAGGTAGGTGCGGCCAGCTCACCTGATGCCGCTATTTTGGCTGCAAAATACATCACTAAAAACCCCATTCCCAATAAGATCAGGCCCATAGCGAACTTCAATGGTGAACTTGGTTCCAAATTTCTTCTTCCCAATCCAACCCATAAGGCACCAAAAAAAGGGGCAAATAGGATAATAAACATGGAATTAATGGACTGAAAATACCCAGCAGGTATTTCCCAACCCAAAAAGTTCCTATTGGTAAACCTTTCTGCAAAAAGGTTAAGTGTAGACCCTGCCTGCTCAAAACCAGACCAAAATAAAGCCGAGAAGAGAAATAATATGGCAATAACCCCAACCTTCTTCCTCTCCTCAGGATTTAATCCTCCAAATAAAATCACATAACCTAAGTAAACAAAAGCAACAATTGCTATAATGGTCCCTGAAGCTCCGGCTATTGCAGAGACATTGATTGGAATAAAACCTAAAAATAAAACCGTCAAAATCAATAAAATGAAAGTACCTATGCCAATAAGTATTTTCTTTAGTTTTTCCCGATGCCGTAAATCTTCTTCAGTGACTATTGCGATATCCTCTCCATATCCATCCAAACTACGGGCAGAAAGCCTGTATTGAATCAATCCAAATACCATTCCCAGACCTGCAAGCCCAAAACCCAGGTGCCAATCGAAGGTGGCCAATGTACTACAAGCTATAGGAGCAATAAGGGCGCCAATGTTGATCCCCATATAAAAAATAGAAAAACCAGCATCCCTTTTTGAACTTCCAATAGGATAAAGCTGACCAACAATAGAGCTGATGTTAGGTTTCAGTAAACCCGTGCCAATAACAATGAAAATCAATCCTAAAAAAAAAGAATTGGTATCTAAAGAAGATAATTCCCCGGTTGTGACACCAGCATTGTCAACAAACAAATGAAAAATCCCAGGCAATGCCATTGTAAAATGCCCAATCGCGATAATGACTCCTCCATACCAAACAGATTTTTTTAATCCGAAAAGCCTGTCCGCAAACCAACCTCCTGGTAAAGCCAGCAAATAAACCCCCATAGTGTAAAGTCCATAAATGGCGCCCGACGTTTTGTCATCAAAGCCTAAGCCACCATCCACAATGGCAGTAGTCATGAAAAGGATCAGTAATGCGCGCATCCCATAATAACTGAACCTTTCCCACATTTCTGTAAAAAACAAGGTCATTAAACCTTTAGGATGTCCAAATAAGGTGGGGCCAGGAAACAAATCTGATTGCTCTAGGCCATTTGGTACTCTTTGGTGGTTTTCCAAAACTTATACAGTTTAAACGCTATCAAGTAACATACATTACAATGATAAGAGAATTTTCTAAATTCTTTAATATTAAGTCTAAGGAACAGCTTCAAAAAGAAAAACGATAAAGCATTAAACCTGAAGGATTAATCTGGATTGGAACGAAAACCCATAATCAAATTTTAACCAAATATTATTTTCGTAATCGATTGAAAAGATAAAAAAAGGCATTTTTATTTGTCTATACTTTTCATAATTACCTATCTTTACCGCAAGATATAAACCCAAATTGAAGCATAATTGATATGTTAGAACTTGAAGTGAAGTCTGCAAATAAGAGTTTGTCAGATTTAGGTATTTCAACCAGCGGCACTACTTTTTGGAACCTCAGTCCAGCTGAATTGGTGGAACAAGCCATCAAAAATAATGAGGGCCAACTTACAGATTCCGGTGCGCTAATGGCAGATACAGGAACTTTTACAGGAAGATCTCCCAAAGACCGTTATATTGTAAAAGACGCGTATACTTCGGAAAGCATTTGGTGGGGAGATATCAACATTCCATTTGAAGAGGATAAATTTGACCACCTTTACTCCAAAATGACAGCTTTCCTTAAAGACAAAAACCTTTACGTAAGAGAGGCTTTCGCTGGAGCAGATGAGCAGTACAGGTTAAACCTAAAAATCGTCAACACCCTCGCTTGGCACAATCTCTTTTGTTACAACATGTTCTTGAGGCCAAAAAAAGAAGAACTGGAGGATTTCAAAACAAATTTTACCATTATCTGCGCTCCTGAATTTGAGGCTGATCCCATCTCGGACGGTACCCGGCAGCAAAACTTTGCCATCCTGCACCTTAGCAAAAGAATACTGCTGATAGGAGGAACTGCTTATGCTGGTGAAATGAAAAAGGGTATTTTCTCAGTTTTAAATTACCTTCTTCCCCACGATTATGGAGTATTGTCCATGCATTGTTCTGCTAATGTTGGTAAAAAAGGAGATACTGCAGTGTTTTTTGGGCTTTCAGGTACCGGTAAAACTACCCTTTCAGCGGATCCTAACAGGGCACTTATAGGGGATGATGAACATGGTTGGAATGATGATTCTGTTTTCAATTTTGAAGGTGGATGTTATGCAAAAGTCATAGATCTCAGTAGGGAAAAAGAACCGGAAATATGGGATGCAATCAAATTTGGCGCTATAGTGGAAAACACACGGTTTGAAGCCAACAGCAGGAAGATAGATTACAGCAACAAAGAAGTAACAGAAAATACCCGCACCTCCTATCCTCTCCACCATATCAAAAATGCATTGATCCCCTCAAAGGCAGCAATACCAAAACATATATTCTTTTTGACGGCGGATGCATTTGGTGTAATTCCTCCTATTTCTAAACTGAATAAAAGCCAGGCAATGTACCATTTCATTTCAGGCTATACTGCAAAGGTAGCTGGTACTGAAGTGGGAGTTACAGAACCAAAAACCACATTTTCAGCTTGTTTCGGAGCGGCTTTCCTACCACTCCATCCTACAAAGTATGCATCCTTGTTTGGGGAAAAAATGGAAAAAAATCAGGTAAATGTATGGTTGGTAAATACCGGTTGGACTGGTGGTCCTTATGGTATTGGAAACAGAATGAAACTAAAGTATACACGCGCTATGATTTCTGCAGCATTGGAAGGAAGACTGGATCATGTCAATTACAGGACCCATAGTGTGTTTGGTGTAAAGATTCCTGAGACTTGCCCCAACGTTCCTGATGAAGTGTTGAGCCCAAGAACCACATGGGAAGACAAAAACGCATATGATAAAAAAGCAAGGGAATTAGGCGCTGAGTTTGTTAAAAATTTTGAAAAATACAAAGATTTTGCCACAGCGGATATTCTGGAAGGATCTCCAAAATGGTAAACTGACCCTTTATCAGTAATATAAACCCAGAAAGAAAAGGGGGTGTCTCTCACTCCTTTTTCTCTTTTAAATGGGAAGCATTAAAGAGTATTTACTATTTTTGAACAAAATTACACACATGAAAACCGCAGAAATACATACCCAAAAAGGCATCATGAAAGTTGAATTATATGAGAATGATGCCCCTAAAACTGTAGAAAACTTTATCTCACTTGCTAAAAAAGGCTTTTACGATGGTCTTACATTTCATAGGGTTATACCAAACTTTATGATACAAGGAGGTTGCCCTATCGGAAATGGTACAGGAGGTCCAGGATACAAAATAGATTGCGAACTGGATGGAGAATTGCAATATCATGATAAAGGGGTGCTCTCTATGGCCCATGCTGGTAGAAATACAGGAGGTTCACAATTCTTCATTTGCCATAATAGGGATAATACACAGCACTTGGACAGAAGGCATACCTGTTTTGGTAAAGTTACAGATGGATTGGATATTATTGAGCAAATCAGACAGGGTGATAAAATAGATAAGATCATTGTGGCGGAAGAATAACAGACCAACCTGCACAAGGAAGCCCTTACTGATACAGTATGGGCTTTTTTTTGCCTATTAATTTAGCCAAGTAAAGCCCCAGCAATGGTTGCTGTCATCAGACAGGCCAATGTAGCTGCCAAAAGTGCTCTCATACCCAACTTGGATAAGTTTCCCTGCTGGTTAGGAGCAATACTTCCGATGCCACCAACCTGAATGGCTATAGAGCTGAAATTGGAAAAGCCGCAGAGCGCATAGGTCGCAATTACAATGGATTTTGAAGACAAGCTCCCTGCATCTTTCATTTCAGCCAAACTTAGATAGGCTACAAATTCGTTGATAACCGTTTTCTGACCTAGCAGGGATCCAACCTGTAAGGTTTCGCTCCATTCCACTCCAATAACCCAAGCAAAAACCCGGAATACCTGCCCTAGAATATATTCTAATGAAAATCCAGAAAATTGGCCACCAGTACTTGAAGCGACCAAGGTATTTAATCCCGAATATTCCCCAATCAGGCCAGAAAGGATAAAATTCAGAGCAGCAATGACTGCTATAAAGGCCAATAGCATACCTCCTACATTCAAAGCTAGCTTTAATCCTTCTGAAGCGCCTATAGACATGGCATCAATTAAATTGACCCCCATATTCTCCTCATTTACCTCTAGCTTATCATTGATAACCTCCTTGTCCTGCTCAGGAATCATGATTTTTGACATGACAATAGCAGCAGGCGCATTCATTATACTCGCCCCCAATAGGTAAGCTGCAAATTTACTTTGCTCTTCCAAGCTATCTCCACCCAAAAAAGCAACATAGCCTGCCAACACCCCACCTGCTATCGTAGCCATCCCACCTGTCATTAGACACATCAGTTCGGATCGTGACATCGTAGGAATAAAAGGTCTTACCAAAAGCGGTGCTTCCGTCTGCCCCAAAAAAATATTCCCTGCTGCTGATAGACTTTCGGGTCCTGACAATCGCATTGTTCTGGACATTACCCATGCTATTCCAAAAACAATCTTCTGCAAAACCCCTAAATAATACAAACCTGCCGATACGGTAGAAAAGAAAATAATCGTTGGTAAAACCTTAAATGCAAATATAAATCCAAAATTATCTGTTGCCAGGTCTCCAAAAATAAAGATCGCCCCATCTTCCGAAAAGCTCAACAATTTAACAAAGGCCCTACTTACCGTAGCAAATACATTGGCCACAAAATCTACTTTGGTGATAAGAAAACCAAATATTGCCTGAAGAACAACACCAATCCCGACCAATCTCCAGTCTACAGCCCGCTTATTGGAGGAAAAAATCAATGCAAAAGCCAGAAGTACGAATATCCCGATTAAGCCCCTGAAATAATCCATCTAGAATGTTTGTGTACAATTAATTGATAGGTTTGTCAATAAAGGAACAAAAAAGCCTGGCTCAGTACCAGGCTTTTTGTTAGTTTCTCCTGTTGATTTCATCCCTTATCCTGGCGGCCTTTTCATAATCCTCATTGTTAATTGCCTTATCCAGAAGCTGATTTAATTTGTCCAAACTATAGTCTTTCAAGGCATCTGTTGATTTAGAAGGGGATGTTGTTGGCCTTTTACTTGATGAAGGTTTTTCATACGCCTTCTTTTCATCTTCCTCGATGTATTCCGATGCAAAATCTTCCATCACTTTCGATGCACAAAAGATTGGGGCATCAAATCTTACTGCAATCGCTATCGCATCAGATGGCCTTGCATCAATTTCAACTTTTTTACCTCCCGACTTACAAATGATATTGGCATAGTATACCCCTTCACGCATGTCAGAAATCAAAATATGATCTATTGCATAGTTGAAATTGCTTGCAAATGATTTGAACAAATCATGGGTCATGGGCCTGTTGGGAACTATCTTTTCTATCTCAATGGCGATGGCCTGGGCTTCAAACATCCCTATAACAATTGGAAGGCGCCTATTGCCACCCACTTCTCCCATCACCAAAGTAAAAGACCCTGATTGGGAATGATTTGAAGATAATCCTAGAATTTCCAATTCAACAGTTTGATCCACAGGTACAATTTTATTTTAATGCTTTTACTGCTTCGGTTAATTTAGGTAAAACCTCAAAAGCGTCACCAACAATACCATAGTCAGCAGCCTTGAAAAATGGCGCTTCAGCATCTTTGTTGATTACTACGATGCATTTTGAAGAATTTACACCCGCAAGATGTTGAATCGCTCCCGAAATTCCAACTGCTACATACAAAGATGGCGCAACTTTTACCCCAGTTTGCCCTACATGCTCATGATGTGGTCTCCAACCTATATCGGAAACGGGCTTGGAACATCCCGTCCCCGCTCCCAATTCTTTGGCAAGACTTTCTATTAAGCCCCAATTCTCAGGTCCTTTCATTCCTCGGCCTCCCGAAACTACTATATCCGCTTCTGGCAATAAGATATCTCCAGTAGCTTTATCTGTTGATGTGATGTTAGTAGCAAAACTCTCCGTTCCTATTTCAAAACTTACTTTTTCCACAGAAGCAACAGGCCCGTCGGTTTTAAGGTCAACCGCGTTTTTCTTAACAGCAAGAATTTTATGCTCTTTGTTTACGGTAGTTTCAGCAAAAGCCTTTCCAGTATAAATACTCCTTTTTACTTTGTACCCTGCCGTAGTATCCGGCAAATCAACCACATTGGAAACCAATGCTGCTTTTAACTTGATGGCCAACCTTGCTGCTACCGCATCTCCTAAGGAACTTTTTGCCAAAACCAAAGTATTGGCACCAATTTGATTGTAAGCTAATCCAACTGCATCTGCATGTGCCTGAATGATACCCGCATTCAATTTTTCATCCTCTATATGAAGTACCTTATCAGCGCCTGCATTTCCAGCTTTGGAAAGCTCATCCTCGGCAATGGTTCCTAAAGCTACCGCTACAACATCACCACCTGAAAGCTTTTCGGAAAGTACTTTGGCATAAGATACTGCTTCTAAACTGGTTTTCTTCACGGATCCTTCCGCATGTTCTATATATACTAATATTGACATAATCTTTTTATTTTCAAGAATTTAATAAGTTCAAATTAAAGTACTTTGGCTTCATTTTTCAACAATCTGACCAACTCCTCAACATTATCTTTGTCAACAAGTTTGACTGCTCCTTTTGCAGGTGGTAATTGGTAAGCAGTAACTTCTGTCGCATTTTCCTCAGATATGGCCTCTTTTACTTGAAGAGGCTTGGTTCTTGCTGACATGATACCGCGCATATTGGGAATTTTCCATTCTGCAATTGGCTCTTGACAACCTGCTACTAAGGGTAGTTTTGCTTCCAAATATTCTTTACCTCCTTCAATTTCTCTTGCCATTTTTACAATTTCCCCATCAACTTCCAGTTTCATCACCGGCGAAACAGATGGAATACCCAAGAGCTCTCCAACCATACCATGAACCATACCCCCATTGAAATCTATGGACTCCCTTCCCATCATGATGAGGTCATAGTTATTTTCCTTGGCTATCGCAGCTATTTGAGTGGCTACAAAGTGGGAATCAGAAGGAAAAGCATTTACCCTGATTGCATCATCAGCACCTATAGCCAGAGCTTTTCTCAATGTCGGCTCCGTTTCTGCCTCACCAACATTCAGCACGGTGAGACTGGCTCCCAACTGCTCTTTTAACTCCACTGCCCTTGCAAGCGCATAATCATCATAGGGACCAATGATAAACTGTACGCCACTCTTATCAAATTTGGTATTGTTTTCAGTGAACTGGATCTTTGATGTAGTATCCGGCACGTGTGTAATACAAACAAGAATTTTCATTTATGAATCTTTAAGTTATTTATAATTAAATTGCGTGAATTTAGTAATTGAATGATAATTAAAAAAAGAATTGATGAGCAAATTGTCGCGCATAGAGATGTTACAATCGTTTGCAGAGCAAGAACCCGAAAATCCTTTCAATTGGTATGCTTTGGCTCTTGAGTTTCAAAATTCAGAACCGGACAAAGCAGCCAACCTATATCATAAACTCCTGAAAGTGCATAAAGGTTACCTGCCTACCTACTACCATGCAGCAGCTTTTTTTGCCGAAAACGGAGATCTTGATTTAGCAAAAAAGATCTATGAAGAAGGAATTACCCTGGCCCTTGAGAAAAACGAATCAAATACCCTGAGAGAATTAAAAAACAGTTACCAGAATTTTCTTTTTGAAAATGATTTAGATGCCTAAACCCGAACAACAATCTTTCCTTTTTGCTCTCCTTTTTTCATCCGTTCAAAAGCATGTACCGCTTCATTCAGTGGGAAAACCTGATCAATAAGAGGTAGCACTTTATTGTTTTTGACAAAAGAAAGCATGTTTTTAAAATCCTCATCACTTCCCATGGTGCTTCCCAGGATTTTAATCTGATTCCAAAATACCTTTCTTGCATTAAACCCACTGGGATTGCCTTTTGTAGCACCGTAGAAAACAATCCTACCTCCTGGCTTCACCACATGAATAAGATTGTTCAGTGTATCACCCATGGCACTGTCAATTATCAAATCAAAACCACCGGTTTGATCCAGCGCCTTATTTGCCCAATCATCTTCTGAATAAAGGTAACCTTGAATAATGCCTAATTTGAGTGCAGCTTCAATTTTTGCCGGACTGCTACTGCTTACATATACCTCAGCTCCAGCGAAATAGGCAAATTGTGCAGCAAATTGCGCCACTCCTCCTCCAAAACCTGTAACCAATACTTTTTCTCCTTTTTTTAAAGCTCCTTGAACCATTAAAGCCCTGTAAGCTGTGAGACCTGCCAAAGGCAGGGCAGCCGCCTCCTCCCAAGTTAGAAACTCAGGTTTTAAATGAAGCCGGTCAGCATGAACCTGTACCCTTTCAGACAAGGTACCATGACTTGGCATTCCCAAAATCTGGAATTCTTGTTCCTGAACATGTTGGTTTTTCCCCCAATTAAGAGCTGGATTGATGATGACTTCTTTACCCAACCAACCATTTAAATCATCACTCCCAACCTCATTTACAATTCCAGCGCCATCAGACCCGAGTACAACGCCATCTTTTAAATTAGGATATAAGCCTTGTCTGCACCACTCATCCCTGTGATTCAGCGCAGCAGCTTTTACTTCTATGCTTACCTGACCTTTTTCCAAAGCAGGAAGTTCCACCTCAGTCAATTCAATTTTACTGTCAATATCCCTATTTAAAACAATGGCTTTCAATACGATAAGGTTTAAATGTTAAAATAATGGTAAAAGAATGTTTTCGCATCCTAAGCAATTAGAAAGGAGCGGGTTCATTGCTGCCTATTCCTCCAGGAAAAGGATCGTCTAAATCTCCTCCATTTGCTTTACTCTGCATACGGATCATATTTGTGGAGTCAAAATCCTGAGAACCTGTATTGGTGAATTTACTCCCATAAAGTGCATCCTGAGGCTTATATGGCACATTCATTTCCAAATCAGTGAATTTGGTATACTTGCCGATAAACCTCAATTTAACGTTTTCGAGCGAGCCATTTCTATGCTTGGCAATGATTACTTCTCCGACTCCCATGGTTGAGTTACCATCTTCGTCTTCGGTTATCCCATAATATTCAGGCCTGTATAAAAACATAACCATATCTGCATCCTGCTCTATAGCGCCTGATTCCCTCAAGTCTGATAATTGAGGCCGCTTGTCTCCTCCTCTGGTTTCTACTGCTCGGGATAACTGTGACAATGCAATAACAGGGATACTCAGTTCTTTTGCTATTTTTTTCAGTGCCCTGGATATGCTGGCGATCTCCTGTTCTCTATTTCCTCCCCCACCGGATTTGCTATCTCCTGACATCAACTGCAAATAATCAACCACAACCATTTGGATATCATGCTGGGCTTTCAATTTTCTACATTTGGCACGAAGTTCAAGAATTGATAATGCAGGGGTATCGTCAACAAATAAGGGAGCTTTGGATAACTTGGCCGTCTTATGAACCAGTTGTTCCCATTCGTAATCTGCAAGATTACCCTTTTTGATCTTTTCGGAATCCAGTTCTGCCTCAGAGGAAATCAGTCTATTAACCAGCTGAACCGATGACATTTCCAGTGAAAATATAGCAACTGGTCTGCTGTGATCTACTGCAGCATTTCTCAAAACGGAAAGTACAAAAGCAGTTTTACCCATGGCCGGACGTGCGGCAATGATGACAAGGTCAGATTTTTGCCATCCCGAAGTCACCCTATCCAAAGCTGTAAAGCCACTTGGGACACCGGTAAGTCCATCTTTCTGCCCCTTCTTGGACTCGAGTTCCATAATGGCCTCCTTCATAATGGACCGCATATCGGAATAATTCTTCCGGATATTCTTTTCTGAAATTTCAAACAAAGACTGCTCCATCTTGTCCAATAGTTCAAAAACATCTGTAGTATCCTCATAGGCATCCTTCTGAATTTCAGATGCGATGCTGATCATTTCCCTTTTCATTGACTGCTCGGTAATGATACGGGCATGAAATTCAATATTCGCTGCAGAAGAAACCTTTGATGTCAATTCGGTTATGAAAAATGCCCCACCCGCAAGTTCCAGTTGACCGTTTTTTCGCAACTGATTGGTCACTGTTAATAAATCGATAGGCTGAGAGTCTGAAAATAGATCTAAAATTGCAGCGTATATGACCTTATGGGACTCTTTATAAAAACTTTCAGGCTTTAAGATATCCACAACCGTGGTGAGGGCATCTTTTTCTAACATTAAAGCACCCAAAACTGCTTCTTCCAGATCCACTGCTTGAGGAGGTAATTTCCCCAAACCTGAACCTGTATTCAAGTCTGGTTTTCTTCTTCCTAAATTCCTATTGGGACTGCTTGTTTTATTCTCTGCCATAAAAACAAATGTAAGGGCTTTGTCCAAATCTTTTTGAACAAGTTATGCACGGGATATCCACAATCACTCATTAAAAGCTGAATTTCAACCATTTAAATATAAAACGCTTGGAAAAAAATTGTATTGCCGTTTTTTGAAAACAAATAACAACATTGCCCTAAAATAATCTCCCACTCTTTTTCCAATATATTCAGAGGAAAAATAAAGAAAATTAAGCCGGAGATGGTTCTCGTTTCTTAATTTTGGGTAACTCTTATTACACTATGTCCAAAAAGTACCATTTTATCGCCATCGGAGGTGCAGTTATGCACAATTTAGCACTGGCCCTTCTTGAAAAAGGCTATAAGGTCACAGGTTCTGATGATGAAATTTATGAACCCTCTCGGGGAAGATTGAAAAATGCAGGGATTTTGCCCAAAGAAAAGGGATGGTTCCCGGAAAAAATCCACAACGATCTTGATGGCATTATTTTAGGAATGCACGCCCGCGGTGATAATCCCGAATTGATCAAGGCCAAAGCGCTTGGAATACCAATTTATTCATTCCCTGAATTTATTTTTAACCAAAGTAAAGATAAAAAGAGGGTGGTTATTTCCGGAAGTCATGGAAAAACTACAATTACTTCAATGATTCTTCATGTACTGCAGTACTTGGAAATAAACTTTGACTACCTGGTAGGGGCTCAGGTAGAAGGTTTTGACCTCATGGTAAAGCTTTCCCATGCACCAATCATAATCATTGAAGGGGATGAATACCTTACTTCTCCACTAGACAGAAGACCTAAGTTTTTCCACTACCACCATCACATTCTTTTAATGAGTGGCATTGCTTGGGATCATTACAATGTTTTCCCCACATTTGAAAATTATAAATCCCAGTTTGCACGATTGGTAGAGATGACTCCCGAAGATGGAACTTTTATCTATTGTAAAGAAGATCAGCATGTACGGAACTTGGCAGTCTCCTTAGATAGTAAAAGAATGCGAAAAATTCCCTATAATGCCCATCCGCATAGCATTCAAAACGGGGAAACCATTTTGAAAACCTCTTCAGGAACTATTCCTATAGCCATCTTCGGAGCACACAACCTTCAAAATTTACAAGGTGCACTGGAGGTTTGTAAAAGCCTTGGAATCAAAGAAAATGAATTTTATAAAGCAATTAGCAGCTTTAAGGGAGCAGCCAAAAGACAAGAGATAATCGCAAAATCAGAATACAGCATTCTCTTTAGGGATTTTGCACATGCTCCTTCCAAGCTTAAGGCAACAGTAACTGCTGTAAAAAAACAATATCCAGCGCGCAAGCTGATTGCGGTGCAAGAATTACATACTTACAGCTCTCTTAACAAGGAATTTGTTAATAATTATGCACACACTTTTGACGAGGCCGATATTGCCATTATCTATTTAAACCCAAAAGCCGTATCTTTGAAAAAGCTTGAACTGATGGATGAATACATGTTGAGGGAAGGCTTTCAGCGAGATGACCTTATGCTATTTACCGAAATGGAAAAGCTAAAGCGCTTTCTTGAGGCACAGGAATATCACAATACCAACCTTCTTCTAATGAGTTCAGGCAATTATGATGACATGGATTTGAAAAATTTAAAAGCAATTATCAATAAAAACCATTCCTAATGAATTTAAACTTAAAAACTCCCATTGCATTTTTTGATTTAGAATCCACTGGAACCAATATATCCACAGATCGGATAGTTGAGATTTCTATAGTTAAGGTATATCCTGATGGGAAAGAAGAAATAAAAACCTCATTGGTGAATCCAACGGTTCCCATTCCTAAAGAAACCTCGGCCATTCATGGTATTTACGATGAGGATGTCAAAGATTCCCCCACTTTTAAGGTTTTATCGAAAGACCTCCATCAATTTCTTTCCGGGGCAGACTTGGCAGGCTTCAATGTATTGAAATTTGATATTCCTTTGCTTGTAGAAGAGTTTCTTAGAGCAGGTATAGATTTTGATATTGAAAAAAGAAATATCTTAGACGCCCAGAAAATTTTCCATATGATGGAAAAAAGAAATCTGGCAGCAGCCTATAAATTCTATTGTGGAAAGACTTTAGAAAATGCCCATAGTGCAGAAGCAGATACATTGGCTACTTATCAAGTTTTTAAGGCCCAGGTAGAACGCTATTCAGGAGAAGAAGCTGAAGATTTATTGGGAAATAAATTAGGCGTTTTTGAGAATGATATGAAAAAAATACATAGTATTCTCAATGAGAAAATGGTAGATCTGGCAGGCCGCTTTATTTTTAATGATAGTGGAGAAGAGTGCTTCAATTTTGGAAAGCACAAGGGTAAAACCATAGAACAGGTGCTTAAAGAGGAACCCTCCTATTATGATTGGATGATGAAAGGGGATTTTCCTTTAGATACCAAAAGAAAATTTACCCAGGTAAAACTTCGGGCATTTAATCAACGCTAAAAAAAGCCTGCCGAAAAGTCAGATTTAGGAAAGATACGTTTTGAAAATTAAAGCTGCTTAAATATTGTCAACTGAGGCCAAAGAAGTAGCTTGGGTGAAGCTAGCCGGAAAACTAATTCAAGATGATACATTGTTTTTTGGCCCTCTAGCTTAAATTCCCCTCTCTTGAACCTGGGCTATATTTGGTAAAATCGCAAGCTATCAGTCAGTTTTGTTTTTTTAAGCAAGCCCTAAATTAAAGAGCCCCCGAGAAGGTGGCTCTTTAATTTAATTCATTTAATCAAGGATCACTAAGCCCAATTACTACCTGTTTTGATAAGCTTCGTAATAGACCATGGCTTTGGGCATTTGCTTCTCAAGTTGCTCTTTCCTCTTTCCTGGACCTGGGTGTGTAGATAAAAATTCAGGCGGTGCCCCATTTCTTCCTTCACTCATCCTGTCCCAAAAACCAGGGGCCTCACGGGGGTCATAACCAGCAATTGCCATAAAATTCAATCCCAACTGGTCTGCCTCTAGTTCATGTCTTCTTGAGAATTTAAGCATGCCTAATTGTCCTCCTACACCAAATGCTTGCAGAAATATGCTCTGGGTTAAGGTCGGATTTTGGCCCATTGCGGCTTGTGCACCTCCCAATAACCCATTTAAAAGCAATCCATTGGACATCCTCTCCCTACCATGATTGGCTATGGCATGGGCTACTTCGTGCCCCATTACGACAGCTATCCCTGCTTCATTCTGACAGATAGGAATTATTCCGGTATAAAAAGCAACTTTTCCACCAGGCATACACCAGGCATTTACAATGTCTTCTTCAATCAAATTGAATTCCCATGCAAAACCTTCCAATTGCTTTTCATATCCTTCCTGTCTCATGTATTTTTCGACCGCCTCTGCTATTCTTCTCCCAACTTTGACCACCATCTGACCTTCTGTGGTATTGGTTACAATTTTACTTTCTTTTACCACCTGAGCATATTGGTCATAGGCCAAGGGCAATAATTCTTCATTGCTTACTAATGCCAATTGATTCCTACCGCTCATCGGTACTTTGGCACAGGAGTATATAAATAAACCCAAAGCCAGTAAAAATATTATCTTTTTCCACATAGTGTTCTAAATTTACTCAAAATTAAGCCAAAAAGGGTGCCAGTTCAATAGAGAGAAATACTTTTTTCTTATTTTCATCCCTGAAAACAATACAAAGATGAATAACGCTGCAAAGAAGTACCATAGTAGAATGAACAACTCCTTTATTTTTTGGTGGGCCATGCTGTTCAAGCTGCCTTCTGCGGTGTTCTGGAGGCTAAAAATCAAAAACCTAACTACTGAAAGGTGCGAGGTAAGTATCCCGTATTTCTGGCGTTCCCAAAATCCCTTTAAGTCTATTTATTTTGCCGCATTGGCAGGTGCTGCAGAACTCAGTACTGGTGCGCTCTGTCAGTTGGCAATGGCAGGAAAAGGAAAATTCAGTATGCTTGTCGTGGACTTCAAGGCTGAATACAATAAAAAAGCCAATCAAAAAATAATTTTTACTTGTGATCAAGGAAAGGAACTCCATGATTTGATTGACAGACTTCAAGAGGGAGAAACGGATAAATTGACCATGGTTTCTACAGGTACCAATCCCAAAGGTGAAGTTGTAGCGAGATTTTTTGTCACTTGGTCTTTCAAGCGCAAATCATAAAATTGCCTTTGCAATAGCATAAATTCTATTAATCCCAAAAGAGCAACTTTTATCAGGTTTTCTAGGTATACCCCATCTAAAAGAAAAAGATAATTCCCGAGGATGAAAATAATTAAGACCTGGTACCTGAGAAATCTGTGTTCTCTCCATATTCACATATCGCTCTTCAGTGATACCAGGCACCATTTACCCTGTGCAAATTCTGTACAGGGTCTCCTATTAACCTATGCCTATAGATAATTTGATTTAAAGGTGTATTCATGTTCATTTTTTAAGTTGCTTATCATCTCATTTTGCTGGTTGCCTTTTGTATAGGTTGAAGGCCATCTGGATTCCAGATGGCTTTACTTTTGCACAGCATATTCAGGAATAAGTCTGCCTGATTTATCAGTCCTTTATCTCCTTAAGGGTTTTTCTTTCATCCAAAAGAATTTCTTCTCTTCTATATCCAGTTCTTTGATCTAAAAAATTCAACAGCATCTTTTCTACCCTTTGGAAGTCCATATCCAGAAACTGATGATCCAAATTTTGGAGGTTAAATTCAATTATCAAATCATCAAGATCTTTGTCTGTAAGGCTGTAGCTGGTTTTTAGTGCCTGCATTACTGAATCAGATTGAATAAGTTCCAAATAATCTTTTTGTCTGGCCAAAAAGGCAAGTTTCCTTGCATACTGCCGTTTTTGCCTTTCTGACTTCATAAAATAAGAAATGGGACCGTCTAATGTGAGTCCAGGCATCATTCCTCCTTGTTCTGATGTTCCCAAATACATTTTCCCAGGACCAGTAGGCCTATTGCCCAGGGAGCGCATATTGGACAGATTACCTACATTAAAAGGAATGACCATCTTATCTGCATATAGGTCAAAACGTGGCAAGGTACGTGCATCCAAATAAATTTCAGTCAGAATATGTCGCTCTTGTCCAATGACCATTTTCCTTTGAATATAATAATTTCTGGAAATCAATAGACTGTCCCCCTCCTTGGCCAAAACCCTAAAATAGCCCCTTTCATTGGTAAGACTACTGTCCATATTTTGAAGATTGATTACCCATACCTTGTCCAAAAAATTTCTATCCAGGCCATCAATAATATTTCCGGTAATGACCTGTGAAAAGGCCGAACTTCCTAATAGGAATAATAAACTACAAAAGATAACCTGCATTTGCTTCACAATTCGAAATTACATCCTCAGGCTTAGCTGTAAAAATAATTGTCGTTAAAAATTATTAAGGACAATGCCCTTTTATCTTTCATTTGAATCAATTTCAGTATTTTGCATTTGGAAAATGGAAAAAATTGAAAAAAATAATCCGGGATTGCAGTTAACAAGGTATGCACCTACTCCCAGTGGTTTTTTACATTTAGGGAACATTTATTCCTTTATACTCACCTACCAACTTGCTAAAAAATATAGCGCCAAAATATTACTCAGAATCGATGATTTGGACAGAGAAAGGGTCAGGAAAACCTATCTTCAAGATATATTCCATACTTTGGATTTTTTGGAACTCCCATACAGTTTTGGCCCTAAAAACCTCAATGATTTTGAGCAAAATTATTCACAGGCACTGCGCATGCCACTGTATCTGGATGCATTGGAAGTCTTAAAAAACAATGGAAACCTTTTTGCCTGTAATTGCAGCAGAAAAAAAATCCAAAAGATAAGCCCAAATGGGTTTTACAATGGTTCTTGCAGAGATAGGAGACTTGATTTTACTGAAAAAAATATGGCTTGGAGAATGCTTTTATCATCCAATCAAGAATTAAAGATCAAAGATCTAATAAATGGGGATATTCTCTGCAAAGTTCCTGAAGAAATCGTGGACTGCGTTTTGAAAAGGAAAAATGGATTACCTTCCTACCAACTTGCCTCCGTTATAGATGATTTGCATTTTGGTACGAATTTGATTATCAGAGGAATAGATCTATGGCCTTCTTCCTTAGCCCAGTTATATCTTTCCTCTCTCTTACCGGAAAACACATTTTCTAAAGCAGTGTTTTTTCACCACTCATTGATGAAAGATAATGAGCAAAAAAAACTGTCAAAATCTGAAGGGGCTTTATCCATAAGATACCTCAGAAAATCGGGAAAGAAAAAAGAAGATATCTTCAAGGCTATAGGAAGCTGGCTGGGAAGAGAAGCCCCAACCAGCAATCTGGAAGATTTTTCATTCTTGCAAATGATACCTTTAAAATAAAACAAGCCTATGCCTTTTAATCAGCATAGGCCTATTATTTTAAATTTTATTTGCAATTGCCCCTTTTTCTTTATTCTTCAAAGCCGAGACCAGCTGCATTTAGCATTTTGGCATAAGCTGTTTTACGCTTGGCAGCAAGATCATTTAAGGTGACGGCGGCATTGAAAAGACTCACCTCACGGGCATTGACCAAGAAAAGTGAACTTTCCCCCATTTCAAAACGCATGACTTCACCGTCTAACAGTCGTTGTAATCCGCTCACATTGTTGGTAAAAACTACCAACTGCTCTTCCACAGTTTCAAAGTTAAAAATCTCCCCTTCTAATTTGGTTTTTAGTTGCAAGAGTTTCAGCTCCCTTTCATAGTTTTTGAAATCAAGTTTTGCTTTAGTGAAACCCAAACTTCCCCGTTCTTTCCTCAAAAACAAGGGCATCGCAAAGGTGAGACCCATTTTGTAATCATTTTGAAGAAAAGGCGAAATTTGCGTGGGATTGGTCCTTTCTGTTAAGAAATTATAATCTACACGTACTACAGGTTTGAGCAAATCTGCCTTAAACCTCCTTTCAATTTCTGTGCTAGCAATATCAAAGTCTTTCAACTGCAATTCAGGGTGGGAAAGCACATACATCCTCAGGGATTCCTTACTGTAGTCATAAAGGATGGGATCCAGCACGTCTTCTGGGAAAATTGTTTCCATCAAATCTACAGGCGCTTCATTCTCGTCCCATAGAAAGGTATTGATGAATTGAGTGCTTTGAAAAAAATTGATCTGTGCATTCTGAAGTCTGTACAACCTATCCATTACCTGTGTGTAGGCCTCCACTGTATCAATTGCGGGAAAGTCACCTTGAATAAAACTTTCCTTTACCATTTCAAACCGCTCCTCTGCCAACCGGTATCCCTCTTCAAATACCGTCAGGTTTTTGTAATCTGCAGCCCATTTCCAATAGGCATCCGTAGCATCCAAATAAAGGTCATTAAGAATTTGCTGTCTTTCGGCCATTGTCGCTTCTTGAAAAATTTGGGCCTGCCTCAATGCTGCTCTTCGATTGTCTATAAATAAACCCTGCCCCAGATTGACAGATGCACCCACTGCAATCAAACCTTCCGAAGGAACGGTCTGTTCCGGATTTAGAAAGGTTCCGGCGTTTTGTTCCAAAATACCTTTTAATTCCACACCTCCCCAGGTAGGCACTCCAATCCCTCCTACTCTTGTATCATAGTAATCTGTACCTTTAAATCTTTTAGCACTGTAATCTGCAAATATTTTCGGGTCAAACCCTCCCCTAGCAGCCCGTAATTCCTGCTCTCCAAAACGTAGATTAATATCTGCAAGCTTAGCTACGGGATGGTATGACCGCACCCATTCCATATACATCTCAAAAGAAAGTTCCTCCTGAGCACTTAAGGAATGAGCGCAAAACAATGAAATTATTATCAACAGTTTACGCATGGATTATTTGGCCTTTCTGTTATCAGCTTTTTCTCTTGAGGTGTAATAATCTGGTGGGAACCCGTTGAGTTGACGCCATATTTCATACCAAAGTGGCACATCATTGAGCAACGCTATACCGTCTGCACCAGAGCCTATTCTCAAAGCGTCTGGCCATGGTTGTTCTGTAGGATCCTCCACTACCAATATCCGATATTTTCCATCTGGTCCTGCAAAATTATCGATAGCATGTACTACTCCTCCAAAAGTACCATTGGTGATTTGTGGCCATCCTGAAAATACAATTGCGGGCCAACCGTCAAAAATAAACCTTACCTGATTGCCAATTCTTATCAAAGGAAAATCAACAGGTTCAACATACATTTCGACAGCAAGTTGAGCATTTCCTGGTAAAATACTGATAATTTCGGCGCCTTCTTTAATGGTTTCTCCTATACCCACTTGTATGGCTCTAGTGATATAACCTTCCTGAGGAGCTAAAATATACCTAAAACCTGTTCTTACCTCATAATTGGAATATTGATTTTCTAACTTCGTCGCAGTAGCTTCGGCATCAAACTGAGCAGACATCGCCTCATACATATCAGCTGTAGATTTTGCCATTCTGTCCCTAAAATCATTATCTATGGCATTCAACTCAATATTGGCGGCAATTCTCGCATTGATACTTTTCAATAAATCATTTTCAGATGCGATCAAACCGGCCTGTACTTCCTGAAAACGCAACTGCCTTTGTTCAAAGTCTGTCAAAGAACGGAGTCCTTCTTGGAATAAGTTCTCTGCTCGCTTAAGCTGCTCCTCTCCTATTTTAAAATTGACTTTGGACTGCTCATATTTGATGCTGTCAGAAGTCACCTGAAGCTCCGCCATTCTTAGGCGGTTTTCTGCCTGCTCTCTTCGCAACACGTTGTTTGCTCTTAGCGCAGAAATTTGGACTTCAAGGGATTTCACCTTCTCAGAATAGGACCTTGCCGCCATGGATTTCGCATCTACTTGCAATCTGGTTCTCTCCAATAGCATAGGATCAAAATAGTCATCCTTGATCTCTGAAACCAATAATACAGTATCCCCTTTTTGTACATAATCACCTTCTGCAACATGCCATTTTTCTATCCTTCCTGCTATGATGGAATGTACTGTTTGCGGTCTTTGATCTGGTCTTAGGGCAGTAACAAAGCCCTTGGACCGGATATTCTGCGTCCAAGGAAGAAATAGAAATAAGAAAGCGCCAACCAATGCCCAAATAAGAATTTGTATCCTCTTTTTGCTTTCTCCTTTGGGAAAACTCATTCCAAGGCTCTTATATCCTTCTACCTTAATTTTTTCCCCGATTTTATTTGGTGAAATATCTATCATAATAAGGGGCTTATAGATTTTTACTCTTTAAATACACTTCGCTTGAACCGTCAAATACAAGTTTACCCTGCTCAAGAGCAAGCACTCTTGGGAATTTTTTGATGACTTCAGGATCCTCTGAAACAAGAATTAATGTCCATTTTCCATCCAGGAGATAATCGATAAATTTAATCCTTTCCTCCATTTCGAAACAAGAAATTATATCTTCAAGAATCAATGCCTTAGGATAACTAACCAAGCACCGCGCCAATATCAACTTGCTAATAATATGTTTACTAAGATTTTTACCCTCAGGTAATAAAATTGTGTCCCAATCTTCTGGTAGTTGATAAATATATTCTTTCAAGCCTACAAGGTCAATGATTTCGCGTACATGCTTATCCCCGACATCCTTATGCAAGGTGATATTGTCATAAATGGAACCATTGAAAATAGATTGATGAGAAAGGCTGTCCCCAATATAACTCCTCAAACGGTCTAGATTCATTGTATCTATAGGCAGATCGTTGACTATCACCCTACCCCCATGCTCCCCATAAAGTCCGGCAATCAGATAAAGTAAGGTGCTCTTGCCACTTCCGCTAGAACCAGTAAGAATTACTTTCTCTCCTGCATTGACGGTAAAATTCACATTTTTGAGGATATCAAAGCTGGTGTCCTTAGATTTAAATCCCAATTCTCTCACCTCAAATTTTAAACTTTGGTTATTGGTAGTCAGGGATTTCTCTGTGCCTTCCTGTCTTTCCAAAGGCAAATCCATTACTTGGCCAATTTTTTCTGCTGCGGTTAGCGTATCATACACTATATCCAAAGAAAGAATTAATTTTTCTACCGAACTGACAATCAAAATAATAACAACCTCAGCTGCAATAAATTGTCCAATACTTATTTGGTTGTCTATCAAAAGTAAACTACCCACAACCAAAAGTACCGTGACAATCAGCGCCTTGAAAACAATCATGACCTTGTATTGTAGAACAAGAACCGCAAAGTGCTTGTTTCTAAAGTCAACATAAGATGACAAAAGCTTGTCTACGGTATTGAAAGGAAGTTTCGAATTGCCTGCCAACTTGAATGTTGCCATTGTCCTTCCAATTTCTTCCAACCAATACGCTGTTTTGTATTTTTGAGTGGATACTTTAAGGTTGGTTTCCATGCCTTTGGGGCTAGTGTAATAGAAAATCAAAACAACCAACGCAATCAATATCAGACTAAAAATCACAAAAAACACATTGTACAAAGCCAATAAAATCATACCAAAAAAGATCTGTACAGTTGCAAAAGAAAAATCAATCAGAATTTTAGACATCCCTTTTTGAAGACTTACTGCATCAAAAAACCTATTGACAATCTCTGGGGTAAACCTATCCTGAAGGGCATCCAATTTCATTCTAGGTAAGCGGTAAGCAAAACTAAAGCCTGTTTTGGTGAACACCCGCTGTTCGAGTTTTTCTGTAAGGTACAATTGAGAGATTTGTAAAAATCCTCCAAATGTGATCCCTACGGCAACGACAAGAATCATTATCAACCAGGCAGTGCTGACCCTTCCTCCCAGCACAAAATTCACTATGGCCTGTATACCAAGGGGATAAACCAGAGAAACCGCCCCATTAAGAACAGAATAAAAGTATATGGCGTATACTTCTTTATCCTCTTCTGCAAGAAGCTTGAAAAACCTCTTTAAAGGGGTCATTGCTACATCAATTTTCATTTGCTATGGTTTTAAAAACTAATTGATTGAAAAAATCAACACGCCTTTCATCTCCTGGTTGGTGCTCGGTCATATCCGGAAGGTGTCTGGAATAATACGACTGCATAAGACTGGACTCCATTACTGTTGAAACCAGCGTCTTTGGATATTGAAAACAGGGGTTGATTTCTTTAATGATTTCAGCTATAATTTCTCCCAATTTAAAATAATGGTTGAAAAAACCTTTTTGGTATTCCTCATCTACTTCCTTAGTCATGATCGCTTTGGCAGCTTCATCTGTCAATAATCTTCTTAATGCCAAAGGATCAATAAAGTCATTTTTTGTAAATATGGGGCCTTTAACTAGAATCTGAATCGCAATTTCTAATTTTCTTTTGGGATCCTCCATATTGGCTGTGCCAAAAATAAAGTTTTGCCGCACATAGCCCCAATACCAAGAAGTAAGGTAAAGAAGTAATTTATGTTTGTTCTCAAAATACCTGTAAATAGCTGATTCTGTGCAGCCTATTCTTACAGAAAGTTTTTTGTAAGAAAAATTTTCAAACCCCAACTCCAACATCATTTGAATGGAAGCCCGGATTATATCTTTGCCCAAATCGGAACTGTATGGATCTTTGAGGTAAATATCCTCATTGACATCCACACGAATTTTTTGTAAAATGCTCTCCATATTTTACTATCACAAACACAGGACTAACGGAGAGTACTCACAAAAAGTTTACTTTGTTATAGAAAAAGTTTGTACCGCTCACAAAAAAAATTGGCTCGGAAATTCATCTTTTCATATATGCTTCCCTAACAGACTTGAATTCAGAGCCTTCTTTCCATTGTGGCCAGATACGACTGTTGGCCAATCGTTGCCCTATATTATGGTAAAGCTTAATTTCATCCAAAGCAGCGTCCAAATCCCATTCACCTGGGATAAATTTATCTGATGGTTTATGGTAATGATTCATTGTAAAATCCAGCTGCCTCTCCAATCCATATTCTTTTCCCTTTTCAACATGATCAATCCCAGTTCCAAAATAAAGTGCAGGAATTCCGATTTTTGCAAAATTGAAATGATCCGATCGATAATAATACCCTGCCGAGGGAGTAGGCTCGGGAGCACTATATCTTCCCAGTTTTTGAAGCTCATCTTCCAGGAGATCTTCCAGATCAGATTGCCCTACCCCGATGACAGATACATCTCTCATCTTCCCAATATGGTTGATCCCATCAATATTAATATTCGCCAAAGTCTTTTCTTTTGGGAAAACTGGATTTTTAGCATAATAAGCAGAGCCCCATAAGCCCTGTTCTTCGGCTGTGACCATCAATAAAACAATAGACCTTTCCGGGGGATTGGACTGAAAAGCCTTCCCTAATGCAAGAAGAGCGGCTACACCACTGGCGTTGTCCAAAGCTCCATTATAGATACTGTCTCCGGTTTCATCAGGCTTTCCAATTCCTAAATGATCCCAATGGGCGGTATAAATCAGGTATTCATCCGGTTTACTTTTTCCTTCAATCAATGCTATGGCATTTTTGGACTGTGCATAATTGACAGTGACATTTATACTGCTGCTTGCTTTCAGTCCAAGGGATACAGGTTGGAACGCAGAAGACCTGGCATTTCCCAGCATTTCCTCAGCATCCATTTCTGCCATATCAAAAAGCTTCTTGGCAACTGGTAAGGTAACCCAACCCTCAAAAACAGGCCTATACATTTCAGATCCCCTGGAATCCAAGTACAATTTAGCAGAATTCCAGCCATTTTGTATCACATTGAAGCCATAGCCAGCTGGTTCCGTATCGTGAATTATCAAGGTTCCTAAAGCCCCTTGCCTAGCAGCTTCCTCAAATTTATAGGTCCATCGACCATAATAGGTCATAGCATTGCCTTTAAAAAGATCAGTTTCTTCCCTGCCAAACCCAGGATCATTGACCATGACCATAACGATTTTTCCTTCTACATCCAGGTTCTCATAATCATTCCAGCCATATTCTGGGGCTACAATTCCATATCCGGCAAAAACGATTTCAGCATCCTCAAACTTCACCTCTGAATCTACACGTTGCGTCCAAAGCACATAATCTCTGAATCCTTCTAAAGTAATTTCCCCTCCCGGCTTTTTAATCCGCATAATTTCTTCTGGCTGAGAGATGATGGACATCATGGGTACTTCCTGAAAAAAACTATCTCCATTACCGGGCTGCAAACCCAGTTCGATAAATTGGGCTTCTAGATAATCCAATGTAAGGATCTCCCCTTCAGTAAATGGCATCCTCCCCATAAAATCGTCCGACGAAAGCGCTATAACATGGGGCTCAAAATCTTCTGTTTTAAAATTATAATCCAAATTGCCTTTTTCAGCACAACCAAAAAGCATGGCCAAGATTAACAGGAAGGGAGGTGTTTTACCGATATTACTTTGTCTCATTCGTGTCTAATTATTTTACAAAAATAATTATAATTGAATTTTGCTGCTTTTAAAACAAAGATTGCGAATTCTTTCCTGATAGTTTCAACATAACCCTTATTTTTACGGTGTCAATATAATCCACGATGAAAACAACGCTTAAAATTTTACTTGTTTTAGCCATTCTTCTTGCCATCACCTATATGCTGGGACCAAAATCTTCAGTAGCACCACTTTTAGGAGAATATCCCGAAGTACCTACCAGAATGTATGACTTGGAAAATTTTGTAAGGAGCAAGGAAGATACAGTCCAAGGTTTAAAACCCAATAATGAAGCTAAAATCATCTGGGCAGACAGTACCAATAAAAGTAAGACTGCCTATTCCATTGTATACATACATGGTTTTGGAGCCAGTGAGATGGAAGGAGATCCGGTCCACAGAGAAGTTGCTGCTCATTTTGGAGCAAATCTCTATTTGATAAGACTTCCTGAACACGGAATATCACGGCCCGATGCATTCAAACATTTGACAGCACAAAAATTGGTTGATGAGGTGAGAGAAGCCTATATGATAGGTAAAAGTCTTGGGGATTCGGTAATTGTAATCGGGACTTCTATGGGAGGTGCACTTTCATTGACATTGGCTTCAGAAAGGCCTGATATGAAAGCCTTGATTCTCTTTTCCCCATGTATAAGAGAATATGGGGATGGATTGGAAATCTTTTTCAAACCCTGGTTGTCCTACTTGGCAGAAAAGTTTCAATATGAAAATGGAGTCATTCTGAATCCTAGAGAAGGTGATAAAGCAAAATATTGGTCAGAACAATACCATCTTAATAGCTACCGAAGTCTGGGTATTTTGATAAGAAGTAAAATGAAAAAAGAAACATTTCAAGAAATAAAGCAACCTTTGTTTTTGGCCTATTATTATAAAAATGAGGAAGAACAGGATAAGGTAGTTTCTGTTCCACATATGTTGGAAATGTTTGAACAAGTGAATACCCCCCATCATCTGAAAAGTAAAATTGCTTTCCCTGAGTCAGGGGACCATGTCATTGCTTCAAGCATCACTTCGGATGATTGGGAGAGCGTATTGCAGGAAACTATCTATTTTTTGAAAAATGTAGTAAAGGTAACCGTACCTGCAGCAGAGGAGCAATCTGAATTAATGGAAGCGGCCTAAACCATCAATGATCTCCATAATTTTTATGGCCTGCAGCAATGGGCAAATCCAATATATTTTGCCTTGGAGGCAAAGGACAGGTGGCGTGGGGAGTATAAACACATGGTGGGTTATAAGCCTTATTAAAGTCGAGAATGATTTTTCCCTGATTATCAGCACTTTTTACATACATGTACCTTCCACCTCCATAAGTTTCACCACCGCTGGTTTCATCTGCAAAAATTAAAAACAACTCTTCATCATTTTCATTGCCCAAAGCATCAATTTTATAAAGTTTTCCCTCCCACTCAAATTGCAGATAACCTGGAGAGCTATTGAGACTGGTCTGTCCTATCACATTGGTAATCGGAATTTGCTTAACAGGTTGGTAAGGAACAAAATCGGCAATGAGCCTCCATCGGATATCTATCGGAAATTGCTCTACTCCTTCAAATGTCCTGACGGCGTCCGCTTCATGATCTCTCAATCTGACTCCAAAAGCATCTGACCTTTTGATAATTGTCCAGTTTAGACTCTCATAAGTTAGGGCTTCAGAGATTTGATCGTCAGCATCAAAGATCATGGTTTTGGATTTGAGCTCCCCTGAACTTGAAATCACACCATCAACTGCGGGTAAAAAAAATACCTTCCCTTCCTTTAATTCAAACATCCCAATTTCTTCCGGAAAATCAATGTTATCAAGTCTCAAATCCATAGTTTCACCTGAACCGAATGATTGAATTCCCTCATCCAACCAATACAGACCTATCAGATTTAACCAACCTGTTTCAGACTTGAGAGAAGCCATTTGTTTCTCATGCCAATCGTTGATTTCGGACAGATGTGCTTCCTTACTGATCTGTTCTTTATGAGTGCAGCATACAACAGTAAAGAAAAACAACCCAAATAGTAAAAGTAGATTTTTCATTTTTATGTGCTTTGAATTTACCAAATTAGTCAGTTTCCAATATAATTGATCAAAAATTCCATGAACAGCATAAAAATCCATCAATAAATTCGCTTATTTGAATTCAAATCATTTCCCAACATGGCCTATGAAAAATCATTTCCTTTCCCTCTGTCTTATTTTATTTATTGCCAATGCCAATGCCCAAATAGGTGTTGGCACCAACAAACCTGAAACAGCCACCATGCTTTTTGATGGCAGCAGAGAAATGTTGGACGAAAAATGGACCTATTGGAAAGGCCCTAGATTAAAAGCCGAGCTCCCCATCAAATGGCAAATTGTAAAAGACCCTGTAGATTCCGGATACGCCATGAACAGCAATGATCCTGCTGCAGCAGGAGGCCTATATGGTGCAGCAGATATTGTGACCAATCAGGAATTTAAAGATTTTAGATTGCACGTAGAATTTTTGGTACAGGAAGAAGCAGGCAATTCCGGTGTTTACCTTCAAAACAGGTATGAAATTCAGATTTTAGATGGGGATTATGGATTACACGGCATGGCCGCTATCATCAATGAGCACTTACCCATTGTTGAAGCATACCATGGGGTAGGTAAATGGAATGCTTACGATATTCAATTTAGGGCTGCACGTTTCAAAGACGGGAAATTAAGCGAAAAGGCACGGGTTACAATCTACTTCAATGGTCAAAAAATCCACGAAGATAAGGAGATCCAACAAGTATGGGGTGGACCCAATTCAGGATTAGATGGCGGCAATGAGGGAGGAAAAGGAATCACAGACCGACCTGGAGGAATAAAGTTGCAGGCGGAAGGGCACAATGTACTCTACAGGAACATTTGGATAAAGGAAATTGACCTTGATAATAAATCTACTGATTTCTGATCAGTCTCTCTTACCAGAATCTTACACTTTGTGATCAAAATGACTATCTTTGCACCTTTAAAAAAATTAGCCATTCATGATTTCAGTAGACAATTTGTCCCTAAAGTTCGGGAAAAGAACCTTATTTGAAGATGTCAATTTAAAATTCACCCCTGGCAATTGCTATGGTGTCATAGGTGCCAACGGAGCAGGAAAATCCACCTTTCTTAAAATACTATCGGGAGATCAAGACAGTACATCTGGAAGCATCAACATCACGCCTGGTCAGAGAATGGCTGTTTTGAAGCAAAACCATTTTGAGTTTGATGAAGTAGAAGTACTTCGAACAGTCATCATGGGGCATAAAAAGCTTTTCTCTATCATGGAGGAAAAAGATGCCATATACATGAAAGCAGATTTTACAGAAGAGGATGGCATCAAAGCATCCGAACTGGAAGCAGAATTTGCGGAAATGGACGGCTGGAATGCAGAGTCTGATGCGGCCTCCCTCCTTTCAGGCTTGGGCATATCAGAAAACTTACATTACCTTAAAATGAAGGAATTGGCCGGTAATCAAAAAGTTAGGGTATTATTGGCCCAAGCACTTTTTGGTAACCCTGACATTCTGATACTTGATGAACCCACAAATGACCTGGATACAGAAACAATCAATTGGCTGGAAGACTTTCTTGTCAACTTCAAAAATCTTGTAATTGTAGTATCCCACGACCGTCACTTTTTAGATGCCGTTTCAACGCATATAGTAGATATTGATTTTGGCAAAATAAAAATTTATTCGGGTAATTACACCTTTTGGTATGAGTCTTCCCAGCTCGCAGCAAAGCAAAAATCAGATCAAAACAAGAAAGTAGAAGAAAAACGCAAAGAACTGCAAGAATTTATTGCACGTTTCTCGGCCAATGTTGCAAAATCAAAACAGGCTACTGCGCGGAAAAAAATGCTTGAAAAACTGAATGTTGATGACATCCAACCTTCCACCAGAAAATATCCTGGAATTATTTTCAAACCTGAACGGGAGGCAGGAGATCAGATTTTCATGACGGAAGGACTGGAGTTGAAAGATGAAAATGCCATCTATTTTACTGATGTCAACCTGATGGTGGATAAAGGAGATAAGATCGCTTTTGTTTCCAAAACCAAACAAGCTGTCACCAAGTTCTTCCAGACCATTATGGAAGATATTCCAGCACAAAAAGGAAACTTTAAATGGGGGGTTACCATCAATAAGGCTTACCTCCCAAATGATAATTCCAAGTATTTTGATACTGAACTGAATCTTATAGACTGGTTGAGACAATACTCTACCAATCAGGAAGAAGCTTATGTAAGGACCTTTTTGGGCAGGATGCTGTTTACAGGAGAAGAGACTCTCAAAAAGGCCACTGTTCTATCCGGAGGTGAAAAGGTAAGGTGTATGATTTCCAGGATGATGCTTCAAAATCCCAATTTATTGGTGATGGATGAGCCTACCAACCATTTGGACCTTGAATCTATCACGGCCTTTAACAATGCCATCATTGAATTCAACGGCACAGTGTTGCTAACCTCTTTTGACCATGCTTTTGTGCAGTCTACCGCAAATAGAATTATTGAGTTTACCCCACAAGGTACCATTGATAGAAGAATGCCTTATGATGACTATCTGGAATCCTCTGAAATCAAGGCATTGAGGGAGAAGATGTATGGTTAGTAGATGCTAGATACAAGATATAAGACTTAAGATTGTACCAAGTACTAAGTACAATTTACCAAGTATTTAGAGATTATTGAAATTTCGGATTTCGGAAGGAGGATTTCAGGACCGAACCTTAAAAAAATGTCCAGTGGTCCCGATGGCTATCAGGATAGTTGGGGCCAGGATATAGGCTAGGATAATGAAGAATGTAGCGTGAGGAATCAATTTCGGAAGTCAGATTTCTGAAACATGAAGATGTTAAGGAATTAAGGTTTTCATTAAGAAAATTGAATCCTATTGGTAAATGGATTTTGCTTCAGAATTTAATTCAGAAGATAAAAAAT